>JBHHTR010000048.1:0-13035 GCA_046753505.1 Thermodesulfobacteriota bacterium
TGAGCATGGCATATTTCCATCTTTACAGGAAGATGCGGTTATTTAGACGCTTACAGTGCAGAGAATCACATAGATTTTAAGCATCACAAAAGCGGATACGTCGGTCAAGTCCGACAGAGTGTTAGGGCAACTGTTATATTTGTTGACAACACATGAAGATTGTAGGGAAGGGAGTTGAGAGGCGAGAAAAGTTCTTGTAGAGCGCCATTACATCTTGTATTTGCCAAAATCCTCAGGCGAGAGGGTCTCAAGTATCTCCTCCCATTTGCTGGAATCATCTGTGCCGGACGATTTATGCTCTTCGAAGAACATCCTCTTCGATTTGTCAAATACCTGTTCGTCGACAAAGATAGGCGAATCGGTGCGAAGGGCTACGGCTATCGCGTCACTGGGTCTCGCGTCTATGGTGTGCTCCTCACTACCCATGGACATATAGATAGATGCATAGTAGACATTATCCTTGATGTCGGTTACAACAATTCTCGTTATTCCTGCGCTCACCTTTCCAAGGATATTTTTTAACAGGTCGTGTGTCATGGGTCTTGTAGGATGGATATCCTCCAACTCGGTTGCAATGGCGCTGGCCTCAAGGATGCCAATCCAGATGGGAAGGGTATTATTGTTATCCGAGTCCTTGAGGATAACGATAGGAGCGTTGGTGTAGGGATCCATGGTAAGGCCGTATACCTTCATTTTAATCAACATCTCACTGCCTCCGCTGCTACACCCTTCAGGGAGTTAAGGGAGCCATCCTGTACGGTCATGGCAATCACCTTGCCAACCAAATCCTCGCTCCCTGTAAAATTCACCACCCTGTTGCACGGTGTACGTCCTGTCATACAACCATCGCCCACCTTGGCCCTCCCCTCTACGAGAACCTCAATCTTACGCCCGATGAGAGCACGGTTTTTCTTGAGAGTGATCTGGCTCTGGAGCTGTTGTACACGGGCGAGACGAACCCTCTTCACATCATCCTCTATCTCGCCATCCAGTCTGATAGCCTTTGTCATCGGACGAGGTGAGTATTTAAAAGAGAATATGTTGTCGTACTCTACCGTCTCAAGGAGTGTTACCGTATCGTTGAAATCCGCCTCTGTCTCACCGGGGAAACCAACAATAATATCGGTCGTAATGGCTATCTGAGGAGAGAGTCCCCTCAGCAGGTCAATCTTCGCAAGGTACTCCTCCCGTCTATACCCCCTGCCCATCTTCTCCAGAACAGCGTTGGAGCCTGACTGAACGGGAAGGTGCAGATGACCGCAGACCTTATCTTCATCGGCAATAAGTTCGATCAACTTCTTTGAGAGGTCTTTAGGATGAGAGGTGGTAAAACGGAGTCGCTCGATGCCGTCAATCTCACAAACCATCTCCATGAGAGTCGGGAAAGAGATTTCTCCACCATTGCCGTAGGAGTTAACATTCTGGCCTATGAGAGCCACCTCCTTCACACCCGAAGCAGCAAGAGTGCGAACCTCGTCAAGAATATCGGCGGCGCTGCGGCTAACCTCCCTCCCCCTGACATAGGGTACGATACAGTAGGAACAGAAGTTGTTGCATCCCCGCATGATTGTAACAAATGCCTTAACAGGAGAGTTGCGATAGGGGGCGACAGCAAATTCATCAGGATCGAGAGTATTGGTGAGTTCAGTCGCCTCCTGCTGGCCGCGATGATTGCTGATATTATTGATAAGTTCCGGAAGGCGGTGGATTGATCCGGTGCCAAAAACGATGTCAAGGTAGCCGAGCCTCTTCAGTAGTCGGCTACCCTGCTGCTGTCCAACACATCCGCCGACACCGAGTATCGTACCCGGCCTTCGCTCTTTCAGAGCCCTGTACCTGCCGAGGGCGCTGTATACCTTGTGCTCCGCTTTCTCCCTGATACTGCACGTATTGAGGAGGATGAGGTCGGCTCTCTCCGGATCGCTTGTGGCGCGGTAATTAATGGCGGCAAGATAGCCCAGGATCCTCTCGGAATCATTGTCATTCATCTGGCATCCAAAGGTTTCCAGAAAGACGTATCGCTCCTTTTGATCTGCCAATTTCATAGAGCCATTCTAATGTTTTTGCCGGGAGAGTTCAAGTTATTTTCTGTATGTGCTCACCTCACTGGCTGACGGCTTCACTACCCACACATCGTCAATATGGAATTGTTTCCCTAGTTGTTGTGCGACCCTCTTTGCATCATCTCTGGTGGAATAAAAACCGACTCTCAAGCGGTGCCAGACGATCTCTTTCTGAGAAAACTCAACCGTGTAGGCGTCGTATCCGGCGCCCTGCAACTTTTTTTTATACTCTGTGGCATCCTCCTTTGACACATAAGAGGCTACATTAATTGCCCACTGCCCTCCCCTCACACTCGTTGGTATTGCAGACCTCTTTGCAGATTTGACTCTCTTTTGCGCCCTTTTTGCAGGCTTCACCGTCTTAACACGTTTCTTGGGCGTTTTCTTGACAACCCTCTTCTGGAGAGGCTTGATGACAGGTTTTTTTACTACAGGCTTGGGTGCAGGAGGTTTTACCGTTATTTTTTTGTCAACAGGAGTAGGCTTGCTCCCACTCTCGCCAGTCACCTTCGGCGCCACTATCTTCACCCTCTTGATAATTCTCCCATCATCAGACGGTTGCTGGGCCGCAGCGCTCCCTGTCTGTAATGTAAAGACGAAGGTGAATGGAAGTAAAAGCGAGATCGTTACCCACCTTGCTGCTCCTGTCAAAGTACTCAATTTGCCACCTCCTTAAGTTGTTGTAGCAATATCCGGTGCGATATGAAACAGCTTGTCGTTGCAGAAGCAGGACTCTTCGTACATTACTCCTCCCGTCGAGTGGCGCTCGTGAAGTTGAGGTCTATCTGACCATCATCCATCTCACTGAGAGTCTTCTCCCAGGCAACCTTGTGCTTAAAACCCATTTGCAGATACTTCCAGACAAGTTCTATCTTTCTCACATCATCAGGAGTATACTCCCTTGCTTCGAGATCGCCCATAGGGATACGTCTCGGTTTTATATACGCCTTCTGTTCAAGATAGTATAGCTTATGCCGTGGAATTCCAGTCCTTTTAAGAACCTCAGCTGTAGTCATAGCGCCTTTCCTTGCCAGTATGTTTATAAGAATATTTTTCTACAGTCTATAATATAGATTCTACACCTTGTCAAGCTCTTTATTTCAGCTAACTATTTGTAATTTAACAAGTTGTTTCGTCAGGCAGGGACATTGCGCCAGGGGGTTCCATAAGGCAGGTGAAGACGACCTGGGAGGGCGTTTATTGACTGGCGCAGACAGGTTACGGGTAGCAATAAAGATGGTTTCGTAAACAGTGATGTGACGGCAGAACTACCCCCGCCCTTCACCTCCGGCAATGACCATCGAAAGGAGTTGGTGCCCCTCATCGACAGAGCATCCGGTGGAGTGGGCGTCTGCTTCGTTGTAACCGTACCCCTTGCCCGCACTATCGCCAAAGCCTGGATATACGATAAAGGGAACTGCTTCACTGACATGGGTCATCAATTTTACGGGCGTTGGATGATCACAGAGGATGAGCAGCCGATAATTGTACGAATTCTGGACAGCATCAACGATTTTCCCCACGATTTTCTCATCGAAATCCTCAATGGCTTGAACCTTCTCCTTTACCTTACCCTGATGGCCAGCCTCATCGGGGGCCTCCACATGGATGCAGAGGAGGTCCATCTCCCTGAGTTCTCTGAGACCGTACTCAACCTTTCCAGCGTAGTTGGTATCGAGGTAGCCGGTTGCTCCCGGGACATCCACGACCTTGAGTCCGGCATAGATGCCGAGCCCTTTCATGAGGTCAACAGCGGAGATGATAGCCCCCTCAATCCCGAAGCGCTCACTAATCGTCGGCATTGCGGGCCTTCTCCCCTCCCCCCAGAGCCAGATGGCGTTTGCGGCTACCTTACCGTCTCGTACACGTTTCAGATTGACTGGATGATCATCCAAGACTTCCCTCGCCTTATCCATCAATTCAACAAGCCTCCTGGCCCCATCACCCTTCGGAAGGTGTCCTTCAACAGGCCGTCCAGAGATATCGTGGGGCGGAGTCGTATCAAGGCCGTCAGGCCCTCCAGTCCAGACCAGCAGGTGGCGGTAACTGACGCCAGGGTAGAACCTTATCCCCTCCCCCGAAAGCTCACTGTCCAGCGCCAGGATGAGCTCCTTCGCCTCATCGGTGGTGACATGCCCCGCGCTGTAGTCACCCATGATAGAGATGCCGCCCTCTTCGGCAATATTCACGAAGTTGCATCTGAGCGAGAGGTCATCATCTCCGAGAGTGACGCCAATGCTCGCCGCCTCAAGGGGAGACCTGCCGGTGTAGTACTCTGCCGGGTCGTATCCAAGGATAGAGAGGTTTGCCACATCGCTGCCCGGCGGATAGCCGTCGGGAACCGTCTTAACGAGGCCCAGTGTCCCCTCCCCCGCTAGACGGTCCATATTTGGCGTCTTTGCGAACTGGAGCGGCGTCTTGCCGCCCAACTCTTCCACCGGATGGTCCGACATGCCGTCGCCTATGAGAATGATGTACTTCATGGTATTCCTTCTCCCTGCACCGTATCCTGGTTAAGATTTCCGTTCAGCGAAGCCACTTATTCCTGGCTATAAACACCGACTCTACTCTTGTTTAGCCGTAAAGGAAAGCAAAAAACTTATCTCTCACAAAGGCGCGGAGATCACAGAGTTAGCCAGGACATAAAACATTATTTCTTCTATTCAGTTCTGCTTTTCCTGGTGTGCTTTGTGGCTTCGTGTGAGAAAAAGTTTTTTGCGTTTGTCCTCCTCTGAGTATTCCGTATTCTCTTGTAGGGGACCTCTGAATAATTCATCCCTGAAATATTCAGAGGACGAAAAATAAAAGTGGGACTTTATTTTTCTCACATTTTCAATGGCTTGCCGCCACTGAAAATGGCAACACTTCCATGTATCGCGGAAGGCCCGAATTAACCAGACCTTCCGTAGCAGAAATGTTCCGATTCTTAATCCTCGTCAAATAGATCCATTTGGTTAATAACAATCTTCTTCTTTCTCTTTTGCTCAGAAAGTTTTCTATTGATTTCAGCCTTTCGCTCCCTTTTCTCCACTTCTTTTTGTTGCTCAATCTTTTGTTGATCCTCGACAAATTTATCTATTTCCTCTGCGTCTTTACCGTCAGCAATCTCGATTACGATTTCTCGGTCATCTATCATATATTTTGGAAGGATGAAACCTTCCGGTGTCCGGTAAAAAGAGAATGAATCTGTAATTTCCTTACTGCAGTACCCCTCAGCTCCGATGGATAAATTACAAGCCTTTTCAATTTGTGTTGCTTTGTTTCCTACTGTTGATTTTCTTGTATTATAAAAGCTACAGATCGTATCAGCAGTCAAATAATTTTCATTTGCCTTGTCAAATAAAAAATTAAGACGTGCAATTACATAAATAATTGAAGCTGCCCATATTTCCTTTTTGCCAAGTAAAATATTAATTTTCCTTTTTCTGCCAAGTTTCTCGCATAACTTTACTGCATAACTTTCCAACTCTTCATTTAAATATTTTTCACAAAAACCATGCAACAATTGCCGAATTTCTGCTAATCTCTTTTTATTATTATTTCCCAATTTAACAACTCCAGTGATATGATTATTCCTGCTGCGCTTTCAGGAAGGTCTAATTGTTCAGACCTTCCGTAGATATTTTTCTTGACTTGGACGGTAGACATTAATTATTTCCTCTTATTGCCTTGCATCATCAAGTGAAAGCTGTTCATCATCCTCCACCTCGTCCATCAGCTTTGCCAACCCATAATTCTCTATTACCTCTTCTAAACGTTCATACTCTTCAATCGGAATTTGAACAGCAACAGGCTTTTGGCTCTCGTCAAGAAGAATTTTCTTATGGATTGTCAACATCTTTTACCTCCAGTGTTTGACTCTATCTTGTTGCTGTTTTGTCAATAATATCACATGGATTTAGGAAACCAAAGGGTCACTCATTAACAAGACAACGTGATAAACCTGTCAACATTAAAGAATTGTCCCGCCATTCCACTATTTTGCCAATAACGTTTCTATATCTTCGATTAACATATCTAAATCGTTTTCAATTATCCCCCAAACCACTTTATCTTCAACAATATCATAACCATGAGCTAAAATATTTCTAAAGGAAATAATGCTTCTATAATCCCGTATTTCCTCCAGGATTTCATCGTCAATGTTTTTAATACGATTCAATGATTCACCAATAATTTCAAATTTTCTCTCTACCCCTGCCTTCAATAAACGGTCCTTTGAATACTGTTCTAAATTTTTGCCTTCAGTGAATTCTTTTAAATCATAGGCTTCATCCCGAATGCCCTCAAGATATTCTCTGACTTCATCTTTCATATAGACAAACCCTATCCTTTTCAATTCTATTTCTTAGTGATTTTTTTCTAATAGCTCTTACAGTCAGCAGATCGATATTGCAGTGAAAAGTATCCTCTAAAGAGTGTAATAACCCAAAAAACCTTTTAGAATAGTCCTTAGGTTCTGCATCATCGAACTCCACTAGAAAATCCATATCGCTTGTTTCCCTATAGTCTCCTCTCGCTACTGAGCCGAATAAATTCAAGCTTTTCACACCATACCTGGGACAAATATTTGTCACATTTGATTTTATTTGTTCAATGTTCATGATTTAAAATTCCGTTAGAGGTAGATTGCATTACATGGATTTTGGAAACCAAAAGAGCAAGATTACCATGAAGCACATGAAGTTCATGAAGGGTTTAAAACAAAATCAAAGGGACAATGCTTGACAATGTACCCTTATAAGCTGTCAATGTTAAAGAATTGACCCTCCCTGACTCCCTGTTTTGGTTAACCTCTCAACTTTATCATATAGAGATTTTGTTAATTTCCGACGATGTTCACCAAAGTGCAATTCCTTATGACAGTTTGGGCAAACAGCTATAGCATTGCTAATAGTATCCGATCCGTCCTTTGACAATTGCTGAACATGATGAACTTCTAAAAATGGTATTCCTTTATTTTTGAGGAAAGGCGCTTTTTTTCTACAGCACTCACACATACCTTGTGCTAAGTCCAATACATAGGCTACCACTGCAGCATCGCGAATATAGTCAGATGTTGAGAAATTGCGTTTTTGTGGAGCGGTCTGCCCAATTGGTATTGCATTTTGTATTGATGGAAGTAAATCTTTGACATTTTTTTCTAACTCATCTCTTGACGAGCACAAAACGGGATTAATGCTTCTTCTTGAGCAGAAGGGCTCATTGAAAATAACCCCATTGTTCTCTAAAATTGAGCCTATTGGATGGGTGCAATAATTAAATGAACTAATATTATGTGTGCGATAAAGCGACTTGCTTAACTCTGATATACTTCCGCATGGTATTCCGTCGATCTCCCAAGACGTTGTAGGTGCATTATAGCTAATTTGACTGTTCCTAAAGGTAATTGGGTCTCCATAGCCAAGAACTTTGTTGTCGGAAGGTAATCTCTTTTTATTAATAGGATACACTTTATATCTAAAATTATAAATTTTCTCAAAAGCAATTAAATCTTTTTCTTTTAGGTTAAATTTAGAAATAAACTTTTTAAACCATGATTTCTCTCTAATAATTTTTGTATCAGATACAATATCGCTTGTAATTGATTTATCATTATCCCAAACAATAGTCATTTGTTTTTTTGCAGGATCTTTGCTGCTTTTTCCTCCGAGGCATTCGCTTGGGAAGAAATCAATTATTGCAGAAATAGTTATAGAGCCATTATTAATGTCATTTTTTGATAGTTTAATTACTTCAATATTATGCATGAAAGTACCCGTAATGATTACAAAAAAATATTGTTGGAAACATAATGTATATATGGATCTGCATAAGATGCGGGAGGGGACATAAAGGGGGACAGCGAACGTTTGTTTTCCACACTTGAAAATATCATCCCAACAACTCCTTGCCTATAACCCCAACCGCTGGAACTGCAGAAAGGAGGGGGGGTAGTAAGTTGATTCTTTGCTGTGGTTTCGCGGGTCTACCATAAAATCAGGGGGTGTGCCAATCGATTTTTTGCTTCATGTCATGGACCCCCTCTTTGCCTTCCGTTCTCAACATCAAACAACGACAAATCATTGTCTCTCACAAAGCCGCTAAAATCGCAGAGTTAAAACGGGCACAATACCTTTTCTCTTCTTTTCAGTTCTGCTTTTCTTGGTGTACTCTGTGTCTTTGTGAGAAAATACTGTTCTTGCTTTTATCCTACAATGTGCCATCAAAGCCCCAGTATCTCGACAACCTCTTCAACGCTCGGCTTAATCGTTACGGGTTTCTCGGAGTTTTTGATGGCACAGTCGGGGTCTTTCAGGCCGTGGCCGGTTAGGGTGCAGACAATTACGTCACCGTTGCTGAAGATGCCCCGCTTTGCCATCTTGAAAACTCCGGCCAGTGACGCAGCGGAGGCCGGTTCGCAGAAGACGCCTTCCTTTCCGGCCAGGAGCGTGTACGCCTCCAAAATCTCCTCATCGGTGACGGCTTTGATGACACCGCCCGACTCATCCCTTGCCGCCTCTGCCCCCTTCCAGCTTGCTGGGTTGCCTATCCTGATGGCGGTGGCAATCGTTTGCGGGTCGTCGATGGGGTGGCCCTTCACTATCGGCGCAGCCCCTGCCGCCTGAAAGCCCATCATCTTCGGGAGGTTTGAGATGCGGCCACTATTATTGAACTCACCGTACCCCCTCCAGTAGGCGGTTATGTTGCCGGCGTTGCCGACGGGGATGAAATGGTAGGTAGGGGCCTGGCCAAGGGCGTTGCAGACTTCGTAGGCCCCCGTCTTCTGCCCCTCTATCCGGTAGGGATTAAGGGAATTGACCATGGTAATCGGGTATTTAGCGGATATCTCACGGACCATGCTGAGGGCCTCGTCGAAGTTCCCCTCTATCTCGATGACCTTTGCGCCGTGCATCATAGCCTGGGAGAGCTTGCCGAGGGCGACCTTCCCCTTCGGCACGATAACACAGGCGCTCAGCCCTCCCTGTGCCGCATAGGCGGCGGCAGAGGCCGAGGTGTTGCCCGTCGAGGCGCAGATAACGGCCTTTGATCCCGCCTCCTTCGCCTTTGAGACGGCCAGCGTCATCCCCCTGTCCTTGAAGGAGCAGGTAGGATTAAGGCCCTCAAACTTGAAGAATAGGGAGAGCCCGCCGGGCAGCATGGAGACGATATGGCTGCTCTCTATGAGTGGTGTGTTCCCCTCGTTGAGGGTGACTATCGATTCATCCTGGACATCGGGAAGGAGCTCTCTGAACTCTCTGATAATCCCCTGCCATGAGTTGCTAGATCTCTGCACCAAGCTCCTCCTCTATCCTGATATATTGGGTTGTGCCGGTTATGACGTCCATCCCGTCAATCTCTGTGAGGGCCGACATGAGCTCCCACTCCTTTGCGTGATGAGTCTTTATAACGAGTGGGACGGCATCGCCGACCCTCCTCCCCTTCTGTATCACCGAGGCTATGCTGATGTTGTACCCACCGAGAACGCCAGCTATCTTCGAGAGGACGCCGGGCTTGTCGATGGCGGAAAAGCGGAGGTAGTAGGGGACATCGAGTTCATCGATCTTCTTCAACTCTATCGGCTTGATATTATCCTGGAGGTAGGAGAGTGGGGCGACACGCCCTGTGACGCCCATCCGCATGTTCCGGCAGATATTGATGACGTCTCCCACGACGGCGCTGGCCGTGGGCATCATGCCGGCCCCCTTGCCGTAGAGGATGACGGAGCCGACGGCGTCTCCTACGAGGTGGACGGCGTTGTAGACCCCCTCGACCGTTGCCAGCGGATGGTCCAGGGGGATCATCGTGGGGTGAACCCTCATCTCCACCTTGCCCTCTGTATTCTTGGCGATTGCCAGCAGCTTTATCGTATAGCCGAACTCTCCGGCAAACTGGATATCGAGGGGTGTGATGCCGCTTATCCCCTCCGTATAGATGTCATCGAGCCCCACCGAGGCGCCGTAGGCAAGGTTTACCAGGATTGCCAGCTTGTGTGCCGTATCGACGCCCTCAACATCGTAGGTCGGGTCGGCCTCGGCGTACCCATGCTCCTGGGCCTCCTTGAGGATCTCGTCAAAGGGGCGTCCCTCATGGGTCATGGTGCTCAAAATATAGTTCGCCGTCCCGTTAATTATGCCGTAGATCGATTCTATCCGGTTTCCGGCAAGCCCCTCCCTCATGGCCTGAAGTACGGGTATCCCCCCCCCGACACTTGCCTCGAATCCGATATCAACGCCCTTCGCTGCGACCCTCTCAAATATCTCGGCCCCGCAGGTGGAGAGCATGGCCTTGTTGGCCGTCACAACGCTCTTCCCCTTATCGATTGCCTGGAGGACGATCGACTTTGCAGCGTCAACCCCGCCGATAAGCTCAATCACTATTGAGATATCGGGATCGTTGATTATATCCAAGCCGTCCCGGGTGAGGCGCGAGGGTTCAACCTCTACGGCCCTCTTTCGTGTGGTATCCCTGTCTGCAATCGTCTTCAGGATTACATCAGCGCCGACCCGCTCTCTGATAACCGCTCTGTTCTCATCAAGAAGCTTCACCACACCTGAACCGATGGTCCCGAAACCGATGAGTCCAACATTAATCGTATCCATAGTCATACCCCTCCCGCCACGTCAAAGGCCCTTTTAACTCCCCGTGCGGCCTGTCTAATACGGTGCTCATTCTCGACAAGTGCCAGACGGACATACTCGTCACCATACTCGCCAAAACCTATGCCGGGCGATGCGGCTACCTTCGCCTCCTTTAGGAGAAGTTTGGAAAACTCTAGGGAACCCATCTCTCGAAGTGCCTCCGGGATCCTGGCCCATACAAACATAGTCGCCTTGGGAGGGGCAATCTCCCAGCCAGCCTTGCCGAAGGAGTCAACGAGGATATCCCTCCTCACCCTGTAGAGTTCGCATATCTCCTTCACACAATCGTCGGGGCCGTTGAGGGCGATAATGGCGGCAATCTGGATCGGTTGAAACATGCCGTAATCGAGATAGCTTTTTATTCGTGTCAGCGCCGAGATCATCCGTGGATTCCCCACGGCAAAACCGACCCTCCACCCCGGCATATTGTAGCTCTTGGAGAGGCTGAAAAATTCGACCCCCACATCCTTCGCGCCGGGAACCTGGAGAAAGCTGGGCGCCTTGTAGCCGTCAAATACAATGTCGGCATAGGCAAGGTCGTGGATGACCATCATGTCGTGCTCTTTGGCAAAGGCGACAATCTTGACAAAGAACGACTCATCGACGATCTCTGTCGTAGGGTTGTGGGGAAAGTTCAGAATGATGAGTTTCGGCCTAGGCCACGTCTGTTTTGTCGCCTGGAGAAGCTCCTCAAAGAAGTCTATCCCCGGCGCAAGGGGGATGCTTCGAAGATCGCCACCCGCAATGATAACGGAGTAGGCGTGGATCGGATAGGTAGGGCTCGGCGCAAAGACGACGTCGCCCTGGGAGAGGATGGCAAGGGCAAGGTGAGCGAGTCCGTCCTTTGAGCCAATGGTGGCAATCGCCTCGCACTCAGGGTCGAGGTCCACATCGTACCGCCGCCTGTACCAGTCGGTTATGGCCAGCCTCAGTTTGTAGATCCCCTTCGACGCCGAGTAGCGGTGGTTCCTCGGATTATTACACGCCTCTATCATCTTCTCGACAATATGGGGCGGCGTCGGCTGATCGGGGTTCCCCATGCCGAGGTCTATAATATCCTCACCCCTCCTTCTCGCCTCCATCTTTAGCTCGGAGACAATATTAAAAACGTAGGGTGGGAGCCTCTGTATGCGGTAAAATTCCTCTTCCATGTAATGCCTCTTTCTCTCTATTTCCCTCAGCCTTGAATAGTAAGACTTCTTTGGTGTAACTACTCAGGTATTTAGGCTGAAGGCTGTTTTTTAGGTTATTAGACTGAAGGCTGTTAGGAAAATCTTTAAACCTTCCGCCTTCAGCCTATCCACCTGAGACTTATCTACTATCGGATAGTTAGAACGGTTACTTTAATGCAATTATGAGCCTATCCACTCCGAACTGCACCGCTTTGCCTTGCGAAGCCTGAGATCTGTTCTGCCGCGTTGTAGGAGCTTCTGACAAATGGGCCAGAGTAGACATGAGGAAAGCCCATCGCCCTTCCCATCTCCTCATACTCCTTGAATGTCTCTGGTCTTACGTACTCACGTACAGGGAGAGCATCCCTGTTGGGCCGTAGATACTGGCCGATGGTAATGGCGTCACATCCTGCTCTACGTAGATCCTCCATGACCTCCACAACCTCTCCCTGCTCCTCGCCGAGGCCCACCATGATGCCCGATTTGGTTGTCACTTCCCACTCCCCGGCTCTCTTCAAAATATCGAGGGAGGTGGCGTACTCCGCCTCTGGCCGAACCGACCGGTAGAGGGATGGAACGGTCTCAACATTATGGTTAAAGATGTCAGGTCCGGCGTCGAGAACGGTTGCCAAGGCGCTCATATTGCCTCCAAAATCGGGCGTCAACACCTCGATCAGGAGAGGCGATATGCTATCTCTCACGGCCTGAATTGTCAAGGCAAAGTGAGACGCGCCCCCATCTGGCAGGTCATCGCGGGTAACCGATGTTATGACCACATGTTTAAGACCCATCTCCATCACCGTGAGCGCGATATTTTCCGCTTCAGCCGGGTCAACCGCTCCTGGAGTAATGTCTTTATCAATATTGCAAAAACCGCATCCACGGGTGCAGACACCGCCCATAATCATGAAGGTGGCCGTCGGTTTTGAAAAACACTCGCCTATGTTGGGACACCGGGCAGATTCACAGACCGTGTTGAGACCGCGCTCCCGGAGAATCTTCTTCATCGGATGGAGTCCACCCCACTTAACACTCCTCCTGCGGAGCCACTCCGGCAGCCGCCCGATATCACTTCCCACAAGTCACCTCAAGCTCCCCATCCACCAGATTCCCGGTAATGTGACCTAGATGGTCATTGATGAAGCTCATTGTAGCCGTAAGGTGGCTGTTGTTAATGAT
>JBHHTR010000049.1:0-12973 GCA_046753505.1 Thermodesulfobacteriota bacterium
TTTTCATACGCGCATTGTAACATATCTTGTTATCTATATCAATGCCGGGTTAATAGTCACAAAATGCTGGACCATTCGTTGGGGCTACAGAAGGGGCTGATCGGCATCGTCAATATCTTTGCCGACAGAATGTCCAGGGCGACAAACAATGTCGTTATTACCCACGAGCTGCTCCACACAGTCGGCGCTACGGACAAGTACGATCCTGCAACAAATCACCCGCTTCATCCCGATGGCTACGCGGAGCCCGACCTGGAGCCGCTTTTTCCACAGCGTTTCGCGGAGATCATGGGCGGCAGGATGCCGCTATCAGAGACCGAATCGGTAATCCCCGCAAGTCTGGATAAGGTAATCATCGGCTACAAGACGGGAGAGGAGATCAATTGGATAGAATAAACACATCAGAACGGTAGGGAAGCTAATGGAATGGCAAGAATACCATCCTGTCGGAACAGGTGCGCTTTTGCAAGACCCATCTCTTATTTGGGGGACAATCTGAGAATCTGACTTTCTGAGGGGCTCGGAAACTATGGGCAGCGATCGTCTATCTATGATGCCCTACGGACCATTGGAAAGCAACGTTGTCGTGAAACATCATGGGTGTTGGGATCAAAAATAATTCTCACACAGAGCCACTAGACAACAGCAATGATTAAGGCTTGTGGATCAACTCTTCCCCCTGTATAACCTTACATGATCCTTCCATCAGTGCCGATCCTTGTCCTGCTTTCCTCCGTGTCCTCCGTGTGAGATATCTTGTGTAGATTTACCCGTCTCTATCGAAAGATGACAACTTATTAACCGCAGATTTCGCAGATTCTCGCAGATAAAAACATCTGTGTAATCTGCGTCATCTGCGGATAAGGTCTTTTCCCTGCACGTCCTGTCTCACGCCTTCTGTCTTTGAACTTCAGAACATTCCATCCGTCTTCATATTTTTTTCATGTCCTGGTTTCGTGGTTAAAACTCATGCAGGTTGTTGGGATAAAAGCAACCTCTCACAGAGCCATATCACAACATAGATTCATAAGGATTTTGATAACAAAGAGGGGCCCAGCTTATTCAACTTACAAGTTCAAGCTCTCCCTTCAAGTACCTCTCTCTCTTTACTGCCGGGAACTGCTCTATGGCGTACCGGAGCGTTGTCCGGGCCATCTCCCGGTAGTGGGACTTGAGGAAGGCCTCCTCCATCGGGAGGTGGCGCTTTCCCACCTCGCGGAGCATCCACCCCACAGCCTTCTGTATGAGGACTTCCTCGTCACGGAGAAGCATGGCCGCTATCTTCACTGTATCGCTGAAGTCGTTACGCTTGATGAAGTGGAATGTTGACATGATGGCGATCCGACGCTCCCAGAGCGACCTGGATCGGGACAGGGTGTAGAGCGGCTCCCTCTTCCGCTCCATGAGGAAAGCGCCGACGATCTTCTCCGCCGAGAGGTCAACGAGGTCCCAACTGTTTACATAATGTGTGTGGCTCAGGTAGAGGTCGTAGATACTCTTCCGCTCCACACCACTCCCCCTCGAAAATTGACCCACCAGTATAAGGAGGGCGAGGAGCCGCTCCTCATGGATAGGGGATGTGAGCAGGCCCTTTATCTCTCCCAGCGAAACATCCCGATACCGCTTCGCAATTCTCCGCACATCGGGAACACGGATTCCAAGAAAGATATCCCCCTCGCCGTACTCACCGGGGCCGGTCTTGAAGAAACGTTGAAGGAAAACCGCTCTCTCCCGGCTCCCTAACTCTTTGAGGACGCCCCTGATCTCCTCAAGTATTGGTTGGGGCTTATTCAAAGAGCGTTAGATACTCACCGTACCCCTCTCTCTCAAGCTGCTCCTTCGGGACAAACCTGAGGGATGCGGAGTTGATACAATAGCGAAGACCCGTCGGTTCCGGCCCGTCGTTGAAGAGGTGACCGAGATGAGAGTCGCCCTTTTGGCTCCTCACCTCCGTCCTCACAGTGAAGAAGCTCTTGTCCTCCCTCTCAATAACTCCGTCTGGACTGATGGGCCTGGTAAAACTCGGCCAGCCGGTACCCGAAGCGAACTTGTCGGTAGAGCTGAAGAGGGGCTCTCCCGAAACGATATCGACATAGATCCCCTCCCCCTTGTTGTCCCAGTATTCATTCTGAAAGGCCTGCTCCGTACCGTCTCTCTGGGTGACATCATACTGGAGGTGGATCAATCTCTTTTTTAACTCCTCATCTGAAGGCTTCTGAAAGCCGTCACGCTTATCCATATCTTCGCTCCACACCTCCTTGAGGTAGTTATCACGGCCAGAGTTAAAGCGGTAGAACTTGTAGCGTACCGGACTCTTCTTGTAGTAGTCCTGATGGTACTCCTCCGCTCGATAGAAGACGGTGTGCTTCATAATTCCGGTGACAACGGGCTTGTCGTATCGTCCCGATTCGTCCAGTTCTCTCTTTGACTCCTCCGCCGCCTTCCTCTGCTCATCGTCGTGATAGAAGATGGCGCTCCGGTATTGAGAGCCCCTGTCAACGAAGGAGCCTCCACCGTCGGTAGGATCTATCTGACGCCAGAAGGTATCGAGCAGTTCACCGTAGCTTACCTTCGCAGGATCAAAGAGAATCTCTATCACCTCGTAGTGTCCCGTATCGCCTGACGTTACCTCTTCGTAGGTCGGGTCCACTTTATGCCCTCCCGTGTAGCCCGAAATGACTTCATGGACACCGTCCAGCTTTTCAAAGGGGTGTTCCATACACCAGAAACACCCTCCCGCAAAGGTTGCCTTTGCAAGTTTTACATCGTGACTGATCATTGCACTACCTCCGCTATTGGCGTCAGCGCCACACAGACAGAATAGAGCGACGCAGATGGTTACAACTGATAAAATAATGACAGTAACACCTCTCATATTGACCACTCCATTGGACTCAAGTAACCAGCAGTATGACACGGGGTGGACAAAAGAGCGTCAACCCCGTGTAAACAGTCGGACCATATTTCCAAAGCAGGATTATACCACTTTTCTTCGTGGCGAGTAGAGGCAAAAAATCTTTTGACACCAATTTTCCACCCATGCTATACTTCGGCTGGTTTTAATCCGCATTATTCATGAATTGCCGTGATGATCGCGCAGAGATTGGATTTACCAGGGGATTTTTGGAGGGCGTGCCGTACCAGTGGATACGGCCAACTGAGAACAAATGCCTTGGTGGATTCAAGATCAAGCGAGGGCGCGAGCACATTTGTGAATAATGCGGGTTAAGAGAGATCCCTTAAAAAGCATCTAATTAGACAACAGAAGGAGGGTAAGAGTATGGCTATCAAGATTACGGAAGAGTGCATTGCCTGTGGAGCCTGTCTACCGGAGTGTCCCAACGAGGCTATCTATGAATCGCTGGAGGACCTGACAGAGGCCGGACACAAAGTCGCAGAGGGCGAAGGCGGCCAGGGGGCCGAGGCGGAAGAGGGTGACGGCACCTACGTCATCGCCGTAGATCGCTGCACCGAGTGTGCCGGACACTTCGACGAGCCCCAGTGCGCGAGCGTCTGTCCGGTAGACGACTGTTGTGTTCCCGACCCGACAACGCCCGAAAATACAGCAGCCCTCCTTGAGAAGGCACGCAACCTGAACCCCGGCAAGGATATCGACGACAGCAAGGTCTGGGACGGCGTGAGAAACTAGCAATACCCACTGACAGCTTTGTTAAAGAGGGGCCCCTTTTGGCCCCTCTTTTTTTGAGCCCACTATTTGAGCCAAAGGACCCCTCCATAACTGTCTGGAGACAACCAACATGTAGTTATATTGTTACTTGATATCTATCCCATGATATCCTAATTTATCTACACAATTATTCCATCTACCATTTACCGTTTTATGGAGAAATAGAGGCTCATGCCGGAGATTTTGCTCATAGCAGTTCTTATTCTGCTCGTCATTACCATCATCCTCCTTGCCCTCCTTCTCAGGCGGCGACCGGAAGAGAGATTTGACGAGATGGCGGAGCGTCTCTCGGCCCTTGAGAGGTGCGCGGAACGTTCTGAACGGCTCATCGTCAGTGAAATTGCCAGAGGAAGAGAGGAGGCAAACTCCCAGGCCAGGAGCTCACGTGAGGAGCTCGCCACTACCCTCAACTCCTTCAGCGCCTCTCTCCTCTCACGGATGACCGAGATCGCCACCCTCCAGAAGAACCAGCTCGACACCTTTTCAAACCAGCTTGCCACCCACTCGCGGAGAGGTGACGAGCGAATGGAGAGGATGAGAGAGACTCTCGAAGGACGCTTGCGCCACCTCCAGGAGGAGAACGGCAGGAAGCTCGACCAGATGAGGACGATCGTCGATGAGAAGCTCCACGCAACACTGGAAAAGAGGTTGGGTGAGTCCTTTAAGGTGGTAAGCGAACGACTCGAGCAGGTCTACAGGGGGCTCGGAGAGATGCGCTCCCTCGCTTCGGGCGTTGGCGACCTCAAGAGGATCCTGACCAATGTCAAGACGAGGGGGACCTGGGGAGAGATACAGCTCGGCTCACTCCTGGAGCAGATTCTGACTGTCGATCAGTACGCCAAGAATATCGCCACCAGAGCGGGAAGCAACGAGAGGGTTGAATTTGCCGTACGCCTGCCGGGACGGGACGGGGAAGATGGTGAAACGGTCTGGCTCCCCATTGACGCGAAGTTTCCACAGGAAGACTACCAGCGCCTCCTGTGCGCCCAGGAGGCGGGCGATCAGGCGCAAGCCGAAGCATCAGCCACCATGCTGGAAAACAGGATCAAGGCAGAGGCAAAAACCATCAATAATAAATATATCGATCCGCCAAATACCACCGACTTTGCCATCATGTTCCTCCCCACCGAGGGACTCTACGCGGAGGTTCTCAGGAGACCCGGCCTCTCCGATACCGTGCAGCGGGAGCAGCGAGTCACCATCAGCGGCCCAACCACCCTCACCGCCCTCCTGAACGCCCTCCAGATGGGTTTCAGGACGGTGGCAATCGAGAAACGATCCAGTGAGGTATGGAAAATCCTCGGCGCCGTCAAGAGTGAGTTCGGCAAGTTCGGCGATATCCTCGACAAGACACACAAAAAGCTTCAGGAGGCAAGCAACACCATCGAAAATGCGGCCCGAAAGTCCCGCACCATCGAAAGGCGACTCAAAGATGTCCAGAAGTTACCCTCCCCGTAGGTTAAAAGATGAGTAGATGGGTCGAAATCGCAGAGATGCCTGATAGAGCGCCATCTCCCCGCCACCTACCCCCTCTCCCTTGTGGGGAGAGGGTTGGGGTGAGGGGTGCGGCGCGGGACATTCCATGGTGGGTGGAGTGCCTCACTAATCCACAACAGTGACATAGAGTATCTTCAATCGTATATGTTGAAGGGCGCTCTCATCGGAGAGTGGGCCAATGTGAGTCACAGCTCCAGAACGTCTCCTCGGCCCAATGGCATGACGGAAGGAGACGGTATCCGTTCCTATTATTCTACCCTGGTCATTCAAGCGCCTCACGGCAACCACGACATCCCGCACCGTAACCGGGCTCTTGTTGTCAAGGAGTACGACAACATAGCCCCGCCTGTCCCGTTGCAGCTGTAGGGAGAGGTATCGTTCCGGCCTCTCGGGGAGTTCGAGTCTGGCAAGAGAGACCCTCGCTCTCCTGCTTACCTCGGAGTTTGACGATGCGGCCATACCAAAGTAAGCAATGGCCCGCTGCCGTTGCCCACCGGCAACTGCTATGAGACCAAGCCCATTATATGCATGAGCAGTCGGGAAGAGTGCAGCGCTCTTCTGGAGATCTTTGTCGGCAGCCTCTATATTGCCCAGCTCCTGTCGTACCAGGCCTCGCTGGAGGAAGAATTGATAGAAGCCGCTGTTACGCTCTATGGCGGCGTCATAGTCGGCAAGGGCCGCCCGGTAGCGTCTCTGTTTAACCCTGCCATCCCCCCTCAACCCGTAAAAGAGGGCCTCCCCCGACTCTACCGCGATGGCTCGCTCTACAAGGCTAAGGGCCTCCGCCACATTACCATCAGCCAGGAGGGTGCGCCCTCTGTCGTGGGCTTCATAGGCCGCCCTGGTTCTCTCTAGCCCGCCGATCCTCGCCTGATACTCCTTCCTGCCCACCCGTCCGCCCTGTGGGAGTTGGGAGGCCATGGCGACATTGGCCTCCACCCTCTCCTGTGAAGGGGGGTGGCTTGCAAAAAGCCCCGACAGCCAATTTGATCTCCTCTGGCTGGACAATCTCACAAAGGTCTGCTGGAGAGCGATGGCCGCCGCCGGGTCGTACCCTGCCTTCGCCATATACTTCATGCCGTAATGGTCGGCTTCAAGCTCGGCGCCACGGCTGTACCTCTTGCTGATGAGGGCGGTCCCTATGCTTGCTGCGCCGACCGCTATATCGCTGTAGCTGCTGTCAGAGGCTGCCAGACCAACGCCGATCATACCCGCCTGCAAGGCGATACCCCTCTCTATCCCCTTCGCTCCATGTCTGGCCGCTACGTGGACGATCTCGTGGGCCAGTACCGCAGCCAGTTCAGCCTCGCTCGAAAGCTCCAGGAGGAGACCTCGGTTCACGGCAATCTTGCCACCAGGCAGGGCCCATGCGTTCGGCACTGAACTGTTGAGAACGACAAACTCGTAGGGGAGGTGGGGCCTGTCGCTGACCCTGGCAATACGGGCGCCGACGTCAGCAACATAGGCGGTCAGTTCAGGTTCAACCACATAGTCGCCACCCTGAGACTGCCGCGAGAAGAGGTAGTTCTCCTCTCCCATACTTATCTCTGCCGACTCGGAGAGAAGGGTGAGCTCCCTCTTCCCTGTCACCGGGTTAGTCGCACAACTGTGCAGGAGGGGTAAGAGGGTAAGAAGAGTTAGCAACACAAGTCGTCGTGTCGCCATTAAGGAGAACAGATTTTTGAAGAGGAGTTTCATAGGCATCTGAAAGAGTCCGCCCTTGGGGAGCTTGAGAATAATGATACCTTTGCATGAGACCTTCGAGGGCCTTACACTTCCCCCCCTCACCCCAACCCTCTCCCCTCAGGGGAGAGGGGGCAAGGTTGCGAGGAAAATCGACTTACTTCTACTTTACGAAACCATCGTGTCAGGTTAATGACAAACAAGAACCTGCTTTACACGATCACAACAGAGTCATCTTCCCCGTAGGGGTTCTTTTCATACCTGTCGGCAGACCAGTCGTTCGCCCACCACGCGTCATCAATAAAGTAACGGAAGCGGTAATCCCTCCCCTTTTCGAGTGTGACCGTCACGGTGAAACTTCCATCATCTAGCCGCTTCATCGGTATGGCCCATCTATCCCAGTCACTGAAGTCGCCGACGAGGGTTACCTGGCTGGCGTCGGGCGCCGCCTCTGCAGGAAAGGTGAAGGTAACCTTACATGCCGCTTTGGTCTTGAGGTACTGTTTCTTAAAACCACCCTTAATCTCTTTAGTCTTCTGGGGCTCCTTCGTCACTGGTTCTCTCCTCTTTGGGGCAGCGCCTCTCTTGACGCTGCGTTTCACTTCACGCTCTATCTCCATGATATCACCTCACTGTTATTTCTCCCGCTATTGAGAGCGCACAATGGAGTGTAAGAAAATGCTGAACGAGGCCACTGTTGGGAAGAGGGAGTGGATATAATCCCGTCTCTTACTCCTCTGTATCCGGCTCTGTGTGGCCACCAAACTTCTGCCGCATAGCGGAGAGAAGCCTGTCGGAGTAAGGCTGCTCCTGTCTTGAACGAAAACGTTTAAAGAGCGCCGCCGAGAGAACATTTGCGGGAACCGCCTCCTCTATGGCGGCCATGATCGTCCACCGCCCCTCACCCGAATCTTCTACAAAACCCGAATAATTTGAAAGGGCAGGATCCTCGGTGAGGGCCATAGCCGTCAGATCGAGGAGCCACGACCCGACCACACTCCCCCTCCGCCACACCTCGGCAATCTCGGCAACATCCAGATTGTAGCGGTGTCCTTCCGGCAGTTCCTCCGATGCAGCTCCCTTCAGGATACCAAAGCCCTCTGCGTAGGCCTGCATGAGACCGTACTCGATGCCATTGTGTATCATCTTGACAAAGTGACCCGCGCCGGTTGGGCCGCAGTAGAGGTACCCCTCTTCCGCCGTCCCGCCACTCTGGCCGATGCCATCAAAGTCCCCACGTCCGGGAGTGTGAGGGATATCTCCAACGCCGGGGGCAAGGCTCTTGAAGATGGGATCGAGAGTCTTGACGATTGCCTCTTCCCCGCCGATCATCATGCAGTAACCCCTCTCTATCCCCCAGACACCGCCGCTCGTCCCAACATCGACATAGTGAATCTCCTTCTCCTTCAATTCCTTCGACCGCCGCACATCGTCCTTGTAGTAGGCATTGCCGCCGTCGATAATTATATCACCCGCCTCCATGAAGTCAGCCAAGGCCTTGACGACCTCCTCCGTAGGAGTCCCGGCCGGAACCATCACCCATACCGCACGGGGTCTCTCCATCCTCTCTAGCAGCTCGGCGATGCTCGAAGTGCCGGTCGCCCCCTCATCGGTAAGGCGCTGTACGGTATCGGGAGTACGATCATAAACTATACAGCTATGGCCGTATCTCATCAAACGGCGCACAATGTTCGCCCCCATCCTCCCCAGACCGACCATTCCGAGTTCCATCTCTACTCTCCCCTCACCCTGGCGCGTAGGTCAGCGCTCATCGGCTCACTTTGGCCTTCGTTCCCGCTCTGCACTGCTCTTCGATTGTCCCCAGCAGCTTGTCGAAGGGCTCTGTAAAGAGTCGTACCCCATCGCAGAGAAGGGTGTCGGTAATTTCGGTCATTGAAATGCCGAGTTGTTCCAGGCTCTTCATGACGGCTGCCGCCCCCTCACTATCCTCGTCGAGGCTCTCGCGGAGTTGGCCGTGGTCACGGAAGGCGTCGAGCGTGGCAGGTGGTATGGTGTTCACCGTGTCGGAACCGATGAGCTCCTCGACATATAGGACGTCCCTGTAGTTCGGGTTCTTCGTACTCGTACTAGCCCAGAGAACACGCTGTGTCTGAGCCCCCTTCGCCGCCAACGCACCCCAGCGGTCACTCCTGATTATCTCCTTATACCTGATGTAGGCCAGTTTGGCATTGGCAATGGCAACCCTGCCTGCGACACTCTGGAGCCGTTCCCTCTCATCTCCACCCGGATCGCCGTCAAGCCTGGCAGCAACGAGCTTGTCTATTGCAGAGTCGATGCGGCTGACAAAGAAGCTGGCGACACTCGCTACGGTCCCCACATCTCCGCCCTTTGCCGCCCTATTCTCCAGCCCCCCGATGTAGGCCATCGCGGCGCTCTCATACGCCTCCTGAGCAAAGAGGAGGGTCACGTTGACGTTGATCCCCTCGCTGATGAGCTGTTCAACGGCGGGAATCCCCTCACGGGTACCCGGAACTTTTATCATCAGATTGTTTCGCCCCACGGCCTTCCAGAGGCGCCTCGCCTCATGAATCGTCTTATCGGTATCGTTGGCCAGGTGGGGGGAAACCTCCAGGCTGACGTAACCGTCCCGCCCCTTCGAATCGTCGTAGACGGGGCGGAGGGTGTCGGCGGCATCCTGAATGTCGTGGATCGTCAGCTGCTCATAGATGGCAACCGTGTCGAGTCCCTGCCGGCTGAGACTCTGGAGGGTGTCGGCATAGTCGTTGCTCCCGCTAATCGCCTTCTCGAATATGGCCGGGTTCGAGGTGACGCCACGGAGCCCGTCCTCTCTCACCAGCCTTTGCAGCTCTCCACTCGTTATGAGTCCGCGCTGGATGTAATCAAGCCAGAAGGATTGGCCGTACTGCTGTAACTCTTGTAAGGGATTCATTCTTCCTGCCTCCTTGAAAAAATTTAACGGTAGAAACCTCGTGGTCATCACTCTCTGAATATGCAATTCGGAACGCCATTAATATACCAACAGAGTAGTGTTCGAGGGATGAGATGTCAACATGAAAAGCACTGCCTTTATATCAAAGTTGAAAGGGGAGGGATGTGGGGGAGCATACACTTTTCAGGCACGGAATCAAAGGGGGCAGAGAGGTCGTCGGCAGAGAGGAGAGGGCTAACGGGCAAGCTCCCCTGCCGCTTCACGGTCAACGATCCACGTCACTTGCCCTTTGGAGTGGCGGGTTACCTGTGCCGGGAAGGTGTCGGGCCGGTACGCCCCCTCAAGCACCTCCCTGAGAGCAGCTGCTTTTCCCCTCCCCGCTACGATAAAGATGGTATGAAGGGCATTGTTGATCGCAGGGGGGGTGAGGGTAATCCGGGTTGTCTCTAACTTTACCGGTGAGAGAGCGGTGACAATCCGCACCTCCTCCCTAACCGCATCGGCGCCAGGAAATAGCGACGCAGTGTGGCCGTCCTCGCCAAGCCCGAGCAACATGAGGTCAAAGGCGGGAAAGGCGCCTTCACGGAGACCAAATAGCCCCTTTATCTCATCCTCGTACTCAGGAGCCGCTTCTTCACCCCTCTCCCCTTTGATCCGGTGAATATTCGACTCAGGCATCCCCACATGGCTTATGAGAGTTTCATGGGCCATCCGGTAGTTGCTCTCCTTGTCGTCGGGCGGGACGCACCGCTCATCCCCCCAGAAGAGATGGACGCGCCCCCAGTCGATTTGACTCCTGAACTCACCAGATGCAAGGAGCCGGTAGAGAGCAGGCGGGGTTGCACCGCCGGAGAGGGCGGCACAAAAGCGGCCACGGGTGGAGAGGGAGTCCCTTGCCACCTCGACAAAGAGTTGCGCGGCACTGCGTAGAAGGTTGTCCCGGTCACTACAGACGATTATTTCAGGAGAGTTCTGTGACATAACGCGGTTATGATAAGTTTTATCCGTGAAGGGTCTTGACAAAGAGGTTCCGTGGCCTCGGCCCATCACACTCGACGAAAAATATACCCTGCCATCTGCCGAGGAGGAGCTTACCGTCTTCGACGATGACCGTCTGGGACGGACCGACGAGGGATGTCTTGACATGGCTGTCAGAGTTGCCCTCCACGTGACGGTAGTCGGAGTCACGGTGGTCGATGACCTTTGTCAGCTTCATGACCATATCGTCAACGACCGACGGGTCGGCGTTTTCATTAATCGTAATTCCCGCCGTCGTGTGGGGAGAGTAGGCAACGACCAGACCGTCAGTGAGACCGTCCTCCCCCACGACACGCTCCACCTCTCTCGTGATCTCGATAAGATCACACCGCCTGCAGGTCTCGAGGGTCAGCTTCTTAAGCATGAGGTCGCCGCACCATCCAGACTTATCAGGAGCCGGGCTTGCCGAGGAGGGAGAACATATTTCGTTTGTAGAACTCGACGCCGGGCTGGTTGAATGGGTTGACATGCATCAGGTAACAGGAGATGGCGGTGGCTCGCTCAAAGAAGTAGAAGAGCTGCCCCAGCGTATAGGGGGAGCGGTCTTTCAACTGTATGGTCATATTCGGCACCCCGCCCTCATGGTGGGCCGATGCAGTTCCCCGGTAAGCCTTGTCGTTGACAAAGTCGAGGGATTTGCCCGCAAGGTAGTTCAGGCCATCGTCATCCCTCGTAACGGAAGGGATGGTAATAGCCCTCTTTGACTGTTCGACGGTGAGGAAGGTCTCGAAGATGATCCGGTTCCCCTCCTGAATCCACTGCCCCATGGAGTGGAGGTCTGTCGTCAGATCGACCGATGCGGGATAGATTCCACGGTGGTTCTTCCCTTCGCTCTCCCCTGTAAGCTGCTTCCACCACTCACCGATGAAGTAGAGCGATGGATGGAAGGAGGAGAGAATCTCTATCACCTTCCCCTTCAGATAGAGGAGGTGACGGACAGCGCCATAGAAGTAGGCGGGATTCGCCCCCAGGTCAGGATTGTCTGCAATCTCCACGAATGCCCTGGCTCCTCTCAGAAGCTCCCGAATATCGATGCCTGCTGCGGCAATGGGAAGAAGCCCCACCGGCGTGAGTACGGAGTAGCGCCCCCCAACATCATCGGGTATGACAAAGGTGGTGTACCCCTCACGGTCGGCAAGCCCCTTGAGAGCCCCCCTCTCCCGGTCGGTGGTCACGACAATCCGCCTCTTCAGTTCGTCCCCGCTGCACTGCTTCTCCAGTATCGTTTTCAACACCCTGAAGGCGATGGCGGGCTCAGTCGTCGTCCCCGACTTGGAGATGACATTGAGGCAGACCCGCCTCTTCTCCGTGATGTCGATGAGGTCGGAGAGATAGTCGGAGCTTAT
The DNA here is from genome assembly GCA_046753505.1 of Thermodesulfobacteriota bacterium. GTDB lineage: Bacteria > Desulfobacterota > GWC2-55-46 > S146-70 > JAUXIU01 > JBHHTR01. The sequence goes on from JBHHTR010000049.1 coordinate 12,164, forward strand.
ATTCTGGCCCGCAAAGTAGATCTCAGGCCCTTTCCTCTTCTCGCCGTCAAGCTGGTTTTGGAAGGTATGGTTGACAAACTCGATAGCGGCCCTGGCGCCGAGGTAGGAACCTCCGATACCGATAACAATGAGACAGTCAGCATCCTCCCTGATCGTAGCAGCGCTATCTTCTATCCTCTCGATCAACTCTTCCGGAGTATTGGAAGGGAGATTACGCCATCCTAGAAAATCGCTTCCGGCCCCCTCACCCCGCTCCATCTGATCGTGTATCCGCGTTATCTCCGGCTGGAGGTTCTCTACCTCCTCATCGGAGAGAAATGGTTTCAGGTTATCGCTTGCAATTCTTATGGTTGTCATGGCATCCCCCCCTCTTCATACTGCGTCCTGACGACTGTAACAGATACAGGCAAAATGTCAATTAACGCCGCCTCATTCTATTAAAGACACAGATAAAGGGAACTGCGTTCAAAGAGTGATGTAATGATTTATTGCCTACAGATTGTCACGGGTTTTCAGGATTTGAAACATATCTGATTGAGTAAGACGTCCATTAAATCACACGACATGTTTATGCCTCTCACTAACCGCTTAAACAGCAGCGGCGCATACATGTACTGCTTTATCCAGCCTATCTTTCAATCTGTCCTTTTCTGTTTCCAGATCATAACGTGCCTGAAGGTTCAGCCAGAATCTCTCTGACAGTCCGAGTATTTAGCCCGCATTATTCATGAATTGCCGTGATGATCGTGCAGAGGTTGGATTTACCAGGGCATTTTTGGAGGACGTGCCGTACCAGTGGATACGGCCAAG
>JBHHTR010000050.1:0-12831 GCA_046753505.1 Thermodesulfobacteriota bacterium
TGGACGTCCGCGACCTCGACGCAGATTTTTATGTCTTTTCTTCTCACAAGATGTTCGGCCCTACCGGTATAGGAGTCCTCTACGGCAAGGAGGGCCTCCTTGAGGAGATGCCCCCCTACCAGAGCGGCGGCGACATGATCTCTATGGTCACCTTCGAGGAGACCCGTTACAACACGCTACCCTACAAGTTTGAGGCCGGCACCCCCAACATTGCCGGCGTCATCGGCTTCGCCGCCGCCCTAGACTATATAGACGAGGTTGGCATAGAGCTCATTGCTGAAAATGACCGGAAGATCCTCTCCTACGCTACCACGCGGGCAGAGGCCGCCGAGGGTATCCGCCTTATCGGTACTGCCGGAAACAAGGTCAGCATCATATCATTCGTTGTTGAAGGCATACACCCCCACGACCTAGGCACCATACTGGACAGTCAGGGGATCGCCATCCGGGCTGGACATCACTGCGCCATGCCAGTCGTGAAACACTTCCACGTCCCTGCTACGGCGCGCGCCTCTTTCTCACTCTACAACACATTTGATGATGTTGACCGCCTCTTCGAGAGTCTGGAAAAGGCGAGAAAGGTGCTCCGATGATGGTGGACCTGAGCGATCTCTATCAGGAGGTCATCGTAGACCACAACCGCTCTCCTCGTAACTTCCAGAAACTTGAGAAGCCCAACCGCACCGCTGAAGGGTACAACCCCCTCTGCGGCGACCAGTTGACAATCTATATGAAGGTAGCAGACGGGATCATTGAGGAGGTAAGCTTCGAAGGCGCAGGTTGTGCCATCTCCATCGCCTCCGCCTCGCTCATGACGCAACAGATCAAGGGGAAGAGGGAAGAAGAGGCAACCGCCCTCTTTCAAGGTTTCCACAAAATGGTGACAGACGAGGGAGAAGAAGGGCCGGACAAGTCGCTGGGCAAGCTGGGCGTTCTGGCGGGTGTTAAACGCTTCCCCTCACGCATCAAGTGCGCAACCCTCTGCTGGCACACCATGAAGGCCGCAATAGAAGGTAAAGAGAAGACCGTTATCACCGAGTAGGGGAGCAGAAACGATGACCAAGCTGGCAGGCAATAACATTCCTGAATAACGCTGGATTATTCTTCCAGCGCCTCTTTCTCAAGCTCCCTGACGACGACTCTTCCTATCTTTTCAACAAGGACAAAACGAATCCTCTTATTAAGAACCTTCTTGTCCAGCTCCATGCTCTTTATAAGGGTATCCATTGGAATAGAGGGGAGCGTAACGGGAAGAGCGGCCTTCGACAGGAGGGCCTTAATCCTCTCACACGTCTTTTTGCCACATAGTCCCATTTTAAGGGAGAGCTCTGCCGCAAAAACCGTCCCGATAGAGACCGCCTCACCGTGACGGTACTCGCCGTAACCGGAGACCGCCTCAATCGCGTGTCCGATGGTATGGCCGAAGTTCAATATGGCCCTGATACCCCCCTCCCTCTCATCGGCGCTGACCACGTTGGCCTTTATCTCACAGGAGCGCCTGATGGCGTGGAGGAGAGCATCCCCAAGGGCAGCCACCTCCTCACAATGTTCCTCGAGGAATGAAAAGAAGGTCTCGTCCTGTATGATCCCGTACTTGATTACCTCTGCCATACCAGCCCGTATATCGCGCATGTCGAGGCTCTCCAGGAGAGCCGGATCTATGACAACCAGAGTCGGCTGGTAGAAGGCGCCTATGAGGTTCTTCCCCTCCGGGTGGTTGACGGCGGTCTTGCCGCCTACAGAGCTATCGACCTGGGCAAGGAGAGTAGTGGGCACCTGAACATAGGGGAGCCCTCTGAGAAAAGTGGCCGCGACAAATCCGGCAATATCGCCGATAACTCCGCCGCCGAGGGCGACAACGATAGAGCCCCGCTCAAAACGGTTGGCAACCAACTGGTCGTAGATGGTTGACGCAACTGTCAGCGTCTTATACTCCTCGCCGTCCGGTATCTCGATCAGAAGCGGCTCATAGCCTGCTGTCACAAGGCTCTCCATTATGGTTGCGCCGTAGAGCCCGCCAACTAACGGATTTGTTACCACTGCGGCCTTTCCCTTAAGGCCCGCCTCCTTCATCCGTTCGCCAACACCGCTCAGTTCGCCTCGACCGATGAAGATAGGGTAACTCCTCTCCCCCAGTTGAACGGTCACCTCGTGGCTCTCTCTTACGTCACTCTCTATGCGCTCTCTGATCTCCATAACAATATTCTTAATGCTCCTCCCAGTTGTCTCCACAACCACATCGGCCTTTTCATAGAAGGGCTTACGTTGCTCAAGGAGTTTTGCGATACTCTTTTTCTCACTCCCACCGGAGAGTACGGGTCTCCCCCGTCCTGAACCCACTCTCTTCTTTATCTCCTCAACCGAGGCGGCAAGGTAGACAATGACGCCGCTCTCCCGGAGATTGCTGAGGTTCACGTCGCTGAGAAGCGCGCCTCCTCCCGTCGCTATGACAACATTATCTCTTGAAGCAGCCTCCTCTATGACCTCTGACTCGATCTCCCGGAACCGCTCCTCGCCATGACGATCGAAGATCTCGTGGATGGGAATCCCGGCCCTTGAAACGATCACTTCATCGGTATCAACTAAATCAACACCCATCTCACGGGCGAGGGCTCTCCCTACAGAACTTTTTCCACTGCCCATAAAACCTGTAAGGATTATATTATTCATAGTTGATCTGTTTTTTCATGGAAGGGGCTTTCAGGCAATCTATCCGTCTATCTTATGATGAGAAGCGTTTAATAAGGTATTTCAGGTACCCTCTGTAATTTCTCTTAATCTCACTAATAGAGTCGCCGCCAAACTTCTCCAGGAAGGCCCGGGCCATTTCAAAGGCAATGACCGCTTCACCAATTACCGCAGCCGCAGGAACGGCGCAGATGTCGGAACGTTCAATACTGGCTTTAAAGGGCCTCTTACTCTCCATGTCAACTGACTTAAGCGGTTTGTAGAGAGTTGGAATCGGTTTCATGACCGCCCTCACTACAATGGTCTCGCCGTTACTCATTCCCCCCTCTATACCTCCGGCATTGTTGCTCTTTCTATAGTATCCGAAATCGAGGGGCCAGAAGTGGCCTGCATTCCTCTTGCCTGACGCTTCATCCACCTTGGCAGCTCTATAGAGTATCTCATCATGAACCTGTGACCCTGGTGATGCTGAGGCATCGAAACCAACGCCGACCTCAACCCCCTTGATCGCCTGGATACTCATCATAGCGGCGCCGACCCTGCCGTCGAGCTTTCTGTCCCAGTGAACATGACTCCCCAGTCCTGGGGGAACACCCGTTGCCACCACCTTGAATATTCCTCCAAGGGTGTCACCAGCAAGCTTTGCCTCGTCAATCCTCCGTTTCATGGCGTCGCCTATGTCGGGGTCTGGACACCGAACGTCGGAGCGTTCCGCCCTTTTAAAGAGGGCCGCTACATCCTTCGGCCTCTCCCGCTTGATGCTGCCTTCCGGTATAGAGCACCCGCCGATCTCCTCGACCCAGCTAACAACCTCTATTCCAAACTCTCCAAGGAGACGCTTGCAGAGAGCACCGACAGCGACTCTCGCCGCAGTCTCCCTAGCACTCGAACGCTCCAGGATATTCCTTACATCGTCATGGTCATACTTCATGGCGCCGGTAAGGTCCGCATGTCCCGGCCTCGGCCTTGTTACCCTTCGGGCAGAATCGACAGGCGGTTTTTGATTAACCGCCATCGTCTTCTCCCAGTTTTTCCAATCCCTGTTTTCTATTGAGAGCGCTATGGGCGAACCAAGGGTAGAACCACCCCTGACGCCGGCGGTGATCTTAACGGCATCCCGCTCGATCTTCATGCGGCCACCCCGTCCATAACCACCCTGCCTCCGTTTCAGTTCATCGCTTATATACCCTTCCGTAACCTTGAGGCAGGAGGGAACCCCCTCAACTATTGCCGTAAGGGACTGTCCGTGAGATTCACCCGATGTAAGATAGCGCAGCATAGTACCTCCAAAAAAAAAGCACCCCGAAGGGTGCATGTTTTACACTTCACTCAACTTCATTCACTCTCGTGCGTGTCTTTAAGTATCGTCGGTGTGATGAAGATAAGCAGCTCCGTCTGGCTGTCAGAGAGAGACTTGCTCTTAAAGAGCCAGCCGAGAACGGGTATGTTTTTCAGGAATGGTATCCCCTTACCGGTATCAGCGTTGTCTGAAACAACAATCCCGCCAATTACCGTCGTCTCACCATCTCTCACGAGAACCTCCGTGGACGCCTCCTTCTTGTTAATGCTCGGCGCCCCGGAAGCGCTCCTGAAAGAGCCAATGGAGTTCCTGCTAGCCTTTATCTTCATGAGGACACTCCCGTCCGGGGTGATATGAGGAGTAACCGTGAGGCTCAGGTTCGCATCAATAAATTCGGTGGCTGTCCCCGTTGCCGAGGTGGTCTCAAAGGGGATCGACTCTCCCTGCTCTATCTTTGCCTCTGTGTTGTCCAGCGTGGTGATACGTGGTCTCGATATAACCTTCGTCAGACCGGCGGTCTCCCCGGCAGTGAGGCGGAGGTCAAGGATGAGAGGGTTGGTGCCGAGTTTGCCCAGAATAAATCCAAGACCACCCAAGGCGTTTGCGGCAGGGAGGTTCACCGCATAGTTGCTAGCACCTGTAGTGGCAGTTAAGCTTTTCTTCTCCACATTACTGGCACCACCACTTTTCAGGATGCCGGTCTGCTGTTTGGGGTCAACAGCCCACTGACCAAATTGATCCGTGGAGCCGAAGGTATTTGTATGCGTATTCCCGCCGGTTCCATAATCGACGCCCCACTGGATTCCGAGATCCCTGGTAAACGAGTTGGTAGCCTCAACGATCCTTGTCTCGATGAGAACCTGCGGTGTCGGGAGGTCAAGTTCCTGAACCAACTGAACGGACTCCAAAATGGAAGCCTTTACATCCCTTACGATCAGGGTGTTTGTCCTCTTCTCTGTGCTTACACTCCCCCTGTCGCTGAGAATGTTTTTTACATGCTCTTCCAGTTCACTTGCCTTTGCGTAATTAACTGGAATCAACCTAATATCGAGTTCCTCAAGCTTCTTCTTGGACTTTCGTGAGGCAAGGCGTTCGGTCTCCTCCCGCTTGATCTTTTGAAGGGGGGCAACCATGACAACATTCCCCTCCTCCACCTTACCAAGCCCCTTTGTCCTGAGAATAATGTCAAAGGCCTGGTCCCAGGGAACATCGATGAGACGGAGCGATATCTTCCCCCTCACATCGTCGCCTGAGATGATATTGAGGTTGCTCACCTCGGCAATGAGTCTCAAGACATTGGTAATATCGGCATCGGTAAGGTCAAGGGATATCTTGCGACCATTAAAGGCGCCTTGGACTCCATTCTTTTCGATTTTCGGCCCTAATTTACTTTCGGCAACCTGTGCCTTCTTAACCGTCGGCAGAGGGAAATCAACATAGATAGCATTGCCAACCTGATTAAGGCCGTAGAGTGACGGTTCGTTCAGCTTGACCAGAACCCTGACAACACTGTCCGGCCCCTCGGACGCCTGAAATGAACTGACTGTCTGAACCGTAGTCTTCAGATCAGATGCGTCAAGTATCCTTGACAGGTCACTCGATATCGCCGCATCCTCCAGGTCAAAAGCTACGACTGTACCATCTGATGACTTGGAAACCTTGCAATGCACCGATTCTGAGGTCACAATCCTGAGGCGGGCCTTCCCTTCAACCTTGCTAAAATCGACAGACTCCACCTGAATTGCAGGGCTCTCAGGCTCCGGCACAACTTCCGCCACGGCAACCTGAACCGGAGGGGTGTATGCTTCCACTGCCGATATTTCAGGCGCCGTTTCAGGCGCAATCTCAACGGGTGCAATATCATCATAAGATATGGCAGCAGCCGCTACGTCATCAACGGGAACCTCCGCTAACACGGCATCACTTGCTACGCCGAAACTCACCACGAGGGCATTACCCACCTTCTCTATTCCATGAGGAGGCACGGTGTCGCTGGAGAGGTCAATAACAATCCTGCTCTTATCGGGGTGGTCTCCAACACGTATCCTCTTTACTAATGTGTCATCAACAGCAATAGACCTGTCACTCAGGATGTTCTTAACCCCCCATATATCGATAACAAGCCTGGCAGGCGAATCGAGACCAAAAGCGTTGTAACTGCCCGGCAACCCATTCTCCACTATACTTAAAACCAGATTGCCACCACTGGTGGAAGTCTCTATACCAGTTATTCGGTCGCCAGGTTCCGACATGTCTGAAGCGCTCTCCACGTCTAGAGCCACAACCACAGGCTCCTCCTCACTCTCTAAGGCCTCATCTATCAGGTCAACAGTGGCTTCATCTGCGACAGCTGCAACATCCACCACCTCGACACCAACATCAGAATAGTCATCCAACTGCTCTTCAACATCAACAGCCAGCTCCTCAGGCTCTGCAAATCCTGAAATGTAGATATTCTTCCTCAGGACCACCATAAGAGAGTCATCGCCAACCTTAATATCGTGCTCGATCCCGTCATTCAGCCCCACCTCAATCCTGCCGATCTTTCTCTCGCCTTCACCATAGCTGGATGTGGCAATCTCCGTAATATAATCGTTCTCCACAACAATCGGCTTATCGACCTTTTCAAGGGAGACGCCCGGCATATCAATCAGCAGGCGCGGAGGGTCTGTAAGCCTGAACGCCGTATACTTGACCTTCCCTGACGCATCAATCAGAATGGAGCTACCCGCACCGACAACCCCGATAGACTTTATCGAAATTACATCTCCGACAGTCCCAACGTCATCCTGGAGTGTATCCTGCCGTGCAACCCGTTGCGAGCCGCATCCGGCCAGCAGCGCCACAACCAACAGAATATAGAGTGTTTTGAGCATAGAGGAGGCACGCAACTCCCCTCCCCTGTTATTAAGATATCTTACAATACTCATTGCGCCTCACCCCTCTCTTTAGATGACGGTAGTTTAATCTCCATTTTTTTTGTTACAAGCTTTCCGGACAGTTCTTTATACTTCTCCACAACCACTACCCTGTCCCTCTTTATCCGTGCTACCCTCCCGTTGCGATCCCCGATCAGGTCGCCCTGCCTCACAACGTAACCTTTTCCATCAGGAGTCTCCACCATACCCACAGGAGGATCAATCCCCCATATTACCGCAACAAGTTTAAATTGGCCTACCTGATACCTCTGGAGCGGCGTCTTGGGCTGCTCCACTACAGGACCGCCTGATCTAGCCGTAAATGGCTTGAATGGGTTTCTCTCGATGCTCCCGATGGGCAGTGGCGCCGTCTCAGCCTTGGTCTTTGTTTTTATGACAGGCGCTTTCGCTCGCCGAGGCGGTCGTTTCTTCACTACCGCCGCCGGTTGCCGGGGCTCATCACCCTTACATGCCGTCAAGAAAAAAGGCACGGACAAAACGAGCATGATCATTGCTAAAGTACGCTTCATCGCCTCTTCTTCTTACCCTTCTTTTTGATCTGTCCATCAGGAACAAACCTGAAAGTTGTCGCCATAAAACTTGCCGAGAGCAGCACTGTGCCACCCCTATCCTCCTTCGACGAAATATTCAGATTCTCGATATTTACAATCCTCGGCAATTCGCCAACCTTTTTACAGAAGGTATAGAAGCTCTTAAATTCGGATGTTACCTGCATTTTTATCGGAACTTCGGCATAAAAACCTTTAGACCTTTCACCTGACGGTTGAAAGACCAAGATATCGAGTCCAGACTCCCTCCCTGCCTTCGAGATGCTATCTATAAGGTCCGGTATCTCCCTCTCGTTAGGAAGCCGTGTGAGGGCCTTTGTGAGGCGGGCGTCCAACTCCTCCTTCTCCTTCCTGAACTTGGGTATATCAGCAGCAATCACCCTTGTACGTGTAACATTGCGCATGATTCCGGCAAGGGTGTTTTTCTGCATTGCAATCTCAGCGTTAGCGGGACTGAATAGAAAGAGGTAGAAGAGAACAATAATAACGATATGTATAGCCGCCAGGAGAAGAACCTTCCTGGAGAGGGGCATTCTGGCTATTACATTAAGTTTCTGATCGATATCCATTTATAATCTTCTTTCCTGAGAAACCTTCACGCACTGCGGAAGGTCTGAATAAATAAGAGCTCCCCTACCCCTTAACGAGTCTTATGGTAAAGGAGTAGAGTTCCATGTGTCCCTTCTTACCCTTCTTGACAATATCCAACTTCACCTTACCCAGCTCGGGAAATTTCTCCAGCCTTCTCATGAAATCTGCAACCACCTCTTCAGAGGCCGCATAACCTTTAAGTGTTGTAACCTTCGCCGTCTCCCGCAACTTTTTAATCCATACTTGTTTCGGCATCGCCTCACTAACGTATTGAAAGAGCTTAACGGGACCTGTCCTCTTATTCTCAAGCTCATTAACCACCTTGAGCTTCTCTATAACGAGCTTCTTCTGCTCCTTGAGCCTGGACAACTCTCCCACCTTTTTCTTCAGGCGTCTGAATTCGTCTTCGCTCCTGCTGATGTCCGCATTAATTGCCGACAGCCTGCTCACCGTGTTCCAGTGAACACCGCCAAGGATAATAAGGAGGAGCACGACAGTGAGCCCTGCAACAGACATCTGCTGTCGTATGGCCTCTTTCTTTCTGGCAGCCCTTACAGGGAGGAGGTTAATCTTTATCATCGGTCGCCTACTTGCCTCATTGCGAGGCCAAGCCCTACCGCAAAGGCGGGGGCCATTTCAGTGAGGTAGCTGGAGTCAAAGTTCTTTTCGTTACAGGTTATATTCTGGAATGGGTTAATGACCTCCACCGGTATCGCGCTTAGCTCCTCAATAGTCGAGGGAAGGCCCTTCGACCTTGATGCTCCGCCGCTGAGGAATATCCTGCTCACGTAGAGCCCGGAGCTTCCGCCAAGAAAGAACTCTACAGACCTCTTGATCTCAACGGCAAGTTTATCGGCCAGCTTCGCCATCAGGGGCTCCACCGACGCCGCATCAACACCTTCTACAGTCTGACCAAGCTTCACCGACTCGGCATCCTTGAAGCTGATATTCAGCTCCTTCTGTATCTCCTCGGCAAACTGATTGCCACCCATCGGAATGGCCCGCGTGAAGACTGTTACACCGCCGACAAGAATACTCAAGACAGTAATGCTTGCTCCGATATTTACGATGGCAACATTCTCATTCGGGTCCAAGCTGTAGTTCACCTCCAACAGGTTCTCAAGGGCAAAGGAGTCCACATCAACAACCGCCGGCTCCAGACCGGCATCCTTAATGACATTGACATAGTCGTTAATTACATCCTTCTTGACCGCAACAAGCATTACATCCATCTGACCGCTTGTCTCAGTCTCCACACCAAGTATCTGAAAATCTATATTAACATCTGCCACCGGGAACGGTATATACTGCTCTGCCTCCCACTGGATGCTCTCGGCAAGATCCTCCTCAGACATTACAGGCATAGAGACCTTCTTGATGATAACAGAGTGACCCGTGAGCGCCGACGCCACAGACTTAACCGAGCCGCCGTGGCTCTTTACAAGCCCCCTGATCGTGTCGGCAACCGTCATGGAGTCTATGATAGAACCATCAACAATGGCCTCGGGGGGGAGATAGGCAATACCAAGTTTAACCAGTTGCCACCCCTGCTTACCGCTATGGAGTTGAACAAGCTTGATAGAGTTGGAACCAAGGTCCAACCCCAGGAGTTCTTTCTGTTTAAAAAGTCCCATAAGCCTCAGCCTCTCCAGGGAGCACAATTCCTCTGTTTACACTATTTATGGAGTCCATCGAAATCATTTTATTGACAGGCAAGCCATTTTACATGCACTCTCCTCATCCAGAATATCGTATGAAAAGTTGTCAAGTTCTTCGGTGACACAGGTCACTTGTCTCCAAAGACCTTGTCTTTTTCCGTAATCTTAAGCCCAAGGGCCTCGATGATTTTTCGTTTGGTATCCATGCGGCAATTGTACCCCTTCTCAATACGGTCTATGGTGAGCGGAGAGACCCCTGCCTTCCGGGCAAGCTCCGACTTGCTCAACAGCATACTCTCTCTTACCTTCTTGAGATGGTTGTTACTCTTACTCTGCCGTGTCATAAACCTCCCCGTGCCTAAGCACCGTTTTAGCGAAATACTATGACAAATGCAATAAATTGTCAAGCTTTTTTTTAATTTATATTAATTGACCTGTAATTAGCATAAGGTTTATATAAAAGTGGGTTTCATGTGCAGCCAAGTACATTCTTGACTAAGTAGTGATCACGGAGAGGCGGAAAAGTTCTACGGAGTGCTGGCCAAACCTTTGAGGTTTCATCTGCTCTTGCGAAGGCTGAAGCATTCGACTATGGAAGAACCGGACGTTATAGAAACGTCAGCCGCAGCATCGAGTGATGATCAGCCGTGCAATTCCGGGCATGACGGCTATTCAGGTGCCTCTGAAACGAAAAAAAGGGGGAGTGCTCGGCCTCACTCAAGGCCTATCCCTCCCCCTGTACTATTCTCTTTGCTGCACACTTCTGTTACGGCGCTCCACCGTAAATAGAGCGAGCCTCTACAGCTCTCTCCACTCTCTCCACGCCCCGCTCTGCTTTGATACATCTATAGTCCCATCATTAAGCCACCCCTGGGGGAGGTTCTTGATAGGGGTGTAGGTGAAGTTTGCATCGGCAGCACCCTTGAGATCAAATTTCCCGGTACCGGAGCCATCGCCCACCACGACGGAGCCGTTCATCGAGAAATCGACGGTGTTGGCGTTCTTCCCCTTCACCTTGAACTCCGAGGTGGCGATGATAGCTACCCCATCCGTGGCGGTACCGACCTGTACATTAAGAGGACTGTACTTCGCCACGAATTTTACCTTCTCCGCGACGATACCGAGTCCGTTTGCTGGTTCGAACTTCAGCGTTCCGGCTCCCCCCTCGATGTCTATCTTCCCCGACGGTGTATTGTTGCTCGACGCAGTGCCGACGAGGATGGAGGCGGTTACCGTCACAGAATCAGCCGGGTTGGATGGCCCCAGGAATTCGAGGTGGTTTGTCGCATCGAAGACATTGACAATGCTGCTCGAGTATCCCAGACCTCCATTCGGGGCGGTATAGGCGTTGAACTGGAAGGCGTCCATAAAGGGCTTGGCAGTCTCCGCCTTGCTTGAGGTAAAGGTAAAGGTCTTGGGCGGATTCCCGTCTTCAGGACAGTTGCCCGCTCCTACCCAGGCCGGGTCGGTACACCACGAGACGGTATGGTTGTAGTCTGCCCCTACCTGCAACGCCTGGACCGTGGCCGACAACGTATAGTTAGAACCATCTCCCGGCTTGGTTATATCATAGTTGAAGGACCACTGGGTGCAGTTCGCCCCGCACCCCGCTGAGGCGCCAACGGTCGGGGTCATGATGAAGACCTCCTGGTTGGAAAAGTTGCTCTGGTCCTGGTAGTAGGCGAAGTCGAGGACCGGCGGAGTGATCTCCTCCGCGCTGTCATCACAAGTCTTGAAGGCGCCACTGCTACAGTTGGGCGTAATCTGTGTCATAGACTGGGCATCAGCCTCACTGACATCGTAGTTGCCCTGGAAACCAATGACATCTTTCCCGTATATCTTACCAATCACGGTGCCTGGGTCTGCCCCTGTACCCTGTCCATTCATTGTCCCGTCGCTGTAGCTGGCGTAGTTAAAAGCCGACTGAGCCGGACGGAGTATGAGACTTACCGTTCGTGAGATACCGTTCACCGTGCCTGTCACCTCAAGGAGCATGTCACTGGCTGTGAGTGTCGCATACTTTTGGCTCGCAGGACGGTCGATGGGGTCTTCGTTATTCAGCCTCCCGAAGGAGCCGACGCTGTCGTATATGGCCACCGTGTAGCTTCCCGTCGTACTCCCCATATTAAAGGTTCCGGTACTCTGTGCGGCCCATGTGGCATCAACAGCGCCATCTTCATCCATATCGGGCCCCCAGGTCAGATTATTCCTTATATTATTTATGGCAGCACTGAGTCCCCCCTCTGCCACGGTAAATGCCTGGGACGACCTCGTTACGTTGCGGGCAATCTTCATATCCGTCGTAGATGTGACGACGATGACCGCGCCAATGACGGCAAGGGCGCCCATAACCAGAAGGGCGGCGACAAGGGCAAAGCCTCCCTCACTACGAAGGGGTCGCGTAAAACAGGAGCGCATTTCTCTCATCTTCTCACTTATCTCATTAATTATCATGGTCATAGAAATACCTCCTCACAGTGCGGCGCTACCTGCCACGCCCTTTAATTACATGTTACCGGAGTACTCGTTGTTACCTTATCGATGCCCGTCGTGCCACACTTAGCCGCAGTAAAGGTGTCGCTGGAGACGCCTATCTTCACATCTATCGTCAGGTCGTGGAAGAGGGCCGGCGTAGCCGTATAGGTGTAGGCGCCTGCTATCGCCGGATCCTCCGTCAGAGTGCCACTTTCAGTAGCGCCTCCCCCAGCATCTAGTATACTCACCGTAATTGCGGCGCCAGATACGCTGATACCGTTCTCGTCGGTAAGGGCCACCTCCACGGTAACATCCTCACCGCCTGGACCTGAGCGTAGCACGGTCAGGTCAATACCGAACTTCGATTCGTGGTCGTAGGTGTAGATACCGGTGGACGGCTCCGGTTGGATATCGGTGTTCGTGTTGTCGTCAACAGCAACGATGTAGTACCAGACCCTCTTCCCAACCGTATCGGCAAAGGGAATGTTTGTCGTGGTGCATCCGAGCGTGTCCGCCGTCTGATATACATTTGTGGAGGCCACATTGCACATAGTCAACTCCGTCCAGCCCGACGGGGCAATTGAGTAGTCGGTTGCCGGAGGCGTCGTTGTCGTCTTACCGGTGGTTTGATA
>JBHHTR010000051.1:0-12812 GCA_046753505.1 Thermodesulfobacteriota bacterium
ACTCACCGGAATTGAATCCTGATGAGTATTTGAACTGTGACCTGAAAGCTGGAGTTCACTCCAGTGTGCCGGCAAAAGATGAGAAAGAACTGAGCAAGAAGATCCGTTCACACATGCGGATGTTGCAGAGAAAACCGGGAAGAGTGAGAAAGTATTTTAAACATAAAAAAATAGCCTACGCCGCATGAGTGAGGCTTATATAATTGCCGGGTTAATACTTTAAAGAGAGGTCTGTTCTGAGCCCCCCTTATCTCTCGCAAATCCGCAGAGATCACAGAGTTGGAAAGGAGAGAATAACTTTTAACTTTTTTCTTCTATTCACTGTAGCTTTCCCTGGTGTGCTTTGTGAACTCTGTGTGAAACAAGTATTGCTGCACTTGTGCTGCCCGGGTTCTGTGAGGTTCCCTAATAGATCTTCGATACCCTCAACTCCTGGTTCGGTCCCCCGTTGAGAAGCTTCACCACCTGTACGTCATCGTGGAAGTATTCGATCACATTGAGGCAGCCGTAGTCCTGTTCGATGCGGAAGAAGTTTTCCAGCGGCAGCCCCATTGCGTCGCACAGGATCACCCTGTTCACCCCGCCGTGGGCGACAATGCATATCTCCCTGCCGTGATGCTCAGCAAGGATGGTCTTCAGGGCAGGTAAAACCCGGCCCCGGAGGTCGATGAGGTTCTCTCCTCCCTTAACCCTCGTCGTCGCCAGGTCCCTGAACTGTAGATCAGCCTCCTCCGGGTACCGCTCAACCCCCTCTGCCCTCGTCAGCCCCTCCCACCTTCCGAGATAGAGTTCCCTCAACTCATGAAACTGAACCGCCTTGAGACCGAGCCGCTCTCCGATCATATCACCGCCCCTCACTGACCTCTTCAAATCACTTGAGTAGACGGCGCTTATATGTGTGCCGGAAAGGAAATCGGCAATATTCTCCATCTGCTGCACGCCGAGGTCGGTAATGTCCACATCGGTGTGGCCAACATAGCGGTACTCGTGGTGGTTGACCACCTGGCCGTGGCGTATCAAATAAAGGCGGGTACTCTCCATAAGGCATCACTCCTTATATGCAATCGGTTACTGAATGGATATAGTGTTCAGACGGTATCAGAAAAGGGTGTCGATGTCATTAATGAAGTGGTTGCAGGCCGCTTCCAGTAGTCCGTTTCACCAAAGTCCATACAATGGGCATCACACAGAGGTCACAAAGTTTTCTAAAGCCACAAAGCACCTTTCTTTCTCATCTCAGTCTGCTTTCCCTAGCGTCTTGGCGGCTTTGTGTGAGAATATGGTTTTTGCAGCAAGAAGAGCATGGAAAGAACTGTGTTCCAACCTATCAAGTACGGAATGACAATGTAATCTATTTCATTGCCGGTTCAAGTGAGCTACTCAATATATCCCATCTCCACCAGGTCGCGGTAGAGTCGCGCTCCGTTATGGGTGAGTACCTTTTCGAAGTCAACATCGCTAAAGCTTCGGAAGGAGTCCCTCATGAGGGCCGCATCCTCGTGGTTGTCGTTTCTCAGGTACCAGAACTGCATGATCTCTCCATACTCCTTGAGTTCGGGAGAGGTATTCAGGTCGATCCCCGGCGGGCCGTTCCGGTAGAAGGTATTGAAGGTGAGAACCTTCTTCCTGTCGCCCAGCGGTATCCAGCTCACGTAGAGAGGGTCCCTGTCGGGAAGGAACTTGAGGCGGTAGGGAACCTCTCGCCCACCGACCTTCGGGCCGTAGACCATGTCCTCTCCTGAGGTCAGGGCCGACGATTTTCCGTCGATGACATAGCCGAAATCCTTCGGGTTCCCCACTGTCCGGTAGTAGCGCGGCCCAGCGTCGTCGTGGCACGGGTACGGTTCATTTGAACGCTCGGCAAAACAGACCGGAATGTGGTTGTCCTCGGGCCACTGGACGTCTTTACCTATGAGATAGGATCTGAAGTGGTTGTGCTGGGCGAGGAGGAGGAGGATGGGCCTCCCATGCTCATCGAGGATAATCTGGACCGCGCCGTGTATATCGAGTTCGTGAAACTGCACCGGGTCGGAGATCACCCGCATGAGGCTCTCCCGCACAAGGCCCAAACGTGCCGGGAGACCGCTGAAGGGGAAGGGGAAGGTGTACTTGAGGACGATGATGGGGAGCGGTTTCGTGCCCTCTCCCGCTCGATCCGCTTCAGACACTCCCTCGACGGCGCTTCCCTGACGACCACTCCCTTCCGGCTCTCATCCCTCACAACCGTCCTGGGGAGATAGAAGTTGTAGAAATCAACGGGCAACAACCCCTTCGGGGAGACGATTACCCTCGGCTTGAACCTTTCGAGAAGTATTCTGTCCGCTTCCGCCGTCTCCTTTCCGAAATCATCGGGGTTCTCTTCTGAGGCGGGATAGGTGAGGGCGAGGAGCCACCTACTGTGCTGTTCATCCCACCCCTCCTCACCACCGTAAAGGGTGGCAGCCGAACGGAGGAGGATAGAGAGGGCCAGCGCCGGTGGGATCAGAGGGGTAAGACGGGTTGTGAAGCGACGGGGGCGCGTAAAGTCCATGAGGCCCATATCAGACCACCTCGCCCATTCGCAACCGTCGATTCGTCACAACCTCCCCCTCAGCAGCAGCCGGGAGAACAGTCATCGTCCCCATCTCTGTCTGCTTTTTCTGGCGGTGTGCCTGCCGGATCGGTTACGGTGAAGATCGCATCGTAGGGCGGTTTAGCGAGCTTGGCCGCCGTGTCGGTGCATACCTCAACCGCCACCCCTCTGGGGAAGGTATGCTCCTCGTCATCGGTGACGGAGCTGAAGGGCCCGTTATAAACGGCCCGGTGCCCCCTGTAGAGGCACGTTTCCCCCTTGACGAACTTGTGGCCCAGAAAGGTTATGGAGTCGAAACGTATTCCCTCCACCTCCCGGTAGAGGGTCGTCGAGAGGAGGGTTGTCCCGTAGAAGCCCGCCTCCGCCGCGTAGCGGATAAACTCCTCGACGGTGAGCGCCCCGGAGATGCACTCGCCCCAGAGTTCTTTATCCCGTTGCATGGCGACGGGGACGGCCCTGTCCGATACGATGTCGGAGATGACAAAGCGTCCGCCGTCCTTCAGCACCCTGTATATCTCCCGGAAGACTGCCCCCTTGTCGACGGAGAGGTTGATCACACAGTTGGAGGTTACCAGGTCAACGGCTTCACTATCGACAGGGATCTCTTCGAGGACACCCTTCCGAAACTCGACGTTGTCGTAGCCGAGGTTCTCCACGACCTTCACCCTGTTTTCCTGAGCCTTACCGAGCATCTCGTCGGTCATGTCGATGCCGATGACCCTTCCCGACGGCCCTGTCAGTTTTGCAGCGATAAAACAATCTATGCCGCCGCCCGAACCCAGATCGACCATCGTCGCCCCCGCTTGAATCTTCGCCTGCGAAACGGGACTGCCGCAGCCGTAGGATATCTCAAGGGCCTCCTTCGGGATATGTCCGGTCTCGACACGCTCGTAGATGGTGGGGCAGCAGAGGGCTGGCTGGGGCGTCTCGGCGGCATTCCCGTAGTAGGAGGCCACATCGTCCCGCGTTATATCACCGGTTTCGTCAGCATCAGTCGCCGGCACATCAGGGCTGCCCTCCTGTTGCACAGGGGGGGTATTGGAGCAGCAGAGACCGGCGGTACGGCAGGTGTAGCAGGCCGGCGACTCCATCACGTAGGCGATACGGCTCTCTTCCAGGGTGTTTCCCAGCCTCGCCTTCGGGTCGTCAATGAGTATGGGGCAGACGTATACCCCCTCGGTGGTAACCATCCGGCAGTAGGAGCACATGAGGTTGGCCATCGGGAACTCCTTGAAGCAGTTCTCCGTCACCCGCTCATCGTCGCTGTAGGGGCGAATACTCTCCTCGGCCCGTCCGAGGTAGAGGGTGGGGAGGGCCTTTATCTCTGGTTCTGCCGCGCCGAGCCCCTTGAGCCACGACCTGAATCCGGCTTCAGAAGTCTTACCCTGATTCGCCTCTCCCAGCTTTGTCGTAGTGATGATCGGATTGAACCCGGCGGCAATGAGGTTCTTTATCCCCCTTGTTGCCCTTTGAAGGGAGCCCTTCCCCCGGACCGTGTCGTTCTCCTCTTCAGCGTAACTTTCGATACTCACCCGGAAGAGGAGGGTGTGGGCCGATTTATTGCTTAGCTCCTGAAACATCGATGCGATATCAGACGTAATGAGGGTCGCGTTCGTCAGGACCGTAACATCGCCGAGTGCAAGGATATCCTCGATGATGCCGGGCAGCTCCTTATTCAGGAACGGCTCGCCGCCGGTAAGGTAGAACTCCCCCACCCCGTACCCCTTCGCCTCTTCGAGATAACCTCTCACCATATCTCTCGACATCATATTGTGGTTTGTGACCTTCGGGCCGCACCCGATGAAGCAGTGTTCGCACTCCAGATTGCAGAGCGTCCCCGACACCTGAAACCAGAGGGTTGTCAGATCGATAAGCGGAACCTGCGGTATATTAACCTGTGGCATTGACATATTGTGTAACTCCTCCTTCTATTGATTATCTATTGTTAGGACACGACGCAATACGCTTTTGCGTTATTCATCCTGATAAGCCACACATTGTTTGTGTTGACATCCTGAAAAATCGTTTCAATATTCGCACCTTTTCCACGTAAAAAACTCCTCCATCAGACAACCCAGGTCAAGCACAGATAGACAACCCCCGAGATGATTCCCGCTGCGGGCATGGTAACAACCCATGCCAACAGCATCTCATACACCACTCTCCTGTTTATTCCCCCTCCATCACGTCTAAGACCGATCCCTATGATAGAACTGCTGCTCACATGGGTGGTAGAGACGGGGACACCGAACTTCGAGGCGAAGACGACGAGGAGGGCGGTCACAAGGTTTGCTATGACGCTGTCGTTTCTATCCATGTCGGTCACCCTTTCAGAGAGCGTCTCCGTCACCCTTAATCCTTTCAGATAGCCCCCGAGCCCCATGGCACAAACGGCGAGAAGGGTGATGATGGTGACATCTCTCGCTACGAAGGCCGTTGATACGAACATGATAGCCACAATCTTCGGGGTGTCGTTTAATCCCCTCGCAAAGGAGATTAGAGCGCTCGATATCCAGTGGGCGACATCATTAGCATTGGACCTTATCGGTGTAGAGAGGTTCTCTTCGCACCGTTCTATTCTACCAACATCTATCGTCGTGTCTACAGATTCGTTGGAGAGGGCGAGGGCGCCTTCGACCGTCTGGTCATAACAGAGTTCACCTTTACGTTCCAGGCAGATACAGTAGCGTGAGAGGCGAGCAAAGAGCCGGTAGCCGCCACGATAGATGAAGAATGTGAGGAGGAGGGCGATGACGGGACTGACGAGGAGGGGAAGAAGGACCTTGTGGCCGAGAGAAACCCACAGTATCTTCGACTGATCGAGTGCCAGCAGTACGGGGCCGCAGAGGGCGCCGACGATGGAGTGTGTCGTCGAAACGGGCATCCCGATCCTCGTGGCGAGGAACACCCACCCTGAAATACCTGCCGCGACAGCGATAGAGAAGTGGGTGGTCAATGGGAGGTCAGCGGAGAGGATACCGTTACTGAAGACCTTGAGGAGGCCGGTTGCTATAAGAATGGCCGTCAACCCCCCGACGGCTGTCCAGAGTGTCCCCCATCGGAGCGCACTCCTGGTGCTGCAAAGACCGCTGCCGTGGAGGGTTGCAACCCCCTTCGATACATCATTCGCGCCGTTGAAAAAAGCTACCGACAAGACAAAGAGCAACAGGATAATAACCATGAGCGACTTTTACCAGACTCCTTCCTTTAGTGTAGGCCTGCCTTCATATGTTGGCAGCCTGCTACTTCCCATGGAGACCAAAGAGAAACTTTATGACCCTCTTCTTGAAGGGCGTCAGGCTCCCTTTGAGCCGCTGAGACGACACCTGCTTGAGAATCTCGGCAAGGGTCGGATAGACGTGAATGGTATTGACGATGGAGTTTATCGAGATATCGTGTTTCATCGCCAGGACAAGTTCGTGGATGTACTCTCCCGAATGAGGACCGATGATGTGAGCCCCTAAAATCATCCCTTTCCTGTCGCAGATGATCTTGGCAAAACCGTTTCGCTCCTCCTCCGTGTTGGCCCTGTCGTTGTCCTCAAAGGGGAAGGTATAGACGGAGATATCGCCATCCTGTGTCCTAGCCTCCTCCTCGGTCATGCCGACCCTCGCCACCTCCGGGTCGGTGAAGGTCACCCACGGGACGACGCTGTAGTCCACCTTTGTCGGGAGGCGGAAGATGGCGTTTCTCAGGATGATCCCAGCCTGATAACCAGCCATGTGGGTGAAGAGGTAGTGGCCGATGACGTCGCCGCAGGCGTAGATGTGGCTCTGCGAGGTGCGTAGACGGTTGTCGGCAATGATCCCCTTTTTGTTGTACTCGACACCGGCGGCCTCAAGGTTGAGACTCCCCGTATTGGGCACCCTCCCCAGGGCGCAGAGGATCTCCTCCGCACCGACCGACATATCCTTCCCATCTTTCTTAAAGTGGATGACCTTCTTGCCATCCACCATTTCAAAGCGCTCAATAGCGGTGCCGGTGATAATCTCAAGCCCCTCCTTCGTAAGTATCTCCTCCATCTTTACCCGTATATCCAAATCCTCCTTCGAGAGGATGGTGGAGGAGCGCTGGATGATTGTCACCTTTGAACCGAAGCGGTGAAATGCCTGGCCCAGCTCAAGGGCGATAGGTCCCGATCCGAGGACAATGAGCGATGCCGGGAGCTTCCGATTATCGAAGACATTTACGTTGGTGAGGCAGCCAACCTCCTTGAGGCCGGGGAAGGGGGGAATGAGGGGGCCTGACCCGGTGGCGATGACAAACCGCTTGCCGTGAATCCTCTTATCTCCGACGGCAATCACATGGGGAGAATCGAACCTCGCACCTCCGAGGAAAACATCGCATCCTAGTCCCTCAAACCGTTCCACCGAATCGTGCCTGCTGATGCGGCCGATGACCTCGTGGACGTGGTCGATGACCTTGCCGTAATCGAAGGTGACATCGACAGGGTCGAGGCCGAACTCACCGGCACGTTTCATGAGAGCAACGACTCTCGCCGAATGGATGAGGGTCTTGCTCGGCACACAACCGGTGTTGAGACACTCGCCGCCCATCTTTTCCCTCTCGATGAGGGCAACCTTAGCCCCTAGTTGAGCCGCGCCGCTGGCCACCACCAACCCGCCAGAACCGGCGCCTATAACAACTATATCGTACGATTCCATCTTACACCTCCCCCTTAATCTTCCTGACAATCCTGGGGATGAAAAATGAAGAGACAAAAAGGGCGACGGAGAAGAAGACCTTGAAGCTTACGAGTTGTCCCCAGTCACCGCTGATCATCACCTCCGAGAGGGTCGCGAAGAAGAAGGTAAGGATGAACCCACCGGCCAGGATACCGAAGAGGGTGCCGAAGAAGTAGTCCTTGAAGCGAACCTTCGTGAGCCCCATGCCGAAGTTCATGGGAACAAAGGGAAAGAAGACGAGCCGCATGTAGAGGACCGTCGCGAACCCCTTCTCCGCAATCTTGTCGTCGTACCTCTTCAGGCGGTCACCGACAAGGGAGGCGGCAAAGTCCCTGCCGAGGTATCTTCCGATGAAGAAGGCGAGGGATGCGCCGATGAGGGCCCCCGTCTCATTGTAGAGGAAGCCGTAGAAGGGGCCGAAGATGACCGCCCCCGTGGCAGTCAGGAGGGTCCCCGGTATGAAGAGACAGACCCCGATGAAATAGAAGACAATAAAGACGATGGGCGCCCATATTCCCGCCGAAGCTATGACCCCCTTGAGCGCCTCAACACTCAACAGCTCCCTCGCTGGAGAGAAACGGAAGATTGCAATGGCGGCTACGATGAAGGCCAGAAAGATAAGCGCCTTCAGTACTGGTTTTTTCTTTTGACTCTTATTATAGTTTGGAGTGGTGATTGTCATATCCATAATGCCCTCCTTTAGCTGCCTATCAAAAGGTGGAGGGTGGTGTCCCTCGGTTGTTTTATACTTTTTCTACTATCTCTTATCACACAATTGTCAAGGTTAGGAAATAACAATCGTTTAAAAAGTCATACAATCCAGTGCCATACATGCCTTCTCGGGACGCTGATTTACACCGATCAGCGCAGTTCAAAGCTCTCAAAGACCTTTAGAAGAAATCTTGTTTTTATCGGCGACAATCTGTGAAATCTGCGGTTAGAGTATTCTGCTAATCTTCTCCACAAGAAACTGCCTTTAAGCTTTGAGCTTTTATCTCCTGTAAATCCGCGTCGAGTCGTCTCCTCAATGGATTGAGACTCTTCACCGCAGAGCCTAGTCACCATCCACAACAGCAACATCGTAATCCTTCCCCTCCCACCTGTCGTTGTCATAGTGGAAGGTGAAGGTAAGGGTCGTTCCACTCTTCAGGATATCGGCGCCAAAATCGTAGTAGTAGACACCTAGTCCCGTAGGGTGCAGTCTCTCCGCTTTTTTCGTTTGCCACCCATCGGCCGTCCAGAGGAGTCGTCCATCCTCGTGGGAAACAATTCGCAAGGCATGAGAAGCGGATACCCTTTTGATCGGCTTGTTGATCTTCCAGGCGGTGAGGTTGGAGGTTGTCTTGTGCCCGACATAGCGGTCATAGACTGCCGGGATCATATCGCACCCCCGCCTGTCCCGTTGGGAGCGGAGGAGTTTGATATACTCGGAGTGGGCCCAGACGAGGGGGGTTGCAGAGCCGGTCCCCCTCCCTTTGAAGAGTCCCCTGTCGGGAATGTCGTCGGTGTCCCACACCTGTTCGGGGAGCATACCTCCCTCGTTGGCAAAGGACTCCATGGCCTTTATGTAGCTCTCCCCATCGCCTCCTGCGGCGATCTCGTACATTCCCCGTTCCCCTGTCAGAAGGGGCCACGCCCTGCCGACTCCCGTTCCGTCGAATGGTGAACCGTCCTCCTTTTCGCCGTACCCGTCGTTGTTGTAGCGGTGAAAGGCGGGACCGTTGGGGGTCTCTACCCGGAGGAGCCTGTCGACCACTGGGATAGTCTTTAAAACGTGGCTGTCGTCATGGCCCCTCACCCCGTATCTCACCAACTCCAGGAATCCCCCATCGACAACGGCGCACGATCTGCTGGAATCTCTCTCTTTCTCTGGCAGGTTCTTGATAGGGAGAAAGAGCTGGCATACCTGTCCGCCCGCATCCAGCTCCTCCGGGGCGAAGGCAGCAATCCTCTGGTAGTGTTCAGGGTGGTCTGGAAAGATACAGCCACAGTCGGTGAATGTCCACTCCTCTACCCTGGCCGCCCAGTAGTCGGCGATCTCAAAGAGGTACTTCGACTCCCTCTCCTCACCCTTCTCCCTCGCCCAGTGGGCGGCGCATACAAGGGCCGCTATCTCGACGGCAAGGGTAGATGGTGAAAAACCTGCATTCTCCTCCCACCTCTCCTGCTCCGTTATGGGCCCCTCCTGTAAAAGAAATGTGGCAGCCCTCTTCACCATCGGGTAGAGATCCTGCCTGAGGCGCCCTCTATCCTTGAGTCTCCAGGCGAGTAGTATGGGGAAGGCAACCTCATCGAGCTGTATCCCATCCCAGTAGGGTTTTCCGTCAAGCCAGAAGTTCTGGGGCCAGTGACCGTCCGCCTCCTGTGTGCACCGGAGGTAGTCGATGATCCTACCCGGTGTCTTCAGGTCGCCCATGGCCAGGAAGCCTGAGGTTATCTTGCAGAGATCACGGGGCCATACCAGGTGGTAGCCCCCTGACGCGTCGTCACCAGCCGCCTCGCCCCACGGGATTGAGGGGGAGGCAATAACAGCGCCCCGATGGGTCTTGTCCTCGTGGGCCTTCAGGATCATCGCGCTGACCCGGTAGAGCCTTCCACTGTCAAAACTCTCTCCCCTCAGATCCTCGAGTCTGGAGTGGTACCTCTTCCAGCCGTCAATATACCGTTTCTCAATTGTCCTGTAGCCGCGCTTCAAGCTCTTTTCGCCTTCGAGGATGACCTCGCCCTCACCACTCCCGAAGGAGAGGACGAGGGTGAAGCTCTTCTTTCCTGATATATCTATCTCGGCGCTGAGTGCTATGTTCCCCTCCTCGGCGCAGTCAAAGTCATGGGTCATCCCGTAATGCTTAGATATGTCCTGCCATCCGTCGGAGTAACCGACATAGCCGACAGATGCCCTCTTTAATGGGAGGGTGGCGGTGAGGGCCGTCCAGATATCCTCTCTCCACGCTAGGAGATAACTCCTTCCATCAACCCTCCACACCTTCCCGTTGTTGCCGCTTCCCCTGTTTTTTATGTGAGGCGCGAAGAGGAGGAAGAGTCTCAGAATACGGCTGTTCTCTTTAAGTGGTTCAAATGTGGTGTTGATGATGAGGGCCTGTCCCGATGAGTCGGTAACGATGCTTTTTATGATCCTGTATCTCCCACTTTTGGAGGTGGTGGTAACCCGATAGGCAAGGGCGTTTTCATCGATATACTCTATCCGTGAGGTGGTGTCTCTCCTCTCCTCCTCAAAGAACGACACCCCATCGGTAACAAGGAACTGTATATCCTTTGTATTGGCCGTGTCGATGGTGGGATAGTAGACCTCAGTAATGATACCATTGGCGATGGTAAACCAGACCTTCGACCGTTCGCCGCACGCTGTGCCCATGCCCTGCTTGCGGGCAGTCGACCAGTTGGAGGGAAGACCAGGTTTTCCAAGGGCTCTCTTCATGATAGGTCACTTCTGATGGTTTTGTAAAAAGTCGTGTAATGGCTAAGTTAAAATTTCGATATACTAACCCGCTTTATTCACAAAGATGCTCGCGCCCTCGCTTGATCCTGAATCCACCAAGGCATTTATTCTCAGTTGCCCGTACTCACAGGTACGGCACGTCCTCGAAAAAACCCTTTGTAAATCCAATCTCTGCGCGATCATCACGGCAATTCATGAATAAAGCGAGCTAAGGAGTCGTGGTTTTTCAGGCACGAAGGCATACGTGTGGTATGTCGAGTGTCTGAATGAAAAATTGCTACGACGCAGCAGATCGGACTTTTTACGACGCCATCACTTCTCACCCTCTACAATCAGAGGATAGTCAGGCGTCGGGTTGAGGGGACAACTGTAGAAGTAGACCCCCGGTTTAAGATCGATTACGTAATCCTGCGTCTCACCCTCTCCCAGACCGCCGCCTGAAACCGACGGGAGGGTCACTCTACCCACTCCCTTTCCCCGTACCCAGAAGCCGAGTGGATAGGGGACGTTCCTGTTTGTCACCCTGAAGATGGTCTTGCCAGCTTTCAGGCGCAGCGCCTTAAATGTACGCTCTACGGTCGTCTCCCCGTTGATACGGAGACAATCATCGCTGCTGTGAGAGACAAACTCACGAGGCTTCTCCTCCGCCTCAACGATGGTGCACGGCGTCTGAGTAAGATCGACAACGACCGCCTCCACTGCCGGCAGCGAGGCTGGATAGAGGAGCAGCGCAATGAGCAGCGCCAGGGATGTTCTAATAAACAGCATGGTCTTTAATCCTCCCGATAATGATATCAGCGCGTCACGATCTATTGTATCGAAAAAGAGGGCGTTGCGCTGGTCGGGGGAAGAGAGGGGTCAAAAGCTAAACCGTAATCTCATCCCCCATCAGCCGACTGATTATACACTCCCTACCACTTACCCGCGCACGGGTTAGCAGCACAGGGGTTCTTGGCCGCGCAAGGATTGACGGCACATGGATTTTTGGCTGCACATGGATTGACAGCACAAGGGTTCTTAGCGGCGCACGGATTCATGGCACACGGGTTCTTAGCGGCACAGGGGTTACAAACATTCTGCGCTACATGGGTGTAGTCCGAACCGACCTCCGCCAATCCGGAGAGGGGCATGGCAAGAAAAGAAAGTACGGCCAGGAACATAACGTATCTCTTTAGACTTTTCATGACTTGTTCTCCTTTCACACTACAGGTTTAATCAGTTATCGTCTATTTCTCCCTTTTGACTACCCCTTTTTAACACCTTACCACCCGTCAAACAGTAATAGAGCTTACAAATAGGGGGGCGAGATAGTAAGTTGTTGAAATTGCGATAAGTGGGATTTTAAAGAATTGACGATAATCTTACTGTGGGGCAAAAAGGGGTAAAATCAAATGGGATTTGAAAGGGATTGAAAAGAGGTGGATGGAGAAAGCGTTGTGGACTTCACCTCCTACTGCGCACTTTTGAGATAGCCTGATAATTGAAGATTACTGAAATAAACGTTCAGCAGTCAAATATCCGGCGTGAGGCACGAGCGTCCGGCGCTGAAAATGCGTAGTTGATTTGCTTGTTATAAGGTATATGCCCGTGTATTCTGATGTTCTTTGTTTGGATTGTGCTGAATAGTTGGAGCCTGCCCCCGTTACGCGCTTTCTGTTTTTGCTAATTCTGTCTGAACTGCGCTGACGATATGTTTCAAAGTGATTGCCGAGGATTCGCCTGCAGCGAGAAAGGCCGCATGTAAAGCGGCATTACGAATCTGACCACCCGTCAGCTCCGATTCTCTAGCAAGATTATCCGTTTCGACATCCTCACCGATCGGCGCTCCTACAGGTATATGAAGACGCCATAATTCGGATCTTGCGGCCTCATCCGGAAAGGGAAAGTCAATAACCATCTGAAATCTCCGCGCAAATACAGGATCAATTTCTTGCCGTAGGTTGCTGGTCAGGATACAAGGACCTTTGTGACGCTCAAGTCTCGACAACAGATAGGATACCTCCAGATTCTCATATCGATCATGGGCGTCTTGAATTTCGCTCCGCCTAGCAGTCTGTCGGACTTGACCGACGTACCCACTTTTTTTATCCTTAAAAGC
>JBHHTR010000052.1:0-12463 GCA_046753505.1 Thermodesulfobacteriota bacterium
GTATGCCCTTATAGGGCTATAAACAAGCCACCGGCTATGCCGGTGGTCATGACTTTCTTCTTATCCATGATGGATTTCGACGACAATCAAGGACTGCATGAACATGCGCTGTATCGTTTTCAACTCGATAGTAAATGGCGAAAGGAAATCGTTTTGAAAGTAAACGATGGTATTTGTCATAATGTTGGGGGTGAATCCCTGCATAAATTGCCAGCGAGTCAATATCAGAAAAAAGTGTATCTAAGAAGTATGTGCCAAGCCCTTCATTCTGTTTTTCATAAAACCAGTAACCATCAATAAGATCTTGATTCGCAGAAGTAAGTATTCTGATTTTCACGAGATTTTATCTCGGATATTGTTTTTAGCACTATTCCAGTCTACAAATTCTTCATCTCCTTTTTTAATTCTATCCTCTCTTTCATCTAAAACTTTTTTATGCCAGGAAGGCGATGGTATACTATCTGCCTTTCTGCACAAATCATCCCAAATTGTTTCCATCGTTTGAATTTTTTCTTCAGTCGTCATTTGCTCTAAAGGTATGGTAACTCCCATATTTTGCCTCCTATTTTCTTTTTGTGTTGATCAAGCTATATTGCAAGAGAACAATCATAATTAAAAAGGGACGCAGCCCATTAAATACCGTCATTTGGTCAGTCCGATTTTTTCTTTAGAATAACGGGGGAAAATAGTAGCGACCGTTTGGTTGCCAACTTTGAAAATATCACTCCAACAACTCCTTATATATAACCCCAAACGCTAGAAATGCAAGGAGGAGAGGTGATAAGTTATGGTAAGAGGAAATCGCTTTTTTGAGTGGTTTGGAATCTACCATAAAATCAACGGGGTTGCAAACTTATTTTCCGGGTTTGTCCGGGTTTTCCGGGTTCAGAAAGCCATGAGCCTGATTTATAGGGTGTCGAAGGGTATACAAGAGTGGGTAAATCTGATAAAAATCATTGAGGAAACAAATGGGTACGTTTCTGTTTTGCCCAACCTTCACCCCTTTAGAAATGCTCTTATTTTCTATCCGAGGATGGTCTGGAGAGCTTCTTTCAGACTGCTTTGATCTTTGTCGCCGAGGCTTCCCAGCTTTTTGATGATAAGCCCGTTCTCTATGGTGGCGATGACAGGCTTTATGACGGAGGGTTTGATGAGTCCTGCCTCCCTCCATTGGCTGATTTTGATATCCCCGAAATAATCGGCGGACCGCATCTGGCTGGTCACGGCCATGATGACGACATCCGGTCTTTCCCTGTTGTAGGCGTTGGAACTGACGATGACGGCGGGGCGTTTCTTGATGTCACTCTGATCGGTAAAGGGGAAAGGAACGAGAACGATCTCTCCGAAACTACAGGTTGTCATAGGCGTCATCGTCGGGGTTGTTCCAGACCTTTTTGAAGGTCTCTTCCGAAAGCCTCCCCGCCGCTTGTCTTAGCCCGGCCTCTTCCCCCCTGATGCGGATGAAATCGACGAAGTCCTCCACTTCCACCACCTTCTCAGGCGGAAGCCTACGGAGCTTGGCGATAAGGTCCTCCTCCTGATCACTGATTGCCGCTTGCTTCATACTGTATCCTTTCAGTTATTTTGAAGTCTACCATATAAGTAGGGGGCTTACAAAGATATTTTCCGGAATTAAACCGGGACAGCGACCGTTTGTTTGATATCCTCCACCTACCCGACCAACTCCCTTATGGCATCTCTGACATCGGTAACGTCACCACCGGTGCCGGGGATATATTTATCACTTTCAAACTCTTCGGAACCACTAAATCCAATCTCTGCGCCTGCCTGTGCGTGTCCGCACGCAGACAGGTGATTATCACTGCAATTCATGAATAATGGGGCTAAGAACAAGAAATCATTGTGTGGACATGTCAACCACCCCCTCCAGTTAGTGGTGCTTTAAGGAGGTGAGAAGGTCGGTTGCCGCCCTGTGCCGCTTTCTCGTAGGGGGCTGTTGTCGTTGGGGGTGGGTGGGCTAAATGGATCTGACCGCCCTCCTGAGTCTCTCCAGTGTCTTCTCTCTCCCCATTGCCTCAATGGTCTCGAAGATGCCTGGACTGACAGTTCCGCCTGTGAGGGCGACACGGACGGGCTGGGCGACTTTGCCCAGTTTGAGTTCACGCTCCTCCATGACGGTCTCGAAAACTTCTCGGATAGCTTCTGTCGTGAACTCTGCGAGGGCTTCAAGGCGCGTAGTAAGGAGTTGAAGGAGGGACGCCGTCTCCGGTTTCAGGAATTTACGGGCCGCCTTTTCATCGTAGGTGAATTCGTCCCTGAAGTAGAATCCGGCGCCTTCCGCCATCTCTGTCAGTGTTGTTGCCCGCTCCTGAAGGGTCTCGATGATCTTCGGGAGCCTCTCGTCGGACGCCGCGTCGTATCCATTTTTCTTGAGAAAGGGGACGAGGAGAGGCGCCAACTTCTCCGGTTCAGTCGATTTTATATAGTGAGCATTCAGCCAGGAGAGTTTTTCCGGGTTGAATACGCCCGACGCCTTTCCGACATTCTCCAGTGTGAAGCGCTCTATCAACTCATCAATGGTGAATATCTCCTGATCGCCGTAGGCCCAGCCGAGGCGGGCCAGGTAGTTTATCAGTGCGTGGGGGAGGTACCCCATATCGCGATAGGCCATTATGGAGGTGGCGCCGTGACGCTTGCTCAGGCGGCTCTTGTCTTCGCCGAGGATCATCGGGAGGTGGCCGAAGTGGGGGAGGGGGAGGTCGAGAGCCTCGTAGAGGAGTATCTGTTTAGGCGTGTTGTTCAGGTGGTCGTCTCCTCTGATGACGTGGGTTATCCCCATGGTGGCGTCATCGACAACGACGCAGAGGTTGTAGGTGGGAGTCCCGTCACTTCTCAGGATAACGAGGTCCTCGATCTCCTCGTTGTCGAACATGATCGGCCCCTTGATGAGGTCCCTGAAACCTGTCCTCCCCGGATTGACGTTGAAACGTAGAAGATGTGGGGTGTCGGGCCGCTCCGCCACTCCCTTGCAGGTTCCGTCGTACTTTACCGCCTTCCCCGCCTTCAGGGCTACGCTTCGTCTCTCTTCAAGCTCTTCGGCGGTGCAGTAGCACCGGTAGGCGTTGCCCTCTTTCAGGAGCTTTTCGGCATACTCTCGGTAAATATCAAAACGTTGACTCTGGAAGTAGGGCCCCTCATCGTGATCGAGTCCCAGCCACTCCATCCCGTCGAGGATCGCCTTCATCGACTCCTCGGTGGAGCGGGCTACGTCGGTATCCTCGACCCTGAGGACGAACGTGCCGTTGTGATGTCTGGCGTAGAGCCAGTTGAAGAGGGCCGTTCTCGCGCCGCCGATATGAAGATAGCCGGTGGGTGATGGGGCGAAGCGTGTCTTTACTGCCTTGCTGGAATCGCTCATTTGATAAGTACCCCCGCATAGCCGACTACGTGATCGTAATCGCCGCTTGTGTCGCCGGAAGTGGCGTACTCTACCAGTCTGGCAGAGGCGGCGCCCAGGTCCCGCGCCGCCGAGATGGCGACAGCCGCCGGTATAACGCCGCACATGGTAATCTCTTCCTCCTCTGTCGTCTGCAAAAGCCCCGCCGCGTCAAGGGCGAGCACTCTGTCGATGGCCTTTCTGTCTTTCAATTGTGTTACCTCCTGCGATTCGTAGTGGTTCATGTCGGAGCTTACGACGATTAATACCTCGTCTTCGTACTTTTTGATGGCGCGGGCGACGGCCTTTCCAAGCTCATCGCAGCCCTTCCCATCGAGGCGCATAATAGTTATGGGGACGATTGTCGCCTCTCGATTGAAGTGGTGAATGAAGGGGAGCTGCACCTCGAGTGAGTGCTCCCGGAGGTGAGCCGCCTCATCCGGTGAGAGGAGGGGAGACTCCTCAAGGAGGAGGTGAGCCAGTTCGCTGTTAACATCCACCGTTCCGGTAGGGATCTCCCACCCCCCGGACGGCATGAGAGAGACCATCTCTCCAAGACCGGTATGGTTCGGGCCGAGGAGTATGACGTCATTGCAGATTTTGACTTGTGAATAGAGAGAGCCTGCAACCTTTCCAGAGTAAAGGTACCCCGCATGGGGGGCGATGATGGCAATGGCCTCCTCCCTGGACGCCTCACCATCCTCGAAGGAAGAGAGCGTTCTTTCAAGCTCCTCCGCCTCCCCGGGGTAAAACTGGGAGGCAACAGCCGGTTTTCTCATCATGTCAACACCTCACTTCCCATATGCCGGGGATAATCAACAACAGTGAAGCAGTGACACAATATGTCAGGAAAAGTATGCATCGCCACGATTTTAGCAGGATGGCAGGTTCATGTCCACCGATATGAGTAAATCGAGTGACAAAGGTCACAGTAATAAAAGGGCGGTTTCAGTACTCTACTATAGAACATTGAAGATAGAATAGGTTGATTATTTCTGCGAATACAATCAAGGACATAGCACTTTAAGGGGGTTGCCATATTTATTGTTTGATTGAGCGCTTTTACCCGAACTGGAGAGTATACCGATAATGAGCATACTACTGGAACATTCTCTCTTAATTTACCTGATTCCCCTGCTGATTATATGGGGTATCTATACGTG
Source organism: Thermodesulfobacteriota bacterium (assembly GCA_046753505.1). Classification (GTDB taxonomy): domain Bacteria; phylum Desulfobacterota; class GWC2-55-46; order S146-70; family JAUXIU01; genus JBHHTR01. The sequence continues at coordinate 4,561 of JBHHTR010000052.1, forward strand.
GAGCATAAGAAAAAAGATGAGATCGGCTATTGCTGTGCGGGATGAGGCGCTGGATGCTGGTCTTACAGAGCCTGCCTCACTCCATCCCGTCATTAATCACAGCCGTTGTCAGGGGTGCGGCTCCTGTGTGAACGCCTGTCCAGAACAACCGGGGCATACTGTTTTAGGGTTGATCGGAGGTAAGACCCACCTGATCAACCCTACCGACTGTATTGGTCATGGCGCCTGTAAGACGGCCTGTCCCCATGACGCAATTACCCTTGTCTTCGGTACCGAGAAGCGCGGCGTCGATATTCCCCTTGTGAAACCGTCTTTTGAGACCAATGTGCCCGGTATCTATATTGCCGGTGAGCTTGGAGGAATGGGGCTCATACGTAACGCCATTGAACAGGGGAGGCAGGCGATAGAATCCATAAAAAAAACGGACGGTATCGGCAAAGGCTCAGATCTGGATGTCCTCATTATTGGCGCCGGCCCCGCCGGTTTTGCGGCCTCTCTCGGCGCAATGGAGCACAAGATGCGCTATGCCACTATTGAGCAAGACTCTCTAGGTGGCACCGTCTTTAACTTTCCCAGGGGGAAGCTGGTATTAACCGCGCCGGTGGTACTCCCAATGACCGGGAAGATGGAGTTCACGGAGACTTCGAAGGAGGCGCTCCTCGATTTCTGGCAGAAGGTGGAGATGAAGACAGGCGTGAAGATTAATTATAAGGAGCGGGTTGAGAAGATTGTCAGGAGCGGAAGCGGCTTTGAGGTCGTGACGTCAAAGGGCGCTTACATGGCAAAGAAGGTTCTCCTTACGATCGGCCGGAGGGGTACGCCTCGCAAGCTGGGTGTACCCGGTGAGGAGTTGTCAAAGGTGGTCTACAGCCTCATCGACCCTGAACAGTACAGGGGGCAGCATGTCCTTGTTGTAGGGGGTGGTGACAGCGCTCTTGAGGCGGCTACCAGCATCGCCGGGGAGCCGGGCACAACAGTAACACTCTCCTACCGAAGCGGCTCTTTCTCAAGGGCAAAGGCGAAGAACCGTGAGAAGGTCAGTCAGGCCGAGGCCGACGGCAAGGTGAGGGTATTGATGAATTCCAATGTGAAAAAGATTGAGAAGGAGAGTGTCGTGATAGAGCAGGCAGGGAAGCTTATGGAGCTCGAAAACGGCGCTGTTATCATTAATGCAGGCGGGATACTGCCGACGGCCTTCCTGAAGGAGATCGGCATTACTGTTGAGACAAAGTATGGAACGGCGGCATAAAATATGAAAGTAACTACAGGGAAACGATATCATCTACGTGTTATTGCTGCGCTCTTTGCCATTTTTATTTTTATGCAATGTGGCGTAGCAACGAGCGGCGCCGGTGGGATGGAGAGGGTAAATGCCGCCATCAGGGTGAAGGAGTACGAGAGGGCGGCGACTCTGTTACGCCCTCTGGCGGATAGGGGCAACCCAAAGGCGCAGTATCAACTGGCCGGTCTATACCGTACCGGGAGAGGTGTTAAAAAGGACGACCGCGCGGCATTCTTCTGGATGAGGAAGGCTGCAAGGCAGGGCTATGTGAAGGCTCAGTACAATACGGGCGTGATGTATGAGAACGGTCTGGGTGTGAAGAGGAGCGCTAAGAATGCCTCATACTGGTTCCGGGTGGCTGCAAAGAAGGATCACGCCATGGCCAAAGCCAGGCTGCGTGTTCTATCACATGAAGAGGTTGACAGCTCAACAACCCTGCACCACGAAGCGGGCAGGGGAGAGGCGAAAGAGGTGCGTCTCCTCCTCGCCGATGGCCGCAAGGTTGATGAAATCGATTCCTCCGGCAGGAGCGCCCTTATTGAGGCGGCTGCCCATGGTCATGGCAAGGTTGTCAGGACACTCCTTGCCTACAAGGCCGATACGGAGTTGAAGGACCGTTATGGGGATAACGCGCTCATTGTCGCCGCAGGCGGAGGGCACAGCGGTGTAGTACAGCTTCTCCTGGATGGTGGCGCCAAGGCGGATGTCCGTGACAGGTTTGGCAATACGCCCCTCATTATTGCTGCCGCCAAAGGACATGAAAAGGTTGTTGCCAGCCTCCTTGCGGTCGGCGCTGATATAAACAGCAGGAATAAGAAGGGGGAGACTCCACTTGGTATGGCAAAGAAGAGAAGACACAAGGCTGTTGCACGGGCGCTGGAGGCTAAGGGGGCCACAGATGTGCATAAGGGGAAGAAGAGTAATAAAAAAACGGTTGTGACTCGTAAGGATCTGAACAGGTATGTCAGAGAGGTAAGAGCTGACTCAAAACGTGCTGACAGTCCATACAGGGGGTGGAGCCCGCTCATGGTTGCCTCATGGCGGGGAGACGCCGATATGGCTTCTCTCCTCATAAAGCGTGGAGCTAAGGTCAATAGAGTTGACAGGGAGGGGCATACCCCTCTGTCCAGGGCCGCCTTGAAAGGACACCTGAAGATAGTCAAAGCGCTTATTAACGGCGGAGCAAACAGTAATTACAGGGATAAGACGGGGATGACGCCCCTTCTGTGGGCGGTAAAGGAGGGACATCCCAGGACAGCGGAGGCGCTGGTCAATGCCGGCGCCAATGTCAACAGCCAGCAGAGTGACGGCTCTACGGCGCTCATTCTGGCCATAAGGGGAAAACATCAAAAGAGCGCCTTGATGCTTCTTGAGAAGGGCGCTGACGGCGAACTATCCAGAGATGGTGCCTCCTCTCCAATGATGTGGGCGGCCCGGCTCGGACAGTTAAAGGTTGTGACGGCCCTCCTGGAGCGCGGCGCTTCCGTGAACGGTATGGACGGTGAATGGCACACCCCCCTATGGTATGCCATCGAGTACGGCAAGGCCGATGTAGTCAAAGTGCTCCTTCGCAACGGCGCCTTTACCGATATCAAATATGCAGGAGGTCATACAGCCCTTTCGCGGGCCTCCTTCCTTGGGAACCGCGCAATTGTCGGAGAGCTGCTGAGAGCAGGTATGGAGATCGATGCAACAACCAGCCACGGCAACACACCACTTCTACTTGCGGCAGGGCAGGGGCGCCATGATGTCGTAGCCCTCCTTCTTGAAAAGGGAAGTCAGGTAAACGCCAGGAATGTGAACGGCAATACGGCCCTTATTCTGGCCGCAGTGGAGGGACACACGGAGACAGTACGGGTACTCTTGAAGGGAGGGGCAAATCCCAACATTAGAAACAAGAAGAGGGAGAAGGCTCTTATGGTGGCTGCAGGGAATGGCGAGGTTCGAGAGTTGCTCAAGGCGTACAGTGAAAAGAAGGGATGGTCTCTCGGCATCTTTTAAGGAAGGTCTGATTTTTTACTTAGACATCGTACTACTTTTTACGAAGGCGTCTTTAAAGATTATACGAGAGATGGAGAGGAACAATGGAAAACGCTCAGGTTGATAACAGAGAGTTCACCCGGAAGGCAGAGGATAATCATTACGATCTCTTTCCGGGAAATCAGAGAGACGTGCGGAGATACTATGAGCAGGGTAAAGCCTCTTTCAAAGAGGGGCTTTATGATCGCGCTATTCTATACTTTACACAAGCTATCAATGTAAATGCTAACGATAGCCGCGCCTATAATAACAGAGGCAGCGCCTATGTCGGGAAAGGCATGTACGACTCTGCCATCTCAGACTTTACAAAGGCCATTAAAATGAATCCTGGGTATGCACGGGCCTATCACAATCGCGGGGTTGCCTACGCCTCTATTGGTGAGTATGAAATGGCTGCCTATGACAACAGGAAGGCTCTCGACCTTGACCCCATATATGCCGACGCTTGGGATAAACTTCAGGACTATCTATCCTGCAACGATGGAGCAGCGGCGAAGGAGGCTCAACCACCAACAGCAGAGCGTAGCGATGATGAAAGAGCGCCAATAGAGATGGCTGGCGAGGTGAGGGAAGAAGTGAGTGTAGTGGCAGCAGTTGACACACCGGCTCCTATCGAGGATAAGAGTGGCCGGAGCGCCGGGAGTGTTAGTGAAAAGTCAATGGAGAGAAAGAGCAGAAAAGATGAACGAACTGTCAGGAACGATGGAGATAGGAGCCGCTCCCGAGGTGGGGCGACAACGATGGAGACCCTCAAGCCGGTTCACCGCTATACCATCCTCTTCTCCCTTCTTCTTCTCACACTCCTCTTTGCCGGATGGCGCTTGAGTGACGCCGAATATATCGTGCCTGAAGAGGGGATGGGCTACAACCTCGGTATCATCGGAGGGGCAATGATGCTCCTTCTCCTTCTCTACCCACTCCGTAAAACGACGCACTTTATGCGCAACTGGCTCCCGATCAAATACTGGTTCTGGACACACATGGTCTTTGGCGTTGTAGGTCCTGCGATAATCCTCTTCCACTCCAACTTTAATCTCGGCTCCACCAACAGCAAGGTGGCCCTCATTACAACCCTTGTTGTCGCGGGAAGCGGCATCGTCGGTCGTTACATCTATACGAGGATTCACTACGGACTCTATGGAAGAGAGATGACCATCAAGGGGCTTCAGGATGATATCGCCGCGAGCAGGAACAGTATGCTCTTCGAACTGGATTATGCGCCTAAACTGCGAGAGAGGTTGTTGGGTTTTGAGGCAAAAGCGCTTAAACCTCACCACGGTCTTCTCCACAGCATCTGGTTTATCCTTGCCACCGGCATTAAGGCCAGGTGGACTCATGTGGCCCTTCGCCGTAGTTTGAAGCGGGCCTTGAAGGTGACAGCCAGGCGGGCCAACTGGTCTGCCGAAGAGAGCGCGACACACAGAGCGGCAGCGCGTAAACTGATTGCTCTCCATATAAAATCCATCATCAGAACATCCTACTTCGGTTTTTACGAGAGGCTCTTCGCCCTCTGGCATATCTTTCATTTCCCATGCTTCCTCCTCCTTATTATTGTTGCGGTGGTCCATGTACTTGCCGTTCATATGTACTGACCGGAGATGAAATCTACTCGTCGGTATATCCACACCATTCCCGCCCTTCTTTTTCTTGTCATTGCCTCCTCTCAATGGACGGCTATAGCTGAAGCTGCAAGCATAGAGCGCATGGTCATGCCCGGCGATGTGATCAGCGGCCATGCGAAGTATGAGAACAAATGCAGCAATTGCCATAAGCCGTTCAGCAAGACAACCCAGACTCAGCTCTGCCTGGAGTGTCACAAGAAGGTTGCCGTAGATGTAAAAAAGAGACGGGGCTATCACGGCATCAGCTGGGAGGTTAAGGATACCAAGTGCCGCCAGTGCCATACGGAGCACAAGGGGAGGGACGCCGATGTTGTTCGACTCGACAAGGAGATCTTTGAGCACCGTGATACTGATTTCCCCCTGAAGGGTGGACATGGAAAGATAACGTGCGCAAAGTGCCACGAGGAGAAGAAGAAATACAGGGAGGCGCCGCTCACCTGTTTTGAGTGCCACGAAGAGGACGATGTCCACAGAAAGAAGCTTGGGAAGAAGTGTGGCGACTGCCACTCTGCGCGCAGCTGGAGTAAAAGCCGATACGATCACGATAAGACAAAATTTCCACTGAAGGGTAAACACAGAAAGGTAGCGTGTAATAGCTGTCACCCGGACAATCGCTACGAAAAGACGCCAAAGGATTGTTATGCCTGTCACAAGCTGAATGATGTCCATAAGGGTGAGTACGGCAAGAAATGCAAGGAATGTCACATTCCGAAGAAGTGGGAGGCAGTCAAGTACGACCATGACGATACAGACTTTCCCCTCAAGGGGCGTCATAACAAGGTAGAGTGCAATCAATGTCACACTGGAGATGACTACAGGAGTGATTCCCATAAGAGGAAAAGGGGAGAGAAAAAAAGCAAGAGAAGCTGCTACAAATGTCACAAGGATGATGATGAGCACAGGGGACGTTACGGTAAGAAGTGTGGTGATTGCCACACCCCCCGTGAATGGAAACGTTCTACCTTCAACCACGACAAGACGGACTTCCCTCTAAAAGGAAAACACAGGAAGGTGACCTGCGGCGCATGTCACAGCGGGGCTGTCTATAAGGAGGAGCTAACCTCAAAGTGTTACGATTGTCACAAGCTGGACGATCTGCATAAGGGGAAGGAGGGGAGAAAATGCGATCAGTGCCACAACGTTAAGGGGTGGAGAGAGAAGCTCTTCTTTGATCACGACCTTACAAAATTTCCACTTATCGGTCTCCATACGGTTGCCTCCTGCGAGTCGTGTCATGTAGGTAAAAAATATGGGGAGACAAAGTCAGGTTGTAATGACTGTCACAGGGAGGATGACGAGCATAAGCGAAAACTAGGCCCGAAATGCAACGAATGTCATAACCCCAACGGATGGGCGTTATGGCGCTTCAATCACGATAAGGCTACCAAGTTCGAACTGGATGGTGAACACAAGGGACTGGAGTGCCTCTCATGCCACAAGCGACCGGTGCGGAATAAGGTTCGTGCCGCAAGGCACTGTTCAGCCTGTCACAAAGAAGATGATATCCATAGCGGTGGTTTTGGCATTCACTGTGAGCGATGTCACATCACAAGCTCTTTTGAAAATGTTACTATCGGTCAGCACTGATGGTAAGGCTTTGATGTGATTATACGTGGCTTTCAGTGACATGAATGTATCACCACAATGGAGGGCAGTATGAAGCAGATAGAAAGATACAGGGCAACATCCACTTTAGCGATGAGAATGTTTTTCCTTCTGATAGTCGTTACCCTCTCTTTATTAGCAGTATCAACATCTTTCTCTGCCGACCAGAAGGGGAGTAGCCGCTATGCAGTGAATCTTCTTTCAAAGAAAGAACCTATCGATGTTTCATCTATCCCTGTTGTTAAAGAGTTCAGGTATTTCAGAGTCTACAAGACACGGGCAAAGGTAAAAGGAGAGGTGTGGCATCGACTCAGGATCGGAATGTTCACAACGCGCCAGGAGGCCGACAGGGTGTTGTCGTCATTGCGCCATAAATATCCCGATGCGTGGGTGACAAAGGTCTCAGGTCACGAAAGGGATGAGGTAGGGAAGGCTAAGGCCAAGGTTGCTCCACAGAAAAGCGCAAAGAGTGAGAGCCTGCTGAGCAGGTTTAAGAAGAAAATATCTTTCCCGGATTCAAAACGGGAGGAGAAGCATAGAGGACGTGATTTTAACCACGATACGACGGGCTTTATCCTTGAAGGAGCACATAAGGCGACCCGGTGTGATACGTGCCATGCCCGTGGAATCTTCAAGGGGACACCGAAAACGTGCAGCGGTTGTCACTCCAGCAGCGCTCGTGTTGCCGCAACTGCCAAATCGGCAAGCCATATAAAGACCGGGGTGTCGTGTGCCCAATGTCATTCCGAGGATAGCTGGTTCAGGTTGACCCGTATGGACCACACCGGTATTACCGGTCAATGTGCCGCCTGTCATAACTCCAAGAAGGGCCACGGAAAATCATCAAACCATATCACGAGTGGTGATAACTGTAGTGACTGTCACACCACACTCAGATGGAGTGGCGCCCAATTTGATCACAACAATATACAGGTGAGTTGTATTGCCTGTCATAACGGAAGAAAGGCCGAGGGTAAGGGAAAAAACCATATAGCCAGCGGAAATAATTGTGAAGATTGCCACAGCCCTGCAGGCAACTGGTCGGCTGCAAGAGTAGATCACAGCACACTTACCGGCTCATGCAGCTCGTGTCACTCTCTACCGAGCAAGCATATCAGCACATCTTCTCAGTGCGACGCCTGTCACAGCGCTGGCGGCAACTGGGGCTCAGCCAAGGTAGATCACAGCACACTTACCGGCTCATGCAGCTCGTGTCACTCTCTACCGAGCAAGCATATCAGCACATCTTCTCAGTGCGACGCCTGTCACAGCGCTGGCGGCAACTGGGGCTCAGCCAAGGTAGATCACAGCACACTTACCGGCTCATGCAGCTCGTGTCACTCTCTACCGAGCA
>JBHHTR010000053.1:0-12432 GCA_046753505.1 Thermodesulfobacteriota bacterium
CTCTCTGCTGAGCAGTTGCAGCATGGGCAGCGTAAAAGCGGCAGTCTTTCCGGTGCCGGTCTGTGCGCCGGCAAGAACATCCCTCCCGTCGAGAATCATAGGGATCGTCTTGGACTGGATAGGGGTTGGACGTGTGTAGCCCTGCGCCACAACGGCGCTGAGCAGTTCGGTCTGAAGACAAAGTTGTTCAAAAGGCATAGCTGTACTCCTGAATCTGCCTTCTCAATATCATTGAGCCGATAAAGGCGGAATTGTTAAATTCTGTATGTAAGAGTGAGGTTGAAAAAAGAGGATATAACAACAACACGGAGGGTACTAATCGGGGAGTACCAGTTACTGCAAAGTAACTTAGCACAACAGATGCGAAAGAGCAAGGAATAAGTGGGAAGCAAGGCGATGGGCATTACGTATTCCCGGCGATACCCATGACAGCTCTATAAATAGCCTTGACAATAGCAGACAAAACTGCTAGAAATTCCTTTGTAGAAAGCGATGATGGTATGTGTTACATGGGCGGGTAGCTCAGTTGGTAGAGCGCAGCCCTTACAAGGCTGATGTCGCAGGTTCGAGCCCTGTTCCGCCTACCATAAAGGTTTAGAGTCAGATTCATAGAATGGGGTCGTAGTTAAGTTGGTTATAACGCCGGCCTGTCACGCCGGAGGGCGCGGGTTCGAGTCCCGTCGACCCCGCCATTTTGAGCCCACCCCTAATATAAGGGTGGGCTTTTTATTTGCCTTGACATAGTAAAAGGCAGTTGTGATAATGCCTCGAAATTGTTGCTGTAACAGCGCACTACTTGTGCCGCCTGAGCGACAGGGCGGCGCCATCACTTTATCACGAGAGTTCGATCACTCCCCCCTTATCCGCCTATGATACAGATGTTCCATGTCTATAAGCGTTACGAAGACTCTTCGGCAGCGCTTACCGATATCTCTTTAAATATTGGCAGAGGTGAGTTTGTTTTCATTACCGGTCCCAGTGGCGCAGGCAAAACCACCCTTCTCAAACTAATCTTTGGCACCGAACTCCCCAGCGAGGGGCAGATAATCGTTGATGGAAGGAACCAGTCCAGGGTGGACAGCAAGTATATCGCCTTCCTTAGAAAGAAGGTCGGTTTTGTCTTCCAGGACTTCAAGCTTATTCCAGCGAGGAGTGTCTATGAGAATATTGCATTGGCTCTCGAGGTGCTGGGGGTTCCACCGGCTGAGGTGAAGAGGCGGGTACTGCGCGTCCTCTCCTATGTGGGACTCAAGCACAGGGCTAACTATAAACCACTCACCCTGTCGGGAGGTGAGCAGCAGAGGATTGCCATAGCCAGGGCTCTTGTAAAGGAGCCGGCCATATTACTTGCCGATGAGCCTACGGGCAACCTGGATCCCGATCTTGCGAGAACCATCATGGAGCTTTTCAAGGATATTAATATTCAGGGGGCGACCGTTGTCACGGCGACACACGACAGAAATCTGATCGAGATGACCTGCAAGAGGGTAATTCATCTGGAAAAGGGGAGGGTCACCGGGTAATGGGGAGTCGTGTGACACTCCTCTATCTCCTTCGGGAGGCCCTGCGCAATATCAGGAGCAACCTCCTTACAACACTCTTCACCGTTGTGACTATCGGCCTCTCCCTCGCCATATTTACCGTATTCATTGTGGTATTGACCAACCTGAACGGCATCATACAGACCTGGGGCGGCAAGATTCAGGTGGTTGCCTACCTCAAGGGTGATGTTGGGCCAACCGATATTGACAAGATGGAAAAAAGGGTAGGGAAGATGACGGGGGTGGAGAGTGTACGCTATATATCTAAGAAAGGGGCGCTCGATCTCCTCAAGGAGGACCTCAAGGGGTACAAAGGCATCCTCGATGATTTGACCACCAATCCCCTTCCTCCATCATTTGAGATCAAGCTGAAGCCATCATTCAGGAACAGAGACGGCATCACAGAGGTAGTCGCGACCCTTTCCGGGATAAGGGGGATAGATGATATTCAGTACGGCCAGAGGTGGGTGGAGCGCTTCACCGCAATTCTCGGCTTTGTCGAACTCTTTGCGCTGGTGATAGGGGGATTCCTTGGGGCGGCGACACTCTTTATCATATCCAACACCATACGGCTCACCGTCTATGCCAGACGGGACGAGATTGAGGTCGCACGCCTCGTCGGGGCAAGTGCTGGGTACATCAAGATCCCCTTCCTTCTGGAGGGCATTTTTCAGGGCTTTGTCGGCGGACTTCTCGCGACGGGCCTCCTCTATCTCATACGTTACCTCCTTGCCTCTAATATTCCCACCACCTTCCATACCGTCATTGAGCTGCCCTTCTCACTTATGATAATTATCCTCTCTCTGGTTGTTGCAGGTGTAGGACTGGGCATATCGGGTGGGATGATCTCTCTCAGCAGATTCCTGAAGACGGAGTAGTGGGGGGAGGCGCTCCATGGGAATGGGAGAGTTATTGATAGACCACATGAGAGCCTTGGAAGGGCGGCGGAATAAAAACGAAAACCTGATTTTCACACAAAGTTCGCAAAGGGGTAAGAAAAGAAAAATCTCTATAGAGTTTCTTGGCGTTCTTGGTGGCTTTGTGTGAGAGAATGATTTGCAATTATTTCAGAGTGAGCCCACACGATGTACTGTGGTTTATGCTTTATGAGGGAAGGTTATGAGAGTGGCAAGTGACGCCTCTGCAAAGAGTGTAGTAACCACGAAGAGGTTGCTCTGCACCGTGATTCCTCTCCTCTGTATCTTTATCTTTTCTACCGCTTGTGCCGGTGGGGAGAGTGTCAGGTACAAGATTCTGGGCAAGGAGAAGCGGTATGAGGACATACAGAAACGTCTGCGTAATGAGAGGAAGAGTGTTGAGGTCATCTCTGGCAGGGAGAGCACAATACTTGGTGAACTGGAGAAGATCGACAGGGCTCTTATCAAGAGCAGGAGGGCACTGAAGGGCATTAAGAAGAGCATCAAAAAGATTAACCTCAATATCAGAACGAGCGAGAAAGAGGTTGCAGAGCAGAAGGAGAAGCGGCGCCGCTATGCCAGATTGTTGGGGAAGCGGTTGGTGATGATGTATAAGATGCGTGGGGGCGCTGAGGTTAGGGTCGTTATGTCCTCTCTCTCGCCTACCGACCTGGAGCGGCGCTACACATATATGAATACCATCCTTGAGAGCAATGCCGCTATCATTACTGAGTATAAAACAAGTATCGCCTCCCTTGGCAGAGAGGTTACGACGCTGAAGGGGCTTCAGGCTGAAAAGCTCTCTCTGAAGCGGAAGAAGCTGACCAAGGTGAAGGAGGCGAAGAGGAAGAGGAGGAGGAGACTCGCCCTCCTCTCGAAAACCAAGAGAGAGAAGCGGTACCGCCTCAAGGCCATCAAGGAGTTGGAGGGGGCGGCGAAGGAGTTACAAACGCTCATTACCGATCTCAGGGGGAGCGAGAAGGTCAGCGCAGAGGCGGTTGGTTTTGCCTCCATGCGAGGCGTCCTGCCGATGCCTGTGAAAGGGAAGGTAACTTCTTCCTACGGCAAAGTGCGCCATCCAAAGTTTCGCACGATCACCTTTAATAACGGTGTATTCATCAAGAGCCCTCTGGAGGCTGAAATAAAATCGATCTACAGTGGCAGTGTGCTCTACTCAGGATGGATCAAGGGGTACGGTCAAGTAATCATCATCGACCACGGAGGTGGATATTACACGCTATTCGCCCATGTCTCCACTATTCTCAAGGAGGTTGGCGTCACGGTGGAGGCCGGGGAGGTGGTTGCTCTTGTGGGCGATACGGGTTCCCTCAGGGGGCCGGGTCTCTACCTGGAGATACGGCAGAACGGCATACCCCGTGACCCAATGGGGTGGATTGCTTCACGGTAGCGGCTTTGCTGTGGCGGAGCAGTTTGGTTCTATTCGGAGGTGATAAAGATTAATAGCGAAAAAGGGACAGAACATGTATACTTATAGTTTATATTCCTGTGGCCCGAAATGGTTGGCTACAGTGCATTGCCGATGAGTAACGAACCATTAGTACTAATATTAAAGGAGGAGTAATCGAATGTTTAAAATAAAGAGGGAGGGGGTCAAGTGGGTTGCGCTGACCCTTGTAGCCGTTGGTGTTCTCTTCTGGAGCGTTGCTCCCAGGGTTTCGGCTGTCCCCCCGCAGACCTATGAGGATCTCAGGATATTTACCGACGCAGTGTCGATTATAGAACGAAACTATGCCGAAGAGGTGGAACCGAAGGAACTTGTCTACAGCGCTGTCAAGGGTGTATTACAGGGCCTTGACCCCCACTCGACCTTCATGACCCCTGACGATTACAAGGAGATGCAGGTTGGAACGAGGGGCAGATTCGGCGGCATAGGGATTGAGATCGGGATAAGAGACAGAATCCTTACCGTTATTTCCCCCATTGAGGATACCCCTGCCGACAAGGCCGGGATAAAGGCGGGTGACAAGATAGTCAAGATTGAAGAGAAATATACAAAGGATATGACCCTTCTCGATGCTGTCAAGCTGATGAGGGGCAAGAAGGGAACAGACGTAACCATTTCGATAATGAGGGAGGGCTTTGAGAAGCCAAAGCCCTTTACCCTCACGAGGGCTATAATCAAGATAAAGAGCGTTAAGTTCAAGGTGCTTGAAGAGGGCTTCGGCTACCTGCGGATAGCCCAGTTTCAGGAGAAGACCTCAAGCGATGTTGAGGCGGCCCTGAAGGAGCTTGGCTCCAGGGATGGTAAGCTCAAAGGACTTGTCCTGGACCTGCGCAACGACCCAGGTGGGTTGCTGAACCAGGCGGTAGAGGTTTCAGATAAGTTCATCTCCTCCGGCCTCATTGTCTATACCAAGGGGAGGGTGCCCGGTCAGGATATGAAGTTTGAGGCCAGAGCCGAGAGTACTCATCCCGACTACCCGATCATAGTGCTGGTCAACGGCGGCAGCGCAAGCGCCTCAGAGATCGTTGCCGGGGCGCTCCAGGACCATAAGAGGGCTATCATTCTGGGGACTCAGACATTCGGGAAGGGGTCGGTCCAGACCATTATACCCCTCACCGACGGCTCCGCTATCAAGCTGACCACATCTAAATACTACACTCCCCTTGGGAGGTCTATTCAGGCCAAAGGGATTGAACCCGATATTGTTGTTGGCAAGACCATCAAGGGACATATAAAAGAGAAAGATCTGACTGGTCACTTTAAGAGTGAGGATGAGAAGGCCGGCAAGGTCGATAAGGTTAAAAAGAAGGTTCGTGTCGAGGAAAAAACCGCCCTTAGCAAGGAGAGTGATGTCCAGTTAGACAGAGCCCTCGACTACCTTAAGAGCTGGTATATTTTTCAGGGCACCGTCAGCAAGTTAATGATGTAGCAATGGCAAAGAGGTCCCGTGGTGGAGGTGGAAAGGGTTCCAACTCAAAGAGTGTACTACCCGTTGCTATTGCAGGGGCCATCCTCCTCCTGCTGGTGTTGGTCTCCATCTATCGGCCTTCCCTTGATTGGTTGGGAGGACCGAAAGAGGTCGAAAAAGTCGGATCCATTGAAGAGCCGCCACCCCCGGTTGTCAAGCCGCCTCAGATAAGGGTTGCTATAGTGATTGATGACATGGGGCGGGATCTGGCGAGTCTGGAAGAGATCCACGACCTCGGTGTTCCAATTACGGTGGCTGTCCTGCCCTATCTCGCCCACTCCCGTGAAGTTGCTGAACAGGCCGACGCTGCGGGGGGCGAGGTCCTGTTGCACCTTCCCATGGAACCTGTAGACATGGCCCATAACGATCCCGGCGAGGGGGCTCTCCTCATCTCGATGAGCGCAGAGGAGGTAACGGCACAGATGGAGAGAGTTCTCGACGCCCTCCCCCACATAGATGGGGTCAATAACCACATGGGATCGAGGTTCTCAGGCGATGAGAGGCTCATGCGGGTAGTGCTGGAGAGCATACAGAAACGAGGCGGTCTCCTCTTTCTCGATAGCCGAACAACTGCCGATTCAAAGGGGTATGAGATTGCTGCCGATATGGGCCTCATGACGGCAAAAAGGGAGGTGTTTCTCGACAACAGACGGGATAACGCATATATCAAGGGACAGTTAAGGATATTGATTGAGAGAGCAAAACGTGACGGGAAGGCCATTGCCATAGGGCATCCCCATGCGGAGACATTTACCGCCCTTCGTGAGATGGCGCCTGTTCTGGAAGATGAGGGGGTGGCCATTGTTCCTCTCTCTGAGCTGGCTGAATAGAGAGCACGCAAGGTAGCGGCATTTCGAGGGCCTGACATCCTGAATAAAAACGCTTGACACTACTTAATAATGCTGGTAGTTTGAGCCACAATATCAATCTCTATTAAATTTTACTTTATGAGTCGTTTCTTGAATATGGAAGTGTGCTGTTCTTTTCATGTAGCCGTTCGAGGTGTGTGCCGCCGGGTCCGTTAGTGGACTCTGCGGTTTTTTTATATGGTCAACACGAACAAGGAGGAGGGACACAATGGCGACGGGCAAGGTGAAATGGTTTAATGATACGAAGGGATACGGCTTTATTGAACAGGACTCGGGTGATGACATCTTCGTGCACTACTCGGCAATTGGCGGCGATGGCTTTAAAACCCTTAAAGAGGGTGACGAGGTTGAGTTTGATGTAACAGATGGAACAAAGGGGCCTCAGGCTGTTGATGTAAGAAAGGTTTAAAGATTCTACACTCTCCGCCCCCGATATCGTATCGGGGGCTTTTTTTATGGGGCCAGCCAGCTCCCTCTTTACCGTAGTAAAAACATACCTGCCTCTCGTAAGCTCTGAATTAATCAGACCTTCCCTAACCATCATTGGGGCGGAGCCTGTTCAAGACTGCCTTCAGCTTCTCAGCGGTATAAGGCTTGGTCAGCGCACCGGCAAAGCCGTACCGCTTGTACTCCACTACAGCCGGATCTTTTGTGGAACCGCTCGATACAAGGGCCGTAATATGAGGGTCTACCTTCAAAAGCTTCTCCATCGTTTCTCTGCCTCCCATCCCTCCCCGTATCACCAGGTCTACGATCACTATGTAAAAAGTGCTCTCTTCTCCCATCGCCTCTTTATATAATCTGAGGGCTTCGTTACCCTCCCTTGCCACTACAGCCTCGTAACCCAGCTTCTCAAGGAGCCCGGTTAGAATAAGAGAAACAGACTCGTCATCCTCAAGGATCAAGGCTCTGGCCTTGCCTTCCGCCATCTTTGCCTCCTCCTCCTCCTCTCGGTCTTCCTCTCTGACGGGAGCCTCCTTTTCAGATGCGGGAAGGTAGAAGTAGAAGGTACTCCCCTCACCAACCTTCGATTCAAAACCGATATGTCCGTCATGCTCCTTTATAATGGAGTGGACTATGGCGAGTCCAAGGCCTGTACCTTTTTGACTTCCCATTTTTCTGGTGGAAAAGTATGGGTCGAAAATCTTGTCTTGAATGTCTGAACTGATCCCCTCCCCGTGATCCTCTACTCTGACCTTGACGTACTTACCCGCTTTAAGCGTAATCTCTGCCCCGGGAAGAACCTCAGCATTCTCTAGGGAGACCGTTACCGTTCCCCCACCGGACATGGCCTGTGCGCCGTTACGTACCAGGTTGTTAATAACCTGGTTGATTTGACCCGCGTCGGCCTCAACAGGCCAGATATTATCGGGAAGGTGTAGTTTAAGGTATGCATCGGAGCCGCTAAGAGCGAACTCTGCACTCTCCTTGATGAGTGCCGGGAGGGCCACTATCTTCTTTACAGGGACGCCCCCGCTTGAGAAGGTGATAAGTCTATTGCTGAGCTCCCTCCCCTTCATGGCTGACTTTTCGGCGAGTGCAAGTATCCCGTACGATTTGTGCGCAGGGTCAAGCCACATCTTGGCAAGATCAATACCGCCGACGATGACCGTAAGGAGGTTATTAAAGTCGTGGGCTATACCGCCGGCAAGGACACCTACGGACTGTAGTTTATCGAGCTTCTTCAACTCCTCGTCCGACCTCTTGCGCTCCTGGATCAAGCGTGCATTTTCCAGCGCGATTGATGCGCTTGCGGCCAGGCCTTGCAACAGCGCGATATCGTCCCCATCAAATGGCCTGGAATCCCTTTTGTCATGGATTTCAAAGCAGCCGAGAAGTTCCCCTGATGCGTTGAGGATCGGCACATTAATAAGCCGGTGGAATTTGAGGGCTCGCCTTATCTCTGGGACAACATGTGGGTCGTCCTCGGCGTCATTGGTCATGTATGGCGATTTGGTCTGCATTACATGGCCGGGTACGCCAAAGCCATCATCGAAGGCATAGTCGATAGAAATGCTCTGTTTGCCATAGCGGTACTCCTTGAATACCATCCGGCCATCCTCCATCAGGCCTGCTGTCCCGGATGTGGCGTTCATCAGGGCTATTGCCGAATCGACCAGTTGCCGCATGACCTCCCTTATCTCCAGTGAGACGTTTACTTTCCTGCTGACCTCCAGCAGAGCTTCCAGTTGTCTCTGTTTATGCAGCACGCCATCCTCGGCCCTTTTGCGGTCGGTTATGTCGCGCATGATGACTGTGCTGAACAGCTTTTCCTTTCCACTCCCACTCTCCCTCCGTGCAGAACATGACATAGCTATCGGGACAATTGTGCCATCCTTTCTACACCCCTCAACCTCAAGAACCGCCCCTTCGTGCTTGAGGTCTCCTTTTTGACGGAACCTGTTCCAGCCTGCCAAGTGCGCCTCCTTGTACATCTCAGGGATGATGGCCGTTACCTCCATCCCAAGGGCCTCCTCCTGGGAGTAACCGAACAGCTTTGCCGCCGCCCTGTTCCAGAGGCTTACAGTGCCGTCAACACAACTGATGATGGCGCCAGGCGAAAACTCTACAATCTCCCTGAAAGTATGCTCCCCAGTTGCGAGCGCCTGACCTGTTTTGGATTCGTACTTCACGGCCTCTCCTCTTTTAAGAAGCAGCTTGCCTTGACGACTGATTAACGAAATATGGCGATGTCGCTCATTATAGCATACCTCTCTCTTTGAGAGGGAATAAATCGGTGAACGTATATCCTAAATAGAGAGGTGGTGGGCCTTAGCCTGCATTATTCATGAATTGCCCATGAATTGTAACGATGATCGCCTGTCTGCGCGAGGAGGCACAGGCAGGCGCAGAGGTTGGATTTACCAGCGATTGTTCGCAGGCGTACCATCTCAATGGGTCTCGGTGGTCGGGGTCAGTAAAACCCGATCTCCGATCCCTGTCAACCGATCCCTGTAGTTTCGCAAGGGCCCGAGCACATTTTGTGAATAATTCGGGTTATGAGAGCAGGTTGTTGTATGCGATGGCGGTGATTACTGGTGCAAGTCTCAAGGAGGAGCTTGCTAAATGGGGCAGGTAGGATTATTTATTGCGCCTCTCCCTCTCCAGATAAGGATGGATTAGAGCTGCGCCGGTGAGCGTACCCGTATAATGCACACCCACCGGCAGAGCTCTTAATTCAGGACAATGGAGTGGCCACCATCCGGCATTCTACCTCCTTGGGATCTTGATATAGTCTTCTTCAAAGATGCCCCTGTCAGCAGTTCTGTGACAGGCGATGCAATTGGAGAGGGTGCCGATGGACTCGCGCTTGAGCACTTTCGCCCGAATACCATGATGTTTCTTCTTGATGTAGGGGATGGTGGTGATCCTCTCCGGCACCGTTGAACCGAGACTTCTCATGATTTTGACAGAACGCTTTGCGCCGGTTGACTCCGCCCCGTTAGCCTTCAAGTAGGCGATCAGGTCGGTGGATGTCTCACCATCCAGAACGAGGTCCTCACCGAAGTGCTCTTCTGAGCCACTGATGATATTTTCCCACGCCTTCGCTGGGAGGAGACCTGGGAGGTAGAGGAAGTGGCACGACGCGCACTCCTCTTTATAGAGGGCGTTGTCAACGGGGGGGAGGAACTTTCTGGTAGAGCGGTACTTCTTCTTTCCCCCTTTACCGCGATCTCCGTGGTGATCATCGTCGTGATGCCTCTCATGGCGCTCATACCCATCGCCGTAATCATCGTCATCTGCAATAATGATAGTTGCTGTTACGAGACCGGTGATGCAGAGCCCCGCTACAAAAAATAGTAATAACCTTCTAATATTCATAATGTGTCGCCTCCTCTTTTGATCCTCCAAATTGCCGGAGATGTTTTTAACGCTCTACTGAGAGAGCATGAAAGTAATATAGTTGCCCTTCTCCTGTGCCGTACACTCCCTTTCGAGGACCCATTTGCAGTTTCGCCTGAACCACTTCTTGACCTTCTTCGGAACGGTGAAGCGGTCGCTGTTTGCCGACCGTGCAATAGGTTTGATCGTCTTGCCGACGGGGGTTCTCCCTGTGTGTGTCGGGTTTTTTGTATGGCAGGTGGAACAGGAACGCTCCTTGTGTACCTTTGAGTGGAGCCGTTTCGTGGTGAAGAGTTTTTTCCCCTCTGTGGCGCTGAACCCCGTGAAGCCGGGCTCCCCTTTCTCTGCTTCTAAACGGTACGACTGAAGAAGCTCCTCCATGGGTGCATTGAGCTTTCCCGATTCTGCTTGAGACGCGCTCCCGATAACCAGTAGTGGAAACAGCAGCAGGCCAATGATAACGCTTTTTGTCAGATTCATTATATCTCCTCTCCTTTGGTCGTTTATGGAACCTCTGAATAATTCGTCCCTGAATTATTCAGAGACGAAAAAGAAAAATGCGATTTTCTTGTTCTCACATTTTCAATGGCGTACCTCCACTGAAAATGGCGACACATCCATGTGTAGCGGAAGGTCTGAATAAATCAGACCTTCCTTATTCAGGTATTTTGATATCCTCGTCTTCAAAAGATCCTACATCCGCGCCGGGGTGGCACGCGATACAGTTGCTCTTGCTGATCACAGCCTCCCTGCTGTAAACGTCGTCCGTAATCTCCCTGTGTTTCCGTATCCAGTATGGGGTATCGGTTATTCTCACGGGGAGATCACCTTTCCTTATGGAGCGCAATATCTTTTGTGATGCCTCTGTTCTGGAGTGCTCTGCCGAGGCGGAGAGGAGGAAGCGCTCAATATCTGCGGTCGTCTCATCGTCCAGTGACGCATCGTCGCCAAAGTGCTCCTCAAGGTTGGCGATGACCCGTTTCCACGACGAGGCGGGAAGGAGTGTGGGATGGAAGGCGCCGTGACAGGCGCTGGCACACTCCCCCTTCCAGTTCTCATTGGGGATCACCTTTGACATCCTTCCACTGCCATCCACGATGGTCGGCTCCTCCATCGGGGAGTGGCCCCCTCCCTCTGGGGGAAGAAACTTGAGGGCCGCCCCGGCCAGGAGGGTAATAACCAGGAATAGAATAAGTCTTGCCCCTGATCGCCCCTCACCCGGTTTTGTATGGGAGAGCCGCTCCCTCCAGGTAGACGTATCCTCCTTGGTCCCGGTAAACATGGAGAGAATAATATTTTCCCGGAGGAAGAAGTCGTGGAAGAGGGCCGCCGAGATGTGGAGGACAATCAGGATAATGGTGATGTCGGCCAGGAGAGCGTGGATAACCTTGGTATTGAGGGCCATATCGTAGGTGAATAGGGCCGCGAGGGGTCCCCTGTTCTCCTCACCGCCGTAGGTGACCACCCCGGTGAGTGTGAGAAGGGTGGTGACAACAATTATGACCATTATCATCCACCCCCCCGCAGGGTTGTGGCCGAGGTAGCGTGGAGGGTTGAAATCGATGGTATTCAGGATGTATATCTTCATCTCCCTCCAACCGGTTATGAAGGATGAGAAGCGGGCGTACCGGGTGCCGGTAAAGCCCCAGAAAATACGGAAGGCAATGAGAAGCAGGGCCGAGTATCCGGCAATGGTGTGGTATTCGAGATACCACTCACTCCCGGAGGTAAAGTAGGCCGCGATAAAGGCGGCGACGAGACACCAGTGGAAAATGCGTGTCGGTATGTCCCATACCTTCACATTCATGGGGAAAGGGTGCCTCCTCTCTTTTGGCGTATCCCGATAATTTTCATGGCATTTATATTATATGAATGGTGATTGCAATACCACTCTTTTCCGTTGCCACAGCCGTGCAAGTTGCGAGGGTCAAAGAAAGCAACCTCTTTTTCTACCCTTTCATTATAGAGGCGGAAGATTAAGGGGGGATTAGAGGGCTCCGGTTTCGGATTATGAATGAGGAGAGATTAACCCCTTGACTAATAGGTAAGCAGGAATTATCTTGTTGTCATCATTTGTTACACAACCAGACGATTGGAGATAATCCATGTCTTTAGAAAATAGCAAGGGTATGCGCATAATCCCCCTCGGCGGGCTCGGCGAGATCGGGATGAACATGATGGTCATGGAGTATGATGACTCCATTATAGTTATCGACGCCGGCATCATGTTTCCGGAGGATCACATGTTGGGGATCGACCTCGTAATCCCCGACATAACCTACCTCAGGGAGAACAGGGATAAGGTGAAGGCCTTTGTCATTACCCACGG
>JBHHTR010000054.1:0-12261 GCA_046753505.1 Thermodesulfobacteriota bacterium
ACGGCATCTGTGATATAAGCAGAGGTGTGGATCTGATTGTATCTCATACCAATGCCGATTTTGACACAGTTGCTTCAATGCTGGGTGCTAAGAAGCTCTATCCTGAGGCAACGCTCGCCTTTCCCGGCTCCCTTGAGAAGGGGGTGAGGGATGCCTTCGACACACTCGATTTTCCATATCCCGTAGAGAAGGCAAAGAGTATCGACCTCGGAACCATTACGAGACTCATACTTGTCGATATAAAACACCCCGCCAGAATCGGAAGGTTTAAGGATCTTCTTGAGAAGGAGGGGCTTGAAATACATATATACGACCACCATCCGGAGACGGGGGACGACATAAGAGGTACTCTGGAAGTTACCCACCGCTACGGATCAACAACGACAATCATTACCCTGATAATCAGGGAGAGGCAGCTCCCCTTGACACCCAATGAGGCGACTATCATGATGCTCGGCATCTATGAGGATACGGGCTCCCTCAGCTACCCCTCGACAACAACGGAGGATTATGAGGCTGCATCGTTCCTTCTCGCCCACGGCGCCGATCTGACGAGAGTATCGACCCTGCTGAAGAGGGAGCTTACGTCGAAGGAGGTCTCCCTCCTGAACGACCTGATACACTCTGCCGTCAACTACAACATCTGCGGTATTGATGTGGTGGTGGCGGAGCTGTCTATAGAGGGGTATAAGGGGGAGATCTCGATACTGGCCCATAAAATGATTGAGGTAGAGGGGGCGGAGTGCCTCTTCATTCTTGCCGCTATGGAGGAGAGGGTCCACCTCATCGCAAGAAACCGGCTGAAGGATATTGATGTCGGCGAGGTGGCCCATGCGATGGGCGGTGGGGGACATCCCACTGCCGCCTCGGCAACCCTGAAGGGGGTAACACTCATCCAGGCGAAGGAACAGCTTTTGAAGGTGCTGGAGCGGCACATATCGCCCAAGCGGAGCGCCAGGGAGATCATGTCTACCCCTCCCATTACCGTGACGTCATGCGCCGCAATCCTTGGCGCCAGGGAGATACTCGTGCGGTACAATATCAACGCCCTCCCCGTTGTGGAGAGGGGCAGCAGGCGCTGTGTCGGCATTGTTACGAGGCAGATTGTCGAGAAGGCCATCTACCACAACCTCGGGGAGCTTCCTGTCGAGGAGTATATGAACAGCGACATCTCCACTACAGAAAGTTCGGCCTCCGTCGATACCATCCGTGACAGACTCATTCAGCACGGCCAGCGCCTTCTCCCCGTTGTTGATGAAGGAGAGATAAGAGGGGTGATTACGAGGACCGACCTGTTGAGGCTCTACAATGAGGAGCTCTATGAGAGTGCCAATGGGGCCGTTGATGAGATGGGGAGCGGTGCAGGAAGGCGGAGGCACGTAACGGGCCTCATGGGGGAGCGCTTGGAGGGGTGGGTCTTCGAGATGCTGGAGGATGCCGGACGGGTGGCAGAGAAACTCGGCTTCAAGGCCTACGTTGTTGGAGGCTTTGTCCGTGACCTTATTCTGCGGTACGATAACCTCGACATTGATATCGTCATCGAGGGTGACGGCATCATCTTTGCAAAGAAGCTTGCGGCGCAAAAGGGGGGCAGGGTGAGGAGCCACAAGAGGTTCGGGACGGCGGTCATCATATTTCCTGATGGCTTCAAGATCGATGTGGCGACTGCCCGTCTGGAGTACTATGAAAAACCGGGAGCGCTGCCTACGGTTGAACTCTCGTCACTCAAGCTTGATCTCTACAGGCGGGACTTCACAATCAATACGCTGGCCATAGAGCTGGACATAAACCGGTTCGGTCTCCTCATAGACTACTTTGGCGCCCAGCGGGACATAAAGGATGGTGTGGTCAAGGTGCTACACAATTTGAGCTTCATCGAGGACCCTACAAGGGTCTTCAGGGCCGTTCGGTTCTCGGAGAGGTACGGCTTCAAGATTGGAGAGCATACGGTCAAGCTCATAAAAAATGCGGTGAAGATCGATATCTTCAAAAGCCTTGCAGGCGCCAGAGTCCTCGATGAACTACGCCACATACTGGAAGAGGAGAGGGTCGTGGATGGGCTCAGGAGACTAAAAGAGCTTGATCTCCTCCGATTCATCCATCCTAAGGTGACCCTCAATAAGGGGGGGATGGCTATTGTTGAGAGGGCGAGGGACGTTCTCTCCTGGCACAGGCTCCTCTACAAAGGGCGGGAGGCAGATGAGTGGCTGGTGCTTCTACTGGCCATGACAGACCCCTTAAACCGGGTCGATCTTGCCGAACTGGCAGAGAGGTTCTCCATAGCTGGGAGGGTGAAGGAGGTTATCCTTGAGGGGAGGGGAGAGGGGCTTGCTCTCCTCCAGCCTCTCTCCTATGAAAAAGGGATGCGTAACAGCCGGGCCTACCGCCTCTTGCAACCCCTGCCACTGGAAGTGTTGCTCTACATCATGGCCAAAGCCAAAAGTGAGGAGACAAGGAGGGTCATCTCTCATTTCATCGCCGAACTGAGCGAGGTCAAGACGCTCCTCGCCGGTGACGACCTCCGTGGCATTGGCGTTCCCGAAACCTCCCTCTGTGGAGATATACTGGGAAGGCTTCTCGATAGGAGGCTGGATGGGGAGGTTACGACACGGGAGGATGAGATTGCCTTTGTACGCGACGCTTTAGCGAAAGCCGACCTCCAATGAGGGTGGCATGGATATTTGTCATGCCGCCTGGCCGGCGCTGTTTTGCGCCCACTGGACCAGCCTTGACAACTTTGATGGGCAGAGCCTATAATGAATGCACGTTGGGTCGCTGGCAGGGTAATCATCAGAGAACCAGTGATTTTTTCTTACCTTTCTTCTTTGCACTTAAAGCACGTAAACCCTAACAAAAGGAGGGGTTCTCATGGCACATAATCTATTCGGTAATCTCAGAGCCGCCACGCTTGTCTGCTCATTAGCGTTGCTCATTTCTCTTGGCCTTGTCGTATCCGGCTGCTCAACTAAGGCCGAGTCGGGAGCCGCTATTGGCGCTCTGGCAGGGGCGGCCATAGGCAGTCAGTTTGGTCCTTCGAGCAACCGGGCCGAAAGCGCCATTATCGGCGCCTTTCTCGGCGCCCTTGCAGGCTCTATAATCGGCAATGAGATGGATAAAAAGGACCAGGAGCAGTTAAGTCAGGTCTATGAAAGTGGCCGCTCCAATGCGACTACAAGCTGGGTCAACCCCGACACGGGCAATCAGTACAATGTTACCCCGAAGCCCGCCTATTCTGGCAAGAGAGGACGGCCCTGCCGGGAGGCAAGGATAGATGCTGTCGTCAATGGCAAGCCGGAAAAGGTAGTCACCACCGCCTGTCGCGCAGAGGATGGCATGTGGGAGTTGCAAAAGTAAGGTGACATCGTAGTCATAAAGTGGCCATGAAAAAGGTAATCGCCTGTCTGCCCCTGTGTGGCGGCAGACAGGTGCATAGCGCAGGGATCAGGCCAAGCCTCCGGCCACAAGGCAGAAAATGAGGGACATCTCTCCCCAAAACCATACAGCAGAGGCATATCATCTCATAAATGTAAAATTTTCTATCACCATAATAAGCCGCGCAACACCCCGTTATTAAAAGTAAATCTCTGTCTCCGCCTCTTGATTGTAGAGATATCCATTAAATGCCCATGAAAAGTGTCACTTTTTTTGTCACTCCATATTGCCGTCTAACTACCCTGGTTATAAGGACATTCCCCCTCTATTGTCAGTATTAGCCTCATTTTTGTTATTATGGTGTCATGAACTATGGATTGACTTCCTGTAATGTCGTGGTATGATTGTTGGTAATACCATAGGAAGGGGGGGCATATGACTACAGCGAAGGTTGCCATTTCCATAAATCAAAATCTCCTGAAAAAGCTTGATCTCCTGGTCAAGGGCAAAGTATTTACAAATCGCAGTCAAGCCATCCAGGTGGCAGTCCAGGAAAAGATTGAACGTATGGAGCATAGCAGGCTTGCCCGGCAATGCTTAAAGCTGGAACCTCATTCTGAACAGGCAATGGCTGAAGAAGGTTTCCCAAGAGATATGGTGGAATGGCCCGAATATTAAGGGGAGATATCCTCTGGGCTAATCTCAATCCTGTTCAGGGCCGTGAGCAGGCGGGATTGAGACCTGTGTTAATTCTCAGCCATGAAATATTCAATGACCGTTCGGGCACAGTCATTGCGGTAGCAATAACAAGTCAACCTCAAAGAGCTGGTTTCCCACTTACCCTTGAAATCGAAAGCTCCAAATTACCCAGGAAGTCGTGGGTCAAAATAAGTCAAATACGAACCCTTTCAACTCAACGTCTCAGGAGAAGAATCGGCAGGATATTACCTGAAGAGATTGATAATGTTATTGAAGGACTTCTTGAAATCATAGGGAGTTAATATCTTCCTTCCTTTGTCTCTTCAGGGGATATCTAACATAACGACGGCTACTCGTCTGTCATGTTGAGATTTGCCACAGTGGAAGCCACATTCTGTGAGATGGCAATGAAGGCCTCTGTCTGAGGTGAGGTTGGCTCCGCGATGACGACCGGTTTTCCGGCGTCGCCTCCCTCCCGTATCTTGATGTCTATTGGGATGTTGCCAAGGATGGGCACCTGGTACCGTTCACTCGTCTTCTCCGCCCCGCCGTGACTGAATATCTCCGTACTCTCGCCGCAGTGGGGGCACTTGAAGGAACTCATATTCTCAATCAGCCCGATGATCGGGACGTCTACCTTCTTGAACATATTGATTGCCCGCCTCGCGTCTATGAGGGCGACGTCCTGGGGGGTTGTAACAATAACGGCTCCAGTAAGGGGGATGGTCTGGACGAGGGTTAGTTGAGTATCGCCGGTTCCTGGCGGGAGGTCGATGATCAGATAGTCGAGCCCCTCCCAATCAACTTCGGTGAGAAACTGCTTTATCATCTGCATTATCATGGGACCCCTCCATATGAGAGGGGTCTCATCGTCGAGCATGAAGCCCACCGATACCAGTTTAACGCCGTACCCTTCCACCGGTATGAGCCGTTGATTCTCTGTTGCCGTCAGTGGTTTCTTGACGCCCATCATCATGGGGACGCTCGGTCCATAGAGGTCGGTATCGAGTATCCCTACCCGTGCACCGCTCTTTGCCAGGGCCATTGCTAGATTTACCGCAACCGTCGATTTGCCGACCCCACCCTTGCCGCTTGCTACGGCTATGGTGTTTTTTACATTGGGGATGGGCTCCTTTGCCGGTAGCGCATTAGGGCCGGCTGGGTTGGATGCTGTCTCAATCTGAACCTTCTCGACTCCCGGCACGGCATGTACAGCGCTCCTCGCGGCGTCGGTAATCTCCCTCTTCTGAGAACAGGCCGGGGTGTTGAGGGCGAGAGTTAGTGTGACGGCACTGCCATCTATCTGGATATTTTGAATCACGCCAAGCGTTATCAGATCCTTCTTCTGTTCAGGATCAACGACCTGACGTAACGCCTCAACTATTTTCTCTTCTGTTAAATTGTTTTCCAATATATTCTCCTTAACTTTTACATTGAAGGTTACGACAGATGGAAGGCGATTGCAACAAGCCTCCCCTTTGCTGCTACACCTCGTTTTGCGCCTTCAGGGACAACGATAATCGAGCCTGCCTCGACCTCTCTCTTTTCACCGTCGACGGTGAAGAGTGCCACCCCCTCTATCACGTAGAATATCCCTGTTCCGCCGGGGTGGGGCGGGATCATCTGGCCATCCTCCATACAGATGAAGGGAACCTTCAGATCAGGTGTAACGGAGAGTATCTGCGGCTTGAATCCATCGGGCGAAAACTTTACTATGCTCTTTGTATCAACTATCTCCACCTGCCACCTCGTTAAGCCTTGCAAGCAGTTTTTCAGGGTCGGCCCCGTCCCGTACGGCAGAAACCTCAACGCTGGTTGCGCCGCCGCAGCATGAATCTATTTGAAACTCATTGAAGACCCCTATTGTATCGGGGTAGAGCTTTATGATGTCGTTGACTATGTCGTCTTTTGAAATCGGGTTGTTTGCCATTTTCGACCTCCTGGATTTTATGTGATAACCACGAGTACAACAAAACGGCTCGTAGCCCTCAGCGAGGTTGAGTCTGTCTCCTCCTTGTCGCATAGGGCCATGATCCCCCTGCCAACGCTCTGCTCTTCATCCTCACCAACGAAAGAGCCTTCTCCGTCGATGACAAAGAGTGTGACCGCCCCACTTGAAGATGCCAGCCCCGCTGACTGGCCGGGTTCGAGACAGAAGAGGATACACCGCTTTCCATGTGCGTCATAAATCACCTCTTGAACGGGGGCCTCTGGGGAGAACCTCGTTTTCTCTCTGATGACGGAAATATTCATTATCCCTCCGTAATGGCCTCGTTCAACTCCTTGACTACTAGCGCCGCGTCTACGCTGTGCATGGTGGCGCCAAAGGCAATATTTTCCAGCTTCGAGCCCGGGCAGGTGAAACAGCCGTCTCCAAAGAACTTGAGAAAGACCTTTTCAGTTGCCGGGTACTTTGCAAGGACATCGCCTATGCTCATCTCATCTGTAATTGCATTTTCAGACATTGGTGCCTCCTCCCGTTACGGTTGTCGTACATTGCTCTGCTGCGTTACTGTGAAATAGGCTGTTTCATCCGCCGTGTCCGCCTCCGGTTACGCGGGCTTAGGTTTTGCAGGCGGCGGGGTGGCCTTGACCGTTTTAAACATGTTGATTACAAAGAAGAGGACGGCCAACCCCTCAACGAATGAAAAGAGGGTAAGCGCCACCTGAGAATCGTTGGTGTATTTTATGACCCAACCCGCGCCCATACCGATGAGCCCTATGTTAGCAAGCCAGAAGTGTGCCTCTGCCAGCCTGTTGCTCCAGAGGGGCCTGCCGCTGAAACGGGGTAGAATGTGGTAGGCGACGCCGTATATCATCATGCTCATCCAGCCGAGAAGATTGAGGTGGGCATGGATTGGCTTGTACGGATAGAGGGTGCCCGCTGACGACATATGGAGCCCTAGAAGAATTGCCGCCAGGAAGTAGATCATGGCGCACTTGATGAACCAAACCGTTATTCTGCTCATAAGAAACTACCCCTTAATATATTGTCCTTGTATGAAAAGATTCCAACCTGACCAAACCCGCATTATTCATAAATGTGCTCACGCCTGCGCTTGATTCTGAATCCACCAAGGCATTTGTTCGAACTTGGCCGTATCCACTGGTACGGCACGCCTGCCAAAAATAGCTGGTAAATCCAACCTCTGCGCCTGCCTGTGCGTGTCCGCACCTGTCTGCGTGCGACGCACAGGCAGGCGCAGACAGGCGATCATCACGGCAATCCGTGAAAAATACGGGCTAGTTGCCGCTCTTACATAGGAGTAACATGAACCGGGGCAGGCTAAAATGATTAATGTCATAAAATTTACAACTGGTTATATCAGCCGGAGGGTGGCCTGTTATGAGAGTCATAGCAAAGGGGAGGGCCAGGAAGTTACCTCCCATGCCCTCCCCTTTATCAAGCGTAAGAATTAAACAGAGAGTACCTGCTTGACTTCAGGCACGTCCTCCATTATCGCCTTCTCAATCCCCATAGCCAGCGTGATCTGCGCGCTCGGACAGCCTGAACAGGCCCCCTGAAGCTGGACACGGACAATCCCGCTCTCCTCATCAACATCGACAAGAGTAACATCACCGCCATCTGCCTGAAGAGCAGGTCTGATGCGCTCCATAGCTTTTTGTACTCGTTCCTTCATTATGATTGACCTCCGATAATTTTATTGCCGATACTATACTATACAATGTGACGACGTTTCAACCTATAAAAGCTTGTATGTTAGGGAGAGGATTTTGGCTGTATAGCTGATGCCTTCGTAAAAAGTCGTGAGATAGCTAAGTAAAAAATTCGATATGCAAGGAGTAGTGGTTTTCCAGAACTTTTGTAGGGGGACATGACAGTTAATTGCCAGGGAGTGAGGGGCACATCTTCAGGACGTAATTGCGGAACAGAAGACAGAACCAAAAGCAGCAGCATTTACCATGACGCGCATGAAGGCCATGAAGAAAAAACGGCCACGGATTTACACGGGTCGGCACGTAGAAAGCCTGCCACGTATTCGTAGTGAGATTCCTTTCCCTTGGGGCCTTCGTGATCTCCGTGTGATAGGTGACTAACGAATAATCCGTGCTAATCCGTGTTCATCTGTGGCCGAAAAAGATTGGTCGTTATCTCTCACAAAGTCGCAGAGGTCACAGAGTTGGAAGGGACATACAACCTAACCAGACACGACGGAGAGGATAAAGGGCTTATGAATCCGCAGATGACGCAGATTAGACAGATGGGTTGATCTGCGAAAATCTGCGGTTAGTGAGTTGTCTTCTTTCGATAGAGACGGGTAAATCCAAAAGAGATATCTCTCACGGAGGACACTGAGGAAAGCAGAGCAAAGATCGGCACTGATGGGAATGAGCACGCAGGTTACACAGGGAAACGCTTTAATCCACAATCCTGAATAATCTCTGTGGCTTAGTGGCTCTGTGTGAGGAGGCTTTTATCTCAAGAACCTCCATGACTTTTAACCATGAAGGTCATGAAGAAAAACCAGCCACAGAAAATAGAGACCGTTTTTTAGATGTTATCGCATGTGTCCAAGTAATCAAGATTACTACACGAACTCTACACCTTTAAAGGGCGCCTATCAAGTGCGCAGGAAGAAAGTTTGTATCATCCCCCCCCTTTCATGGCAGTTGAAGAAGGGTTGCCTGCGGGTTACATACACTCTCTCATTCGTTCTGGTCCATTCCGCCTCTTTGCGATGCTACATCACTCTCCCATCTGTCACACTCCATCTTGCGCCGCTTATTAAACTGTGTTAGATTTTGCCTGTCATGGCTCTCAAGGTACTCATCGTCTCCTCGGAGGCGGTTCCCTTTGCAAAGACGGGGGGGCTCGCCGATGTGGCAGGTGCACTCCCCCAGGCGTTAAAGGCGGCGGGGTGCGATGTGACCCTTGCCATGCCCCTCTACCGGGAGGTAGTGGAAAAGGGGGGCGACTTCGAGGAGGTTGACGGTGCAATAACCGTCAAGATCGGTCTCCACGATGTCACGGCTTCTCTCCTGCGCGGGGAGAGTGACGGCGTGCCGGTCTACTTCCTCAAGCAGGACGAATACTTCGACAGAAGTTTTCTCTACGGAACCCCCGACAGCGACTACTTCGACAACCTGGAGCGGTTTACCCTCTTTGCCAGGGGACTTCTCGACGGCCTCTCACGGCTGGGGGAGACCTTTGACGTTATTCACTGTAACGACTGGCAGACCGGCCTGATCCCTCTATATCTGAAGAGCCTCTACCGTGCCGACAAAAACTACAGGAGAACGGCGACCCTCTTCACCATCCACAATATCGCTTATCAGGGGATATTCCCATCACCCCTCTTCCCCGTTACGGGCCTCCCGTCGCGTCTCTTTTCCGTTGACGGTCTCGAATTCTGGGGCAATATCTCCCTCCTGAAGGGCGGTCTCCTCTTTGCGGAACTGGTTACCACCGTCAGCAAGCGGTACAGCAGGGAGATACAGACGAAGGAGTTCGGCTACGGTCTGGAGGGGGTTCTGAAGGCGAGAAGAAAGGGGCTATTTGGAGTTCTCAACGGGGTCGATTACAGGGAGTGGAACCCGGAACACGACCCCCATATTGCGGCGCCCTATTCACGAAAGAATATCTCCGGCAAGGCGACATGCAGGAGAGATCTCCTCGGCGAGTTCGGCCTGAAGCTTCCCGCTAAGCGCCCCCTCATCGGCATCATATCGAGGCTTGCCGACCAGAAGGGTTTTGACATCCTCTCTGAGGCGATGGACGAGATTATGGCTATGGATGTGGGAATGGTGCTCCTCGGAACCGGTGAGAGGCGGTATCACGAACTCTTTACCGCACTGGCAGCCCGGTACCCGAAGAGGCTGGGGGTGAAGATAAGCTACGACAACACTCTTGCCCACAAGATAGAGGCCGGAGCCGATATTTTCCTCATGCCGTCAAAGTACGAGCCGTGCGGGCTGAACCAGATATACAGCCTCAAGTATGGGACGGTCCCCATCGTCAGGGCTACGGGCGGCCTGGACGATACGGTGGAGGGGTACGATAGGAAGAGGGGGAAGGGAAACGGTTTTAAGTTTTCCCGCTACGCCCCTACGGCGCTTGTGAGGAAGGTGGGTGAGGCGGTGACCCTCTTTCAGGATAAGAGGGAGTGGAGGAAGGTCATGCAGAGCGGTATGGCCGAGGACTTCTCATGGGAGAGGTCGGCAAAGAGATATATCACACTCTATCGTAGGGCCATTAAGATGAGGCAGTGATTCTCCCACCACGGCCTCTTTGTTCCCTACTTCACATCTCACTATCTACTATGTATAACCACCATTACGTGTGCTGTAATGCTCAACCGTAGAGTAAGGCGGAACCGATGAAAAGAGTCATTGTTCTCCAACACGTTGAGCACGAGGGTCTTGGGATCCTCGACGGGCTCCTGAAGGGGAGGGGGTTTGTCACCGAGTTTGTCCGGCTCTACCTTGGGGAGAAGGTTCCTGAAACCGTTACCGGCTACTCAGCGCTCATTGTCCTGGGGGGTCCAATGGGGCTCTACGAGGAAGATAGCTACCCCTTTCTCAGGGAAGAGGTCATCTTTATCCAGAAGGCGATGAAGGAAGCTCTCCCGACACTAGGTATCTGCCTCGGCGCCCAGCTCATCGCTAAGGCGGCCGGTGCGGCAATATCGAGTGGCAAAAAGAAGGAGATCGGCTGGTACTCCCTGGGACTGACCGATGAGGGGAGAGAAGATCACCTGATGAAAAGTTTGCCCCATGAGTTGAACGTTTTCCAGTGGCACGGCGATACCTTTGACATCCCTGACGGAACGACCAACCTGGCTTCGTCGGCACTCTTTACGAACCAGGCTATAAGGGCAGGGCGCAACGCCTACGGCCTCCAGTTCCACCTTGAGGTGACGGAGGATATGGTGAGGGAGTGGATAGCGGTCAACAGGGGTGAACTGGAGGGTGTCACTCATTATATCGACCCTGAAGCAATCCTTAAGGATACCCCATACGCACTCCCTCTGCTCAACCAATTTGGGGAGGCACTCTTCTCACGCTTCCTCGATCTGGCGTGTAAATAGACAGGGGTGATGAAATAAGGGGCATGTCACACTGGTCTTGCCTGCTTCCCTTTGTTGATACAATATAATATTTGCTATCCCCTTGCTACAGAACAATCAACCGCTCTCTCCTCAAGAACCCTTATAAAACCACTGTCACTATTGCCCTTTCGCATTCTATTGTGAACAGCTCCTTCTCTGTCGCACCCCTAATCGTGCGTCAACAATCAACGCTGGCACGCCTCTTGCGCTATACATCAGGAATTGGCCCACCTCTCTTCTACTTACAGGGGAGGGTATGCAGGGATTGAGGGGAGTAATCGCTCCAGAAATAGTTTCAGACAATACAAAAAAAGGAGATTTAGCAATGAAGAGCGTGAAAGGGTTGGCGGCAATAGTAATTCTGGCACTACTGGTCTCACTTCCATCCACCTCATACGGAGAGGGGGCAGCTGAGGGTGGAGCTGAGGGGGCAGCGTCGGTAAGTTTAATGAGCAGTTACGTATGGAGGGGACAGGAGATTCATAACGATACCGCCATCCAGCCGACCATCGAAGTTGGCGCCAGTGGTTATAGTGTTAACCTGTGGGCCGACTATAACGTTGATACGAGTGAAGTGGTCGAGACCGATTTCACTTTCGATTTCAGCAACTCTGTTGACAAGATAGGCTACTCCGTTGGTTATATCTTCTACGCCTTCGACGGCGCCCCTGATACACAGGAGATATACGGCACTGTCTCTTACGATACTCTCCTATCCCCCTCTGTGGGGCTCTACTGGGACTATGATGAGACTGACTCTCTCTTTATAAACCTTGCCGTTGGCCACGACTTTGCCGTTGGTGCATATACCGTAACGGCGGGGGCGTCACTCGGCTACTACTCCTACAATAACGCGGAGAATGACTGGCAGAACTTTGAACTCTCTCTCTCAACTGCCATCCCCGTTGGACCCTTCTCTGTTGACCCGTCGGTGGCCTACTCGGTGGATCTCTACGATGGAACCGGCAAGACCAATGCCGGCGCCATTGCGCCAGCGGACGATGAATTATACGGTGGTGTAACTCTGGCGTACAGCTTTTAGTTCACTTTGGCTGTGGGTACACATCAGTAGTGTCCGGTTAAAAAACCGGAAGATAAGGAACCAATCTGCTTAGTTGAT
>JBHHTR010000055.1:0-12221 GCA_046753505.1 Thermodesulfobacteriota bacterium
TTTTGAGCAAAATAACGTGTCAAGTACTTTTTTATCTTTTTCGCTGAATAGTTACCTTAAATTAAGGGTATGCCTATATATTACTTTGGTATTCCCGTGAACAATATTTCCATATGATTGACGAATGCTTCAGGAGTATTGCAGAAGACTAGCTTTGCAGAGGAAAAGAAAATTATCCAAATAGATAATCTTGGGAATTGTCTGGGGATACAAGAACAGAAGGATGCAGATAGTCTATTCCTCTGTTCATTTTGCCTAATGAATCGTAGGATCAGCCAGACTCACTCACAGGTGCTGGCCGGCTGGACATAATAAAACCATGAAAAAAGAAAAACCCCGAGGCTTTGGCCAAGGGGTTTTTAGTGTCTGGTGACGGTTTGGTGACGCTTTTTAAAGGATCACAAGAGAGGTAACTTATTGTTTTATATATGTTTCACCCCTCTACTATCCATTCTACCATTGAATTACGCCCGCATTGGAGCTGTTTAGAGGAATTACCAAGCAGTTTTATACTACAATCACTCCAATCCAGTCAAGACAAAAAGGCCAGGCAAAAAGGTCAGGATGACCCCACGGCATGGGAGGTGTCGAGCATCCTTACCCCCGATTTGTCAACCACCTCAGCGAGCATCTCCAGCGTGGTCACTTTCAAGCGTGGGTGAATCAGATCAGGCGCAATCTCGGCAAGGGGAGCAAGTACAAAGGCGCGTTCATGGAGGTGAGGGTGGGGGATATTCAGCCCCTCTTCCTCGACAACCGTGTCACCATAAAAGAGGATATCGAGGTCGATAATCCGGGGCCCCCACCTCATGGCGGCAACACCATCCCTCCCAACATCCCTCTCAATCTTCTGCAGAAGGGCGAGAAGTTCCCCTACCCCCAGTGAAGTAGCCGCCTCAACAACGCAGTTTATAAAGTCCTCCTGTTTGGCATACCCCCACGGCTTGGTCTCATAGAAGGATGAGACCCTACGGAGGACCATCTGCTCACCAATGAGTTCTATGGCCCGCCGACAGTTGTTCACCCTGTCCCCCATGTTCGAGCCGATACCTATAAAAATGGTAGTCATCATCGCCTCACCAAGTGTTCTCTACAGAGAAAAGGAATTTCTTTAGACATCATCACTGCTGTTGTAAAACCGTATTTTCACACAAAGCCGCAAAGGTCACAAAGTTAGAAGGAGAAGAACGTACTCCTTTCCCATGCATTTCTGCTTTTCTTTGTGTCCTTGGCGTCTCTGTGTGAGGTCGCCTTTGGCCCTGCGTTCCCTATCGTACTCATCACCCCGGCGGGAGGCTCAGGCGCTTTGCAGAAAGATATCTGTTTACTTCTATGTGAAAGCATTCTTCTGGGGTTAGAACTCAAGCCGCAGTCCCAGGAGCCTCTCCTTCATCTCACTCACCACCCTCACCTCGTCATCCTCGCCCTTCGCGCTGAATGTGGCGGAGAAGCGCAGATATTCACCCGCATCAGTCCACGGTACCGTCGAGATTAGACTCTCCGTGATGAGAAAACCAGCTGCCTCCTCTGCCGACTTGAACTTCACTCCCCCCTTTGCCCCCTTCGGTGACGGGACGTAGAGGTAGAAGGTTCCGTCAGGCACACGTGCATTAAAACCGACGGAGGTAAGGGCCTTGACCATCAACTCCAGTCTCCGCTTGTACTTGACCCCGATCCTCTCCGTTATCTCCGGATGTTCGAGGGCGTAGGTGCCGGCCTTCTGTATGGCGATGAACTGGCCCGAATCGTAGTTGTCCTTAACATTCGCAAAGGCGCTCACAACTCTCTCATTGCCAACGACAAAGGCAAGCCTCCACCCCGTCATATTGTACGCCTTGGAGAAGGAGTGGATCTCGATACCGACATCCTTTGCGTCGTCAACACTCAGGAAACTGAGGGGCTTCCCGCTGTAGGTAAGGGCAGCGTAAGCGGCGTCGTGAACTACGACGATACCGTTCCTGTGAGCAAAAGCTACAACCTTTGTGAAGAACTCGACCGTTGCGCCTGCGCCAGTGGGATTATTAGGATAGTTGAGATAGAGAAGCTTCGCCTTTGTCAGGACGTCTCCGGGGATCGAATCTAGGTCTGGGAGGAAGCCCCTCTCTTCCGTCAGTGGGAGGTTCACCACATCACCTCCGCACCACTTGGTGTGGAGGGCAAGAACAGGGTAGCCGGGAACGGTCATGAGGGTCACATCGCCGCTGTTGATGAAGGCGTCTGGCAGCATGGCAAGGGCCGGTTTCGAGCCGATAGAGTGGAGCACCTCCTTGACGGGATCGAGCCCCGTTACTCCGTAGACCCTCTCCATATATTGTACAGCTCCATCCTTCAACTCCTGAATACCATTGTCGGCGTAGCCACGGTTCTCGGCCTTCCCCGCCTCTATCTTTAGCGCCTCAACGACCACGTTGGGCGCCATCTCATCGGGCTCGCCGACGCCGAAGTCGAGAAGCTCCGTCTTCGGATGGGCTGCCTTAGCGGCGGCCTTCGCTCGCTTGATCTTTTCAAACTTGTATATCTTTGTATCCTTGCCAAACCCGCTTCCACCGATCCTCTCGGAAAACAGACCCTGAATATACGACTCTTCCACGTTAAACCTCCATGTTGATGGGAAGGGGGTTAAAAGTTACCCCACCCATTCATCCCAATGATGTTCTATTCCTAAGTAACCTCTATTACGTATCACACAACCGTGTTCACGAGGGAGCCAATCCCCTCTATCCTGATCTCAACGGTATTGCCGGGCTTCATCTTCCCCACCCCCGACGGTGTGCCGGTGGCGATCACATCACCTGGGAGGAGGGTCATCACCTGGGAGACAAAGCTGACGAGACGGTAGGTATCAAAGATCATGTCCGCCGTCGATGTATCCTGTCTCTTCTCTCCGTTCAGGAAGCTCTCGATCCTCACATCAAGGGGGTCTAGGTCGGTCTCTATCCACGGCCCCATGGGAGCGAAGGTGTCAAACCCCTTGGCCCGCGCATACTGTCTGTCTGTCTTTTGAAGATCCCTGGCCGTCACATCGTTGAAACAGGTGTAGCCAAAGATAAAGTTGGCGGCGTCATCTGCCCTCACCATCCTGGCCTCCCTCCCGATGACGACGGCAAGCTCCCCCTCGAAGTCCACCCTCCTCGACATGTGGGCCGGGTAGACGATCTCATCGCCGTGGCCTATGACCGCCGTGGGGGGCTTCATGAAGATCATCGGCTCCTCGGGAAGCTCCTTGTTGAACTCCGCTGCGTGAGCCCTGTAGTTCAGTCCTATGGCAATAATCTTGGACGGCGTACATGGGGCAAGAAGCCGTACCTCATCGAGACAGTATCGCACCGCACCCTTTCGGAAACCGCTCTCTATCTCCCCTGTGGCCTCCGTGACGGTATCGCCCTCTACGATACCGTACCGCCCAACCCCATTATGTAGAAACCTGGCCAGCCTCACTCTAAAAAACCTCTGAATAGTTCGTCCCTCAGTTATTCAGAGGACGAAGAATATAAGTGCAATGTAATTTTTCTCACATTTTCAAGGGCTTACCGTCCCTGAAAATTACGATACATCCATGTAGCACGGAAGGTCTGAATAGACCGGACATTCCCTACCGGCGACCCTTGCGAGTTCCCTGAAGCTTGAGGCGGAGCGCATTGAGCCGTATGAAGCCCTCAGCCTCCCTCTGGTTGTAGACGCTCTCCTCCTCGAATGTGGCTAGGTCTTCACGGTAGAGGGAGCTCTTCGCCTTCCGTCCGGCTACGGTGCAGCTCCCCTTGTAGAGCTTGACCCTGGACGTTCCCGTCACATCGGCAGCGGCCTCATCAAAGAGCTTCTGCATCGTCACTCTCTCCGGCGAAAACCAGTAGCCGTAATAGACCAATTCGGCATACTTGGGCATGAGGCTGTCCCGCAGGTGCGCAACATCCCGGTCCATCGTTATCGACTCGACGGCCTGCCGCGCAACGTGGAGGATGGTCCCGCCCGGCGTCTCGTAGACCCCCCTCGACTTCATGCCAACGTAGCGGTTTTCAACGATGTCGAGGCGGCCTATGCCGTTCCTTCCACCGGCTCTATTCAAGGCTTCCAGCAGCTTGACCGGGGCAAGCTTCTTTCCATTAACGGCAACGGGATTGCCGCACTTAAAGTCGATCTCCAGATAGGTAGGTTTGTCTGGGGCCTTCTCCGGCGCCACAGAGAGCCTAAAGAGCGATTCAGGCGCCTCCTCCCAGGGGTTCTCGAGGATGCCTCCCTCATAACTGATATGAAAGAGGTTTCTGTCCATGCTGTAGGGCTTTTTCTTTGTCACCGGTATCGGAATGCCGTGCTTCTTTGCATAGTCAATGAGGTCGCCCCGTGACTTCATCGACCACTCCCGCCACGGCGCAATGACGTGGATATCAGGCTTGAGGGAGTAGTAGGCCAGTTCAAAACGTATCTGGTCGTTCCCCTTTCCCGTAGAGCCGTGGCAGACCGAATCGGCTCCCTCCTTTTCGACAATCTCAATCTGCTTCTTCGATATGAGGGGCCGCGCGATGGAGGTGCCGAGGAGGTATCCTCCTTCGTAGACGGCGCCTGCCCTGAGCATTGGAAAGACAAAGTCCCTTGCAAACTCGACCCTCAGGTCCTCTATATACATCTTGCTTGCGCCGGCGTCTTTCGCCTTCTTTCTGAGCGTCTTCAACTCCGGCCCCTGACCGAGATTGGCGGCAAAGGCGATCACCTCGCACCCGTACTTCTCCATAAGCCACTGTATAATAACTGAGGTGTCGAGACCCCCCGAGTACGCCAACACTACCTTTTTAATGTGAGACATTTCTCCTCCATATTGATTAGTTGTTGTAATCTCCCTGCAATACTCCCTAACAATGTGTCAACCAGAGCACAGATCAGTAATGAATATTTGTGTGATACAATACCATACAAATTCTTATCTCACACAAAGCCGCCAAGATCACTGAGTTAGAACACATACTCCTGGTGCAATTGCTTTCCTTGGTGCTCTTTGTGTCTCTGTGTGAGATTCTTGTTTTTTCACGGAAGCACACAACTTCCTACAAGAGCCGTTCGAGTATCGCCTTCTGCATGTGGAGCCTGTTTTCCGCCTGCTCCCATACAACGGATTGAGGACCCTCCAGCACCTCCTCCGTAATCTCCTCGCCACGATGGGCCGGGAGACAGTGCATTACGATGGCGTCGCCCTTCGCACCCTCCATGAGCGCCCCATTAATCTGGTACCCCTTGAAGACCTCGGCCCTCCCGCTCTGCTCATCCTCCTGCCCCATGCTCGCCCATACATCGGTATTCACTACATTGGCGTCTCTTACCGCCTCATATGGATCTTCTACGACCTCTATCCTACCACCCTCGCTTCGAGCCTTTTCGAGGAGGCCA
This sequence comes from Thermodesulfobacteriota bacterium, assembly GCA_046753505.1. Classification (GTDB taxonomy): domain Bacteria; phylum Desulfobacterota; class GWC2-55-46; order S146-70; family JAUXIU01; genus JBHHTR01. Next base: position 5,377 of record JBHHTR010000055.1, read on the forward strand.
TCATCGGGGCGGTACCCTTCAGGGCAGGCAAGGAGCAGATCAAAACCGAGACGTGCCGCAGCCTCTATCCAGGAGTTAGCCATGTTGTTGCCGTCTCCGATCCACGCCACCCGCAACCCATCATACCCCCCCTTGGCCTCGACGATGGTCATCATATCGGCGAGCACCTGGCACGGGTGATGAAGGTCGGTAAGACCGTTTATCACCGGTATGGTTGCGTAAGTGGAAAACTCCTCGACAATTTCATGACCGAAGGTCCGAATGACCACGCCATCCACATAGCGTGACATTACTCGCGCCGTATCCTTTATCGGCTCTCCCCTTCCTACTTGAGAGTCGCGGCCACTGATAAAAATGGCGCTCCCTCCCAGGTGGCACATGGCGGTCTCAAAGGAGACGCGGGTCCTTGTCGAGGCCTTCTCGAAGATGAGACCGAGAACCTTCCCGGCAAGCGGCCTATGAGGTATCCCCCTCTTCCGCCTCTCCTTCAGCGAAGCGGCCTTCTCAATGAGGCGGTCAATCTCTCTCTTCTCAAAATCGAATATGGTAAGCAGGTTCATGCCCCCAATCTCTCCCTTAAAATATCTGCCAGTGTGCTCAGCATCTCATCCACATCGCTCTCTGTCACTATGAGGGGAGGTAGGAAACGTAAGACAGATTCTCCCGTACAGTTAATGAGGAGCCCCCGCTCCATACACTCGGTAACGACAGGGGCGCCGGGGCCATCGATCTCTATACCGATTATCAACCCCATCCCCCTGATCTCACGGATGGAGGGCATTTCTCTCTTCAACTCCTTCAGCCGCTCAACAAGATAGGCTCCGACCCTCCGACAGTTATCGAGGACGCCCTCTTCAGTAATAGCCTTCATCGCGGCTGCCCCCGCCGCCATAGCGATGGGATTGCCGCCGAAGGTTGATGCATGGGAGCCCGGCGTAAACGCAGCGGCCACCTCGTCGGTCGCTACCATTGCCCCGATGGAGACGCCTCCTGCAAGCCCCTTGGCAAGGGTCATGATATCGGGGGCGACACCGTACCGCTCATAGGCAAAGAGGGTTCCCGTTCTCCCCATACCCACCTGAACCTCGTCGAAGATGAGGAGGATTCTGGCCTCCTCACAGAGGGCCTTGAGCCCCTTCAGATAGTCCTCGGACGGGAGGTTCACCCCCCCCTCGCCCTGGATCGGCTCTACCATGACTGCGGCGGTTTTATCGGTAATGGCTCCCTCAATCGCCTTCAAATCGTTGAATGGAACGTAGGAAAACTTCTCCAGGAGCGGCTCAAAACCCTCCTGTATCTTCTTCTGCCCCGTCGCCGCCATGGCCGCCATTGTCCTCCCGTGGAAGGATCGCTCCATGGAGATGACCTGAAACCGCTCCTCATCTCTGTCGTAAAAGTACTTCCGGGCCAGTTTGATGGCCGCCTCATTTGCCTCGGCCCCTGAGTTGGCAAAGAAGACCTTGTCGCCAAAGGAGTTTTCGCAGAGGAGACGGGCAAGCTCCGCCTGGGGTTCGATATGATAGAGGTTGGAGATATGGATGAGCCGCCCGGCCTGCTCCCTTATCGCCTCGACCACCTTAGGGTGGCAGTGGCCGAGATTGCAGACGGCGAGACCGGCAACAAAATCGAGGTACTCCTTGCCATCCCCATCCCATACCCGCGCACCCTCCCCCCTTACAATGGCTATGGGGAAACGGCGGTAGGTGTGGGCAACATGGTCTGCCGTCAGATCGATAATCTCCTGGTTTGTCATTGTACTATCTCCTCCGGCCCCTTCGTAACGATTCGCGCCTTGACTATCCGCTCGATACCGCCATAGTCTCTGCTCACTTCAACCGCCCAGGAATAGTCACTCTCGTCAAAGAGCGCTCTCACCTCGTCGGCCTGACCGTACCCTATCTCCATAAGGAGCGTGCCCTTACTGGCAAGATAGTGTGGCGCTTCTGCAACGATCTCCCTGATTAAATCGAGGCCGTCCTCCCCTCCGTCGAGGGCTGTTGTCGGTTCAAAGCGACTCACCTCTGGCTGAAGGGTTGGGATCTCCACCTTTGGAACGTAGGGTGGATTGGAGACGATGACATCCGCGCGCCCCGTCTTATCCGACCGTGTGATAGGGGTAAAGAGGTCTCCCTCAAAAAAGGTTATCCTCTCCGCAACACCGTGACGCGCCGCATTATCTCTCGCCACTTCAAGGGCCGCAGCCGAGAGGTCGGTGGCGATGCACCTCACCCGCTCTATTTCGTGTGCAACCGTGACGGCGATACAGCCGCTCCCTGTACAGAGATCGATGACGAAGGGGGGCTCTTCAGACTCACCACCTGCCCCTCTCTTCTCCCCACCCCGCAATGTGACAAGTACCTCCTCTACGAGGAGCTCTGTCTCAGGCCTCGGTATCAGGACGTCGCCGTTAACCTTAAAAGCTAATCCACGGAACTCCTGCTCCCCGATAATATACTGTGGCGGCTCACCGGAAGAGCGCCGTGCGACTGCCCTTCTGAATGCACGAGACTCTGCCCCCGACATCCTCCTGGTGCGGTTAAGGTAGAGCTCCCCTTGAGTGTAATCGAGGAGGGCTGCAAGGAGGTACTCCGCCTCCCGCGTCGGCTCCTCCAACTCGGCCTCTTCAAGAGAGGCCCCTGCCCATGCCAGACCGTCACCGACGGTCATCGCCCTTTTCTCTGTCACCGCCTCCACACTACCCCTCTTTACTTCGTCCACCGGCATGGGTGATCTCCGTACCGATACCGGCATCGGTGAATACCTCGAGGAGGACGGCGTGCTCCACTCGCCCGTCGATGATATGGGTTTTGGAAACACCGCGCTTGAGCGTATCGAGGCAGCAGTTGAGCTTAGGTATCATTCCGCCAGAGGCGACCCCATCCCGTATGGCACGTCTCGCCTTCGTCATATTCATGGAGGATATGAGTTGTTTCGTCTTATCGAGGACACCGGCAATATCGGTGAGGAGGATGAGCTTAACGGCGTTAAGAGCCGTCGCTATCTTACCTGCAACCATATCGGCGTTGATGTTATAACTCGTGCCATCGGCGCCAACGCCGACGGGAGCTATAACGGGTATAAAGTTGTCTCTCTCAAGACCCTCAATAATCGAGGGATCGATACTCTCAACCTCCCCCGCCATACCGAGGCACTCCCCCTTTACTCTGAGCTTCCTCCCCGTAATGAGTCCGCCGTCCTTGCCGCTCAGGCCGACGGCCCTGCCGCCACACTGGTTGATGAGGGTGACTATCTCCTTGTTGACCTTGCCGATGAGAACCATCTCCACCACATCCATCGTATCCTTATCGGTCACCCTGATGCCACTCACGAAGCGCGACTCCTTGCCCAGCTTGCCGAGGAGATCGCCTATCTGGGGACCGCCGCCGTGGACAATGACCGGATTGAGGCCCACATACTTCATGAGGACCACATCCATGGCGAAACTCTTCTTGAGCTCTTCGTCGATCATGGCATTGCCGCCATACTTGATGACGATGGTCTTGTTGTAGAACTGACGTATGTACGGCAGCGACTCGTGGAGAGTCTTTACCTTTTCAATATACTTCTGCATGATTGTGTTGTCTCGAATTATCTTAGGGAACCTCTGAATAATCCGTCCCCGAATCATTCAGAGGACAAAAAATAAAAGTGCGATTTTATTTTTCTCACATGTTCAATGGCTTGCCGCCACTGAAAATAGCGATACTTCCATGTATCGCGGCAGGTGTAAATTAATAAGACCTGCCTTAGATAAGTATGAGGCCGTCTCCCCCCTAGAGGATGTAACGGCTCATATCATCATCCTTGACAATATCGACGAGCCTCTCCCGGACATAGGCGGCGTCGATAACCATCTCGCCGCCCTCCATGTCGGGAGCGTTGAATGAGAGATCATCGAGAACCCGCTCCATGATGGTGTGGAGTCGTCTCGCTCCGATGTTTTCCATCCTGTCGTTAACGACCGAGGCCATCTCGGCAATCTCCGACACGGCATCCTCCTGAAAAACAAGTTCCATCCCCTCCGTCTCAATGAGGGCCGTGTACTGCTTGGTCAGGGCGCTCTCCGGCTCGGTCAGTATCCTGATAAAGTCCTCCCTTCCAAGCGATTTGAGCTCAACCCTGATAGGGAATCTCCCCTGGAACTCAGGTATCAGATCGGACGGCTTCGCCACATGAAATGCGCCAGATGCGACAAAGAGGATATGGTCGGTCTTAACCATGCCGTACTTCGTATTGATCGTCGAGCCTTCAACGATAGGAAGGAGGTCGCGCTGGACCCCCTCCCTTGAGACATCCGGCCCCTGCCCCGCCTGCCTGCCCGCTATCTTGTCAATTTCATCGATGAAGACTATGCCAGACTGCTCCACCCGCTCAATCGCCTCCTTGACCATGCTGTCCTGATCGATGAGCTTCTGCACCTCCTCCTGGCAAAAGAGTTTGAACGCCTCGGGCACCTTGACAGATCTCCTCTTCTTCTTCTTCGGAAAGATGTTGCTGAACATGTCCTTGATGTTCATATCCATCTCCTCCATCCCTGAAGCGGAGAAGATCTCCACCACCGGCGTCTTCTGCTCGGTCGTCTCTATCTCGACAAACTTCTCGTCGAGCTTCCCATCACGGTAGAGTTTCCTCAGCTTCTCACGTGTAGAGTCTGGCGCTGTTGGCGCGGCCTCCGCCGCAACATCATTGCCCTGGCCGACTTCAAAGACAGTTCCCTCTGCCGTTGTCACCGGTTTGGCTTCAGCGATCGGCGATCCCGACGCAGGAGCTGCGGCCTGTGGCGGCTTAGAGACGGGCGGGAGAAGGGCGTCGAGGAGGCGCTCTTCGGCAAGCTCCTTTGCTCTCGCCTGAACGGTCACCCGCTTCTCGTCCTTGACCATCTTGATGGAGAGCTCCGTCAGATCTCGTATGATGCTCTCCACATCTCTCCCGACATAACCAACCTCGGTAAACTTGCTCGCCTCAATCTTGAGGAAGGGGGCCTGGGCAAGCTTTGCCAGCCTCCTCGATATCTCCGTCTTTCCAACGCCGGTGGGCCCTATCATGATTATGTTCTTCGGGGCAATCTCATCCCTCAGTTCAGGGGCAACCTGCTGCCGTCTCCACCGGTTCCGGAGAGCAATAGCCACGGCCCGCTTCGCCTCTTTCTGCCCTATGATATACTTATCCAGCTCCGCTACAATCTCTTTTGGTGTTAATGTCTCCATCTATTCCTCCACCCTCAAAAATATAGAAACCGCCTACAACTCCTCGACGGTTATATTGTCATTAGTATAGATACATATCTCTGCCGCAGTTTTTAACGCCTCGCGGGCAATCTCACTCGCCGAGAGTGTTGAGTGTTTCATAAGAACCTTGGCCGCAGCCTGGGCGAAAGGCCCGCCCGACCCGATAGCGGCAATCCCCTCCTCAGGTTCAATAACATCACCGCTCCCGGAGATCAGCAGTGAGTGCTCCCTGTCAGCCACCACCAGGAGCGCCTCAAGCCTCCTCAGTATCTTGTCGGTTCGCCAATCCTTTCCCAGTTCAATGGCGGCACGGGTGATATTACCCTTGTACTGCTCAAGCTTCGCCTCAAACTTGTCAAAGAGGGTCAGGGCGTCAGCAGTCGAACCGGCAAAGCCAGCGAGAACCTTCCCGTCGCCCATCCGCCGTATCTTCACGGCCCCCCTCTTCATGATGGTATTACCCAGCGTCACCTGACCGTCACCGGCTATAGCTACCTTGCCGTCCCTTCGTATCGCTATTATAGTCGTCGCTTTAAACATAAGCCTCCATTCCGCTAATCTGCTTCGTCATCCTTCCCCATCCTTGCACGGGGGTGAGTCGTATCGTAGACCTTCAGTAGAGAGTCAATTCCAACCTTCGTATATCGCTGTGTCGTCGAAACACTGGCATGACCCAACATCTCCTGAATGGCCCGTAGATCAACACCGGCATTGAGGAGATGGGTTGCAAATGTATGGCGCAGCGCATGTGGCGTCGGTCTCTTCGTAACGCCGCTTAACGTGGCGAAACGCTTGACGGCCCGCTGTACTGCCCGCGGATAGATCCTCTTACCACGCTTTGTGATAAAGAGTGGGGAGCTCCCGCTCGTAGCGATATTGTCCCGTCTTCCCAGGTATCTCTCAACAGCCTCCAGAGCCGCCTTCCCCACCGGCACCATCCGCTCCTTCCCCCCCTTCCCCATGACCCTTACAATCCCCCGCGACATGTCGATATCCTCCCTGTCAAGGCCCACAAGCTCGCCCACCCTCAACCCCGATGAATAGAGAAGCTCAATGATCGCCTTCTCCCTGAGCGCATCGTCATCACCACCCGATACGGCGTCAATGAGCTCCGTCGTCTCCTCAACGGTAAGAACGGTGGGGAGGTACTTCTCCACCTTCGGAGTAGAGATAAGTTCAGCCGGGTTGCCGACAATGACGCCCTGTTTCTCAAGGTAACGGAAGAAGCTCTTGAGCGATGAGATCTTCCTCGCAATAGTTACCCGTCTGCACCTCCCGTAGAGAAGCCCTAGAAAGGACTTGATATGGCCGTCATCGATAAGAGTTGCCTCCAGCCTCTCCCCCCTCATCCCGCACCCTTTTTCCCTGAGAAAGGCACAGAACTGTTCTATATCCCTCAGATAGGCTGACAGGGTGTGGCGAGAGACGTTCCTCTCCACAGAGAGATAGGTTGCAAATTGCCCGATCAGCTCATCCATAGAATCATTTTTTATACCACCTTACAGGCCAGGCTTCAAGGAGTTTCCGAAGCGAACAGGACTATTCCATGTTGAGTGGTAAGTTGAGCTATAATAAAAAGGTGTGTAAATAAGGTAAAGGCGGTGCTACCCTTCAAAG
>JBHHTR010000056.1:0-12217 GCA_046753505.1 Thermodesulfobacteriota bacterium
CATTCCCGTCTATCAACATGATGGAGCCCCTCTCCGCCCCCGTCGCCTCAATGGCAAGCATGAGAATGACTGTAAGGAGTTCCCTCTTGTCCTGCGTCAGCCGTGCCGCAGCGACAACCTCCCCCATCGTGGAGAGGAGCGCTAACTGGCCTGCTCCCCTCTTTGTATCGTGAGGTGCACCGCTTCCTCGCAGGCTCCATAAGAGCCGTACACTCATGGGAGTCACTATCTCTGTATTGGTAAATTCAGGTCGCCGTAAAAAAATGTTGATCGACGGCGTATCAATGCAGTTAACTATGAAGTCGAGATCTGTAAATTGCTCAAGGGCATTGAGATCCTTCGAGATAGTGATATGATGCTTGTCGGCAAGAACACACCCCATCTCTTCCAGTTTGAAGAGCATGGCGTCGGGATTGGCGTCGATGATAGAGACCACCTTAACGCCTGCATCAGGGATGAGGAGCGGGAGGAGAGCAAGGGCCTCCTTATTGCCGCCGATGATAGCAATCTGCTTAATCGTGTCTGACATTATTGATGATCCCGTAATAAATCGTGGGCCTAATCGGAGATACTTTTCAGTATACCCATATCTACAAGGCGCTTCACCAGTTGAGGCGAATCAATATCCTCGTCAGAGAAGGAGCCATGTTTATGTTGCGAGACCACACCGAATTCATCGCTCCTCTTAACGCTCTCCAGGAGGAGGCTCTCCACATCGGCATGGATAGTGGCCTCATGGGAGGCAAAGGCACTCTCAACTTCAAAGGTTCCATCGCTCCACCCTGCAAGGTGGTAGAGTGCATCCTCTCCAACGAGACCGGGACAGGTAGCGTGCACCACCTTGCCGCCCCTCATGTAGACCATGCCGTACCCCTGGCCGGAGCCGACCCGTATGGCCGCCGTCTTCCTCTGAATATGAAAGAGCTGCACTATATCAGCGAGCCCCATATCACTGAGTCTTCCATGTATGCCCATAAACCCTCCGTTTTGGGAATGTATCCATAAAATGAGTTATTGTCAAGATGTTTAATAACTTGTTGCTAATTTATACTATATTATAGTAGAACTTATACATCATGGATCTATTCGATAAAACAGAAGCCACTAAAGATAACTCCAACGTCCCCCTCGCTGAAAGGATGAGGCCCAGAGCGCTCGATGATTTCCTTGGGCAGAGCCGGATTGTCACCCTGCTCACACGGCTTGTCGAAAGTGAGGAACTCCCCTCCCTCATCCTCTGGGGACCGTCGGGGTGCGGGAAGACAACGCTGGCAAATATCATCGCCGACGTATCGGAGGCCACCCTTTTCTCCTTCTCGGCAGTCCTCTCCGGCGTTAAGGAGGTGCGGGAAATCTTCAAGGAGGCCCAGCGTCAGCTCAGACTCACCGGCAGGAGGAGTATACTCTTCATCGACGAGATACACCGTTTCAACAAGGCCCAGCAGGACGCCTTTCTCCACCATGTGGAGGACGGGACAATCACCCTCATTGGCGCGACGACAGAGAACCCCTCCTTTGCACTGAATGCTCCCCTTCTCTCGCGGTGCAAGGTACTCGTTCTGGAGGAGTTGTCCCGGGACGATATTGAGACGATCATCACAAGGGCCCTCACCGACAGGGAGCGGGGAGTCGGCAGCCTCGCCATTGAGATAACCGAAGAGGCAGTGAAGTTTCTCGCCTCCCATGCCGACGGCGATGCGAGAACCGCCCTCAATACAGTGGAGGTGGCCTCCGCCCTTGTATCGCCGGACGGAGAGGGGAAGGGAATTATTACCATTGAGATCGCAGAAGAGGCAATGCAGAAGAGGGCGCTCCTCTACGACAAGGGTGGGGAGGAACACTACAACGTCATATCGGCCTTCATAAAATCGATGCGCGGCAGCGATCCCGACGCCTCCCTCTACTGGCTCGCGCGGATGGTTGAGGCCGGTGAAGATCCCCTCTTCATCGCCAGGAGGATGGTCATCTTTGCCGCCGAGGATATCGGGAATGCCGATCCCCAGGCACTCCAGATCGCCAATGCGACAAAGGACGCCGTCCACTTCATAGGAATGCCAGAGGGGTGGATCCCGCTGGCTCAGGGAACCACCTACCTCGCCACGGCCCCGAAGAGCAACGCATCCTACCTCGGCTACCGTGAGGCTCTTGAGGATGTTCGCAAGGAGGGTTCCCTCCCCGTCCCCCTCCATATACGGAACGCCCCGACACAACTGATGAAGGAACTCGGCTACGGGGCGGACTACAAGTATCCCCACAACTTCAACGATGGTCTGGTCTCTCAGGAGTATCTGCCGGAAAAGCTCAGAGGTAGGGAGTACTACAAGCCCAGGGGGGCTGGAGCCGAGAAGGAGATTGTGGAAAGGCTCACAGAGATCAGGAAACTTCGCCATCGTAAACCGTAGACTCCAACCGGGTTGACAATCAAGACGCTCTCGTGATATGCGTATCCTCTATGACACGGGAATTCTTACAGACAATCGAGGAGAAGGCCCTCTCAGGGGAAGGCATCTCTGTTGAAGATGGCAACCGACTTGTCCACCTCCCCGACACCTTCCTCTTCGCTATTCTCGCGTCGGCAGAGCGGATACGACGCCACTTCAAGGGGGTCGATGTCAACCTCTGCTCCATCGTCAACGCCAAGAGTGGTCTCTGCGCCGAGGACTGCACCTTCTGCTCCCAATCAAGCCGATACAAAACCGGGGTAGAGAGCTACCCCATGATCCCCTCCGACAAAATCGTCGAATCGGCCCTCGCCGCCTCTCACCATGGTGCGCGAGAGTTTTCCATAGTCACCAGCGGCACGGGGGCAAATCGCACTCAAGATGTCGAGATACTGACCGAGGCGCTGGGCGGCATCAAGAGAGAGACCAATCTGGAGAGCTGCGCCTCACTGGGAATAATGAAGGAGGAGACCCTAATGCAGCTCAAGGAGGCGGGGCTCCACAGCTACCACCACAATCTTGAGACCGCCCGGAGCTTCTTCCCCCAGATATGCACTACCCACGACTACGACGATGACGTAGAGACGGTTCGGATGGCGAAGAGGCTCGGCTTCTACATCTGCAGCGGCGGCCTATTCGGTCTCGGTGAAAGCTGGGAACAGCGAGTAGAACTGGCCGAGACACTGCAAGAGCTTGACGTCGATTCCATTCCCATAAACTTTCTCAACCCCCGCCCCTCGACCCCACTCGAAGAGGCGAAGAACCTCACACCGAAGGAGTGCCTTATAATTATCGCCCTCTACCGCTTCATGATGCCGGAAAAGGATATCGTCATCTGCGGTGGAAGGGAGGTTAACCTCCGTGAGCTTCAGCCTCTCATCTTTGCCGCCGGTGCAAACGGGATGATGGTGGGGAATTACCTCACCACACCGGGAAGGGATTCCGAAAAGGATCTCGTTATGATAGCAGACCTCGGCCTCAGACCACGCAAGTAGATGGGCCTCGATTTTATCGACGAGGAGCTTAACGGCCTCCGTGAGCAGGGACTTTACCGCGCCATCACTGGTATAGAGAGCCCCCAGGGACCACGTATCAAAATAGACGGCAGGGCGGTCGTCAACCTCTCTGCCAACAACTACCTCGGCCTCGCAGACCACCCGAAAGTAAAAAAAGCGGCAATCAAAGCTCTGCAAAAGTACGGCGCCGGAGCCGGTGCTTCCCGCCTCGTTTCGGGCGACATGGCGCCCCACCGTGAACTGGAAGCGTGCCTCGCACGTTTCAAGGGGAGCGAGGCGGCCCTCCTCTTCAACTCTGGCTACCACGCCAACCTCGGCATCATCACCGCCCTCGTCGGGAGGGGTGACGTCATCTGCTCGGATCGCCTCAACCACGCCTCCATAATCGATGCCGCCATCCTCAGCAGGGCCGCCCTCAAACGGTACCCCCACTGTGATGTGGATACTCTTGAACGGCTCCTCATGGAGCACCGCCAGAGCCGGAGGAAACTCATTGTTACGGACGGCCTCTTCAGCATGGACGGCGACATAGCGCCGCTGAAGGAGATTGCAAGGCTGGCGGAGAGCTACGACGCCATCCTCATGGTTGACGACGCCCACGCAACGGGGACGCTGGGAAAGCACGGCAGGGGAAGCCTGGAACACCACGGTATTAAGAGTGAAAAAATTATCCAGATGGGAACCCTCGGCAAGGCGGTCGGCTCATTCGGCGGCTTCGTAGCCGGACCCAAAACACTTATCGACTACCTCATCAACAAGGCGCGACCATTCGTCTTCACCACCGCCCTCCCTCCGTCAGTCTGCGCCGCCTCCACTGCCGCCCTGGAGATCATCACAGAGGAGCCGGAGTTGGTGGCCGCGCTGCAAGAGAGAGCCGTCTTCATGCGAAAGGCCCTGAACGATGCTGGTCTCGACACCATGACGGGCGAAAGCCACATCATCCCCCTCCTAATCGGCGATCCGAAGAAGGCGGTCACGGTAAGCCGAAAACTTCTCAAGGAGGGGCTCTACGTCCAGGCCATCCGACCCCCCACCGTCCCGGAGGGAACGAGCAGGCTCAGGCTTACCGTCATGGCCAGCCACACCATAGAGGAGCTGGGCCGCGCAGTTACGACCATAACGCGGATCGTTCTCGACGATTGAAGAGCGCTTCGTTATAAAGTATCCGCCACTATTTCGAGTCTCCTCGTAAATTCATAACGTATTGAAGGATATAGAGTAAAGAGGTGTCTCATGAGATGGTAGTGCACAATAAACGAGCTTAGGGTGCCGAAAGATGTGTGCTTATGACATGTGAGCGAGATCCTAATCAACTCTCCCTTATCGGCTTTGAGAGTTTTTTTGTCAGGGCATTGTAAAGAGAGTAGCAGTTGTATAATGATTGATCTCCAGAAGCAGAACTGTAACAGTCTACTTGTGCGGCATGGTATCAGGTTCAGTGGCTAGCATCTTCCTTATGGCCTCGATACTCTTCTCAGCAGGGGGCGGCGGTTTAGGTACTATCCTGGCGAGAAAGGCTGGATCTATCTCTTTGATAAAGCGTGATGGGATTCTCCTGCGTGTTTCTCTGCCGGAGCTTCGTGTCTTTGCTGAGGTCATGAAGAGCAGCCTCTTGGCGCGGGTCATGCCAACATAGCAGAGGCGGCGCTCTTCCTCTACACCCTCCTCGTCATCAATGGAGCGTTCGTGAGGAAAGAGCCCCTCTTCCATACCCACCATGAACACCACCGGGAATTCAAGCCCCTTTGCAGCGTGTATGGTCATAAGTGTAATACTGTCCGCCTTCTCCTTGTAGTCGTCGGCATCGCTCATCAGCGCGACGAGGCTAAGGTAGTTGGCAATGCCTGCCTTCGGATACCGTGTCTCGTATTTCTTTATGGATTCCACAAGGCCGTCGAGATTCTGGGCCCTTGTAAGGGCATCCTCTGTCTTCTTGCTCGACCAGAAATCCATGTAACCGGTAAGGTCCAGGACCCTCTCGGCAATATCCGCTGGCCGCCTCTCGAGAGCCTCGCTGCGCAGGTTTTCGAATATGCCAACAAAGTCCCTCAGACCGGAGTTGCCGAAATTCGCGTCTCCAGCGGCATCTTTGAACGCTTCGTAGAGTGACAGTCCCTTGTTCTTGCTAAGTGAATGGACCTTGTCGAGGGTGGCCCTGCCAATCCCTCGTGGCGGCACATTTACGATGCGCAGAAAGTTGAGGGAGTCGTCAGGGTTCACCAGTGCCTTCAGGTAGGCCAGTGCGTCCTTTATCTCTCTCCTGTCGTAAAACTTAAACCCTCCCACCACTGCGTAAGGCACGCTCTCCTCAAAAAGCATCTCCTCAAGTGGCCTGCTCTGGGTGTTAGTCCTGTAGAGTATAACGAAGTTTTTAAGCCTCAGGTCAGGGATCTCTTTCAGACACTTTTTTATCCTCCCCACGACAAATGCCGCCTCACGCTCCTCGTTCATGCACTCCTCGTACAGCGGCGCCTCCCCGTCGGGGTTTTGTGTCCAGAGGGTCTTCTCAAGTCTCTCCTCGTTGTTGGATATGACAGAGTTGGCCGCGCTCAGGATATTTTTCATGGAGCGGTAGTTCTCTTCGAGTTTTATGAACGTAGTATCGGGATAATCGTCCTGAAATCCGAGTATGTTCTTTACATCGGCCCCCCTCCAACCGTATATCGATTGGTCCGGGTCTCCCACTACACAGAGGTTTCTGTGCTTTGAGGCGAGCAGGCGCGTTAGACGGTACTGAGAGGAGTTGGTGTCCTGGTACTCATCGACAAGTATGTACCTGAACTTCCCCGAGTACCTCTCAAGGGCGGCGGCATCGTTGGTGAGCAGCCGGATGGGCGCGCATATAAGACTGCCAAAATCGACCGCGCCAGATTCCTTAAGCTTTTTCTCGTAAGAGCGGAACACGGCGCGGACCTCTCCGGAGAGGTTGCTATTAGATTTTTTTGCGTACTCCGAAGGGGTCAGGTTCTCGTTTCTGGCCATGTTTATCTCAAACTGGATCGCCTTATAGGGCGCTCTCTTCTCACTTATCCCGAGTTCGGACATAACGAGCCTTATCAGCAGGGCCTGCTCCTCTTCATCGTATATAGTAAGCCCCTTTTTGTGGCCGGCCAACTTATTCTCTGACCGAAGGATATTCAACCCGATAGTGTGAAACGTGCCACTCCACAGATCATCGGCACGGTCACCTATGATCCTCTCCAACCGCTCCTTTATCTCGCCAGCAGCCTTGTTAGTGAATGTAACCGCAAGTATTTCAGACGGGGCCACCCCTTCGTTTACCACGAGGTTGGCAATACGCGATGTAAGCACCCGTGTTTTACCGCTGCCAGCGCCGGCGAGGACGAGAAGAGGACCCTCCGTGTGGATTGCCGCCTTGAACTGAAGCTTATTCAGGGATCTTAGAAAAGGCATAGATTGTCTAGCTGTCTTATCGTCAATGTCTTTCCTGAGTGGGAAGGAGTAGGGATATTACAAGCATTGGTCTGTCATGAGATATGAGTTTATTCCTCTTTCAGTTCAATTGCAAGATATGGGTGATTGTACACTTGACACCACTGGCCCGTCAACCGTTCTTATTTGCATCGATTACTATTAATATTGGGGTCTGATGGTGTATGCAGCGTTGTAGCCCCTAGCAGTGTGTCGGACTTAGAGTAAAAGAGTCGGGTAAAATCGGCAACGCTATTTGTGTTTGACTGAGAAGGATAAAGTTGTTATTTTATCCGAGTTGCAAACTGTTTCGACTGACAAAAAACTACACATCACTATTACAGGTGACACTTATCTCGCACTACTTGCAAATGTGTTCACGCCCTGCCTTGACCATGCATTCACCTGGATATCTGTTTATGGTTGAATTGATATGCCCGTATGTTCAATCCTCAAAAAGTAACCTGGCAAATCCGGGCTATGAGACTGGCTTACGTGGCACTACGCATTGGAATGGCAGTATGGCGGTCGGTGTATAGTCGAGTGGCAGAGATGGGGGAGGAAGAGCCGTGAGTGAAGATAAGCGATATATCCTCCTCGTAGAGGACGACGAGGGTCACTCAGAACTGGTCACACGAGCCTTTGAAACCCAGGCCGACGGGCTGGAGTTGATCGTTGTTCGTACTCTCAAGGAGGCCCGTGCCAAAGTGGCCGAGAGCGCTCCGGCGCTGGTTCTTCTCGATCTCTTCCTCCCTGACGGCTCCGGAATAGAGTTTCTGTCGGTCGATGGAGAGTCGCCGCGTTATCCCATCATTATTATATCGAGCCACGGCAATGAGCGGCAGGCGGTGGAGGCGATGAAAGCAGGCGCTCTCGACTACGTGGTTAAGTCGGAGGAGGTTCTCTCCGACATGCCCCATATTGTGAATAGATCCCTCCGAGAGTGGGGGCATATAACGGAACGGAGGAGGGCAGAGGGTGACTTGAAGAAGCTCTCCCTCGCCGTAGAGCAGAGTCCGGCCTCTGTCGTCATCACCGATACGAATGGGACAATCGAGTATGTTAATCCCAGGTTTTCTCAGGTGGCAGGTTATAGCCGGGAGGAGGCCATTGGCCAGAACCCACGCATTCTGAAGTCGGGAGAGCAGCCCGTAGAGTTCTATAGGGAGATGTGGAATACCATAAAATCGGGCCATGTGTGGCGTGGTGAGTTTCATAATAAGAAGAAGAGCGGTGAACTATACTGGGAGGCTGTCTCCATCTCGCCCATTAAGCATAGCAATGGAACCGTTACCAATTTTGTTGCAGTCAAGGAGGAGATAACAGCGAGGAAGCGAATGGAGGATGAACTTGTCAAACTCGACAGGCTCGATTCCCTCGGTGTCCTTGCTGGTGGGCTTGCCCACGATTTCAATAATCTCCTCACGGCGATACTGGGGAATATTTCGCTTGCAATGAGCCATCTCAAGGGAGAGGATGAGGTGGTCAAACGGTTGACCGAGGCGGAGAAGGCATCGTTCAGGGCCAGAGATCTCACCTATCAGCTTCTCACCTTTGCCAGGGGCGGCACACCGGTTACGAAGCTGGCGTCTATCGGGGAGTTGATAGAGGAATCGACCGGCTTTGCCCTCCGTGGCTCGAATGTACGGTACGATTTTGCAGCTTACGGAGAGCTATGGCCTGTCAATGTCGATGAGGGGCAGATAGGCCAGGTTATCCATAACATCGTCATCAACGCCAACCACGCCATGCCTGAGGGGGGAGTGGTGAGCGTAAGGTGTGAAAACATCTCTATGCAAGGCGATGAGGCTATCAAGCTGAAAGAGGGAGAGTATGTAAAAATATCAATTGAGGATCATGGAATCGGCATTTCAAAAAAATATCTCCTGAAGATATTCGACCCCTACTTCACAACCAAACAGATGGACAGCAATAAAGGGAGCGGTCTCGGTCTCGCAACGGCCTACTCTATCATCAAGAAGCACGATGGATACATAACAGTTAACTCTACGGTCGGGGTCGGGACTACCTTCACCATTTATCTCCCCGCTTACCCGGAAGAGCTTACCGAGGAGAGGGAGAAGGAGGTTGCTGTTCCTCTTCAGGGCGGGACGGGAAGGATATTGATCATGGATGATGAGGAGGTGGTCAGGGAGGTTGCCGGAGAGATTCTTGCCAGCCTTGGCTATTGTGTGGATTTCGCCGGAAACGGGTCGGAGGCCATCGCCCTCTACAGGGAGGCGAAAGATAGGGGACAACCGTACGAACTTATTATTATGGATCTGACTATACCGGGCGGGATGGGGGGGGAGAAGGCTATTGAAAAACTTCGCGCTATAGATCACGACGTGAAAGCCATTGTTTCAAGCGGCTATTCCAGCGACCCTATTATGGCTAACTTTACAGAGTACGGCTTCAGCGGAGTGCTGACCAAGCCGTACAAGATCTCTGAGATGAGTAAACTGGTCAAGGAAATTATTGAGAGTTGACGTTTCTGTCGTGAGATTCCGTATGATTAAGGTCGTATATGAATGCCCCGCTCCAGGAGATATGCCTTGGTCTCTTTAATGGTGTACTCGCCGAAGTGGAAGATGGAGGCGGCCAGGGCGGCGTCCGCCGCGCCTTTAGCGAAGGCGTCGTAGAGGTGCTCGATGTTCCCCGCGCCCCCCGACGCGATGACCGGTATTGAGACCGCCTCGCCAACGGCCCTTGTCAACTCCAGGTCGTACCCGTCTTTTCTCCCGTCACAATCCATGCTCGTTAAAAGGATCTCTCCGGCCCCGAGCTCTTCAACCTGCCGCGACCACTCTATCGTATCCATCCCTCGCGGCTTCCTCCCCCCGTGAGTGTAGACCTCCCAGGAGGGGGCATCTCCACCATCTCTCCTCTTTGAATCGATGGCCACCACGATGCACTGTGTGCCGAACCGTTCTGAGGCCCGCCTGACAAATTCTGGATCCTCCACGGCGGTGGTGTTGATCGAAACCTTGTCGGCCCCCGCCCTCAGAAGCTCCCTTATATCGTCAAGCTCTCTAAGGCCGCCCCCGACGGTAAGGGGCATGGATACCTGGGCGGCCGTCCGCTCAACTACGTCGATGATGGTAGCTCGCTGCTCGTGTGAAGCGGTGATGTCGAGGAAGACCAGTTCATCGGCCCCCTGCTCCTCGTACGCCTTGGCGCACTCTACCGGGTCACCGGCGTCCCGAAGTTCTACGAAGCTGATCCCCTTGACGACCCTGCCGTCCTTCACATCGAGGCACGGGATTATCCTTTTTGTCAGCACCCTATGATTCCTTTGGGCCTTTGGCCGCCGCGATTGCCTGAGCGAGGTCAAGACTCCCCGTATAGATGGCCTTTCCCGTGATTACCCCCTCCACCCCAGACCTATTCAGGGCTTCAATATCTTTGATAGTCGAGACGCCGCCGGAGGCTATGACGGGGATATCTACTGCCTTCGCCATCTCTGCGGTTGCCTCGATATTCGGGCCGACAAGCATACCGTCCCGCGATATGTCGGTGTAGATGATGGATGCAACCCCCACCCCCTCAAGGCGCTTCGCCATATCTATGGCCCTCTCATCGGTCGTCTCGATCCACCCCTTTATGGCAACCTTGCCGTCAAGGGCGTCGATGCCGACGGCAATCCTTCCGGGAAACTCCTTGCAGATCTCCTCCAGAAAGGCCGGAGTCGAGTAGGCCGCCGTCCCTATGATGACCCGCTTAACCTGTGGAGCTTCGAGGTAGGAAGCTACGGCTGCCCTCTCCCTGATGCCGCCACCGATCTGGACCTCAACGGATACTGCGTCGATGATCTCTCTGATCGTCTCACGGTTCTTTGTAAAGCCCTCCACCGCGCCGTTGAGGTCAACCAGGTGTATCAGCCGGGCCCCCTCCCTCTCCCACCGGAGGGCGACCTCTACGGGGTTGTCGGAGTAGATCGTCTCGTCGGCCATCCTCCCCTGTTTCAGGCGAACGCACCGCCCGTCCTTGATGTCTATTGCGGGAATAACAATCATTCTATTTACCCTTTCGTATTTCCGAAGTTTTTTAGGAGTTTAAGGCCGACGGCCTGGCTCTTTTCAGGATGGAACTGGCAGGCGAAGATGTTCTCTTTCCATATAGAGCTGGCAAAGTCGCCGCCGTAATCGGTCGTCGTGGCCACCACCCCAGCCTCTTCTGGGACCACATAGAAGGAGTGGACGAAGTAGAGGAAGGAGTGGTTCTCAACACCGTCGAGTATGGGCGCTCTCCTCTTTATCTCTATATCGTTCCAACCCATGTGGGGGATCTTGAGAGCAGGGTGAGTGTCACGGAATTCCTGCGAAAAGTGTACGACCTGCCCCTTGATGATGTCGAGGCCACGGCAACTCCCGAACTCATCACTCTCTGTGAAGAGGAGCTGGAGTCCAAGGCAGATGCCGAGGAACGGTTTTCCTGAATCTATCGCCTTAGTGATGGGCTCCACGAGGCCGTACCTGGTGAGATTCTCCATGCACTCCCTGAAGGAGCCAACTCCGGGGAGGACGACATGGCTCGCGTTTCCAATCGTGGCGGGTTCTCTCGTGACGACCGCTTCGTGGCCGACACGCTCAAACCCCTTCTGAACACTCCGCAGGTTGCCCATGTCGTAGTCGATAATGGCAATCACGACTAGAGCTTTCCCTTCGTAGACATGACGCCGGTGATCCTGGGGTCTATACGCACTGCGTCGTTCAGAGCCCGGCCCAACGCCTTGAAGATCGCCTCTATTATGTGGTGGATGTTCCTCCCGTAGGAGAGGTTGACATGGAGGTTACAACCGCTACGTGTGCTGAAGGCCTGGAGGAAGTCCTCTACAAGGTCTTGGTCGAAACTCTTTATCCTAGCCCTCTTGGGGAAAGCAACGTTGTAGACCAGGTAGGGCCTGTCGCTCATGTCGATGGTCACCGACGCGAGGGTCTCATCCATGGGAACGCTCGTTGTGCCGTACCGCCTGATCCCCTTCTTACTCCCAAGGGCCTTCTTCACGGCATCGCCGAGGCATATCCCTACATCCTCCACCGTGTGATGGTCGTCGATCTCTATGTCCCCCTTGGCCTTTACCTTGAGATCAAAGAGACCGTGTTTTGAAAAGAGTGAGAGCATGTGGTCGAGAAAGGGTATGGAGGTGGAAATGCTCTGCTTCCCCTCTCCGTCGAGATTGATCTCTACTACGATATCGGTCTCACTCGTCTTCCGTGCTATCTTCGCCTTACGGGCCATTACTTTACCTCACTTCCCTCAAGATTAATATGTTACCTAAATCCTGCAAGCGAGCTCGCTCAGATTGCATAAATAGAGAGAAAAAGG
>JBHHTR010000057.1:0-12013 GCA_046753505.1 Thermodesulfobacteriota bacterium
TTCTTTTTTCATACGCGCATTGTAGCATGTCTTGTTAGCTATATCAATGCCGGGTCAATACTAAAGGAGTAGTGGTTTTACAGGTGCGAAGGCATACGTGTGGCATTTCGAGTGCTGAAGAATTGCTACGGCACAACAGATCGGACTTTTTACGATGCCATCAACTCTATCTATGTCGGGCTAATACCCTCTTCTGCGCTTCTCTCCCCCTGTCACTCTTTTCTACAAAACACGGTTCACCGGTAAATGGATCCCGCTCCGTCCAGTATATGAGGGTGGCGTAGGTCGAGGGGGTGGGGGTGAAAAGCTGAAGCTGTTCTGGAAGCAGCCTCAGCTCCTGCTTGCAGAATGACCTCAGTTTTCTCATGTCTTCCAAGCTGCATCCGGGGTGAGCGGCTATGAGGTAGTAGGTAAGGAACTGATTCAGCCCCGCCCTTTTTGTTGTCTTGTAGAAAAGTTCTCTGAATTTGAGAAGGGTGTCAGCGCCGGGCTTATTCATCATCTCCAGCACATGGGTCTCCGTGTGTTCCGGGGCTATCTTCATCTGGCCGGAAACGTGATAACGGACGACCTCCTCCAGGTAACGGGCGCCGTTATTCTTATCGGCAAGGATCATGTCGTGACGAATGCCTGAGGCGACGACTACCTTTTTTACCCCCCTGATAGAGCGAAGCTCCCGAAGGAGCGCTATCTGTTCGCCGTGATCGTTGTGGAGGGCGGAGCAGGTATGGGGTGAGATACAGCTCTTTTCCGCACAGCACCCCTTTTTCTCCATCCGGTTACAGTCGATACCGTACATATTTGCCGTTGGTCCCCCCACATCGTGAATAGTACCCTTGAAGAGGGGGTGCTTCGCCAATTGACGGGCCTCAGCAATGATCGACTTCCTGCTTCGTGATGTGACCGCCCGCCCCTGGTGGACCGCAATGGCGCAGAAGCTGCACTCGCCATAACATCCACGGTGCGTCGATATGGAAAAGCGGATGGTCTCCAACGCCTTTACCTTTCCGTCTTTTCCATAGTATGGATGGAGATCCCGCTCGTACTCCAGATTGTAGATGCCATCGAGTTTATCTCTTGATGGGTTCTGGGCTGGCGGATTTTGTATGAGATAACGGGTGTCGTGTTGCTGGGCCAGAGGCAGGGCAGTTGCCGGGTCGTTATTCTGGTAGAAGGTGTGAAACATCTTAGTGAAGGCCGCCTTGTCTTCCGCCGACTCCTGGAATGAGGGGAGCTCCAGGGCGTCCTCTGGAACCTTTTTGGAGATGTAACAGAGTCCACGGATTCCGTCTGTCTCCTTTCCATCCCTTAGGCGCTCCGCAAGTTCGACTACAGGACGCTCCGCCATCCCGTAGAGGAGGTAGTCGGCCTTAGCATCGAAGAGGATAGACTTTCTCACACGGTCGGACCAGAAATCGTAATGGGCAACCCGGCGCAGACTGGCCTCTATTCCACCCAGGACAATTGGCCGGGTCCCCTTGAAATATCTTCTGATGAGGTTAGAGTAGATGATCGTGGCCCGGTCGGGCCGCCTGTTATTAACGCCTCCCGGCGTATAGTCGTCACTCCTGCGCCGTTTGCCAAATGCCGTGCGGTTGGCAACCATAGAGTCGATGCAACCGCCAGTGACGCCCCAAAATAGTCGTGGTTCACCGAGGCGTCCGATATCAATATCCGATGCTGTGTCGGGTTGGGCTATGATGCCAACCTTGTACCCGGCATGTAAGAGCACCTTGCCTATAACGGCCACACCGATGAAGGGTGAGTCGATATAGCTGTCGCCTGTCACCAGGATGATATCGAGATTATCCCAGCCAAGCTTTTGACATTCATCTTTCGTCGTCGGAAGAAACATATCTTTTCCTAAAAGTAACTACTCAAGTGGATAGGCTGAAGACTGAAGTAAATCAACCACGATATTTAGAAGGAATCGAAGCCGCTGAACGGCCTGCAAGCCACCCCGTTGAGAATGCGGCCTGAAGATTGTATCCGCCGGTATCGGCATTAACATCGAGCACTTCACCTGCAAAGTAGAGCCCCTTTACCAAGCGGGACTCCATGCTCCGTGGATTGACCTCACGGGTATCTATCCCTCCGGCCGTTATGATAGCCTCGGCAATCGGACGGTGGCCAGTCACCTCCAACCGGAACTCCTTGAACCACGATTTGAGCCGCCTCCGTTCCCCGGCGGTAATGGCGCTGGCCATGCGGTCAGGCGGAATTCCTGTCACCTTCAAAGAGAGAGGAACCATCTCACGTGGCAGAAGACCGCGCAGGAGGGAGTCGATCCGCTCCCTGCTCCTGGAGGCAAAATCACGAAGGAGTCGTGCGTCAAGCTTCTGTTCATCGAGGGCGGGCTTGAGGTCAATGGAGAGTGTCACCTTCGCGCCCTCACTGAGGGCGTCAACTACCTCTCCGCTCAAGGTGTTAATGACGGCTCCATTGACGCCTAATTCGGTAAAGCCCACCTCTCCAAATGCCTCCCTCCGTCGCTTCCCATTGATAAAGAGCCTGACCTTCACATTACGGAGGGTGAGACCGGCCATCTCTCCCGTCACATCGCCGCCAATCTCCAGCGGGACGAGCGCTGGCCGAATGGGGACAATGGCGTGGCCGACCGACGCCGCAAGGCGGTAGCCGTCTCCAGTCGACCCCGTATCCGGATATGAGGCGCCACCCGTGGCAAGAATCACGGCATCACAGGTGATTTTCCTGCCGTTAGAAACCACCCCTGTGATAGCGCCGTCATTGATCGACAGCTTATCTACCGCCGATGAGCGCTCTATCTCTACGCCGCATCGCGTCACCCATTTGAGGAGGACTCTGAGCACATCAGGGGCCTTGCCGCTTGCGGGGAAGATACGTCCTCCCCTCTCTGTCACCAACTCCAGCCCGAGCTTTTCAAGAAAGTCGGTAAGATCGGGCGCGAAGAAGGCGGTGAAGGCCTGACGGAGAAAACGTCCTGTTGTGCCGAAGTGGCCAATGAAGTCGGACAGCTCGGCAATGTTGGTAATGTTGCAGCGCCCCTTGCCGGTGATGCAGAGCTTGCGGCCTGGACGACTCCTCTTCTCCAGGAGGAGCACATCGGCCCCGGCCTCCGCCACTTGCCCCGCTGCCATCAGCCCGGCGGGTCCCCCCCCTATTACAACGATTCTTCGTTTTGTCATACATTGCAGGTCTAGTTAATACTTCCGGGATGGTTGAATGAGAGAATCGGCTGGCTAAGAGCAGATGATGAAAATACCTATAACAGCTTTACAAAAAGTCCGGACTCTTACTCTAGCAGTTTGTCGGACTTAGGGCAATAGAGTCACGTAACTCATTAAAAACATTACAGTTGTGTTTTTGCACTCAAAAACCAACCTTCAATAAAAACAGGCACTTACAGAGAAAGTCCGACAGGCTGCTAGGTTATTATGGATCACCGCTTAAGGCTCTCTAAATATTGGGCTATCTTCGCAGCCTCTGTATCGCCCATTTTTTTGAATACAGGCATCTTACTCTTTGTTGAGCCACCTGCTTTTATCTTATGGGCAATCTGGCGGAAATCCAGTTGAGTGTCACGGTTTGCAGGTATACCCTCAAGAAAAGCGCCCTCCCCCTCTTTGCCGTGACATGGGGCGCAATGGTGCTCAAAGAGCTGCTTGCCAGTAGTCAGCTTGGGATGGTCATGGACGTCTTTTTCACACCCCCCTGCCAATAGCAACAATAGAGAAATAACTATTACAGCAGAGGTGTGAACCCAGGGTATACTATTTAATCGTTCCATGAAGCTTATTCCGTCCTTACTCGCCATGGTGAAAACATGCCTGCATGATACCAAATGAACTCCAGACAATGCAACGTTAACCTGATACGTGAAGCTGATACCCTGCCAACACCCTATTATGACAAACCATAATAAAAGAGTTGAAGTGGAAACGTTAAAGGGATAGAATCAACATCAAGGAATCCCCCTTCCCTCCCACCTCGCCATCACGGTCATAATGGCACCTTCAATTGGATTAAACTCACTGACATGAGAAAATTTATTAAAAGAAATCGATTTTTTATACTTCTGTTCATCCTGGGGTCTGTCGCTGGAGCAGTGGCGCTCCTCTCGCTCATCACGATCGACATCTCCCAATACAACTCATTTATCACCACAAGAGTTGAGGAGCGCATCAACGGCGCGGCACACTTGGGGAGGATCACCCTCAACCTCGCTCCCCTCCCCTACGTTACGGTCGAGGGAGTGACCATGTATGACGAGACGGATGTCATAATAGAGGCGCCTCTCGTAACGATTGTTGTCTCCCCCATCTCTCTTATTAAAAGAAAATTCATTATGCGGGAACTCTCCCTCCACAACCCCCACATACGCCTCAGAATAGAGGAGGACAGCACACTCAATTTTTCCCGCTTCATTAAACGTCCGACACCGCCCAAGAGGCTCAAGGTCATTGGCGGAACGGTCATCTTTTCTGACGACAGATTCAAAACCCAGCCCTACTACGCAATAGGGAAGGTCAACGGTACGGTCAATCGCACGAGAGGAGAGGCGATTTTTGCCGTTGAGGGAAACGTCTTCCCCGGCGCTACCGTTACCTTATCCGGGCGGGTAGAGGGCAAGAAAGAGACCTTGCAGATAAAGGGCAAAATGGATGTGAAGGGGGCATACGGTGAAATATTCAAACCTTACCTGAAACCGTACCTGAAGGGGGGCGCCATTGATCTCAATGCAGACCTGAAGGGTAATTTTTCCTATCACCGTGGAGCCTTTGAAATGAAAGGAGATGCCGCCTACCGCTCCCTCAGAGCTGACGTACCCTCTCTCTTCACCACCCCCCTCGCCTCCCCAAACGGTTCTGCCGGAATAGCCATTGAGCATCGAGGCGCCATAACCGATATTGTCGTTTCCAGGGCAACCGTCGGCCTCGATGGCTTTACTCTCAACGGAGACGGCTCATTGCAAGCATCACCGGGCAGAAGATATCTGACACTACACATAAACGATACCACTATTCCCCTCGCATCTCTTGATGAGCGCATCTCCCAAACTATCCTCCCCGAGAGACTAGCTAAATCCAAGAACGAACTCACTCTCACCGGGGGAGAGGTCCTCATCAATGCCCTCACCATGTCATGCACTCTTGATGAGTTGAGTGAAAAGGGCTTCTACAAGAGGCCTGGCAGGCTGACGACAGCGGCAACCATCAGAAACGGGGCGTTCCACCATATACGGCTCCCCTATCCCGTCACCGGCCTCACAGGCGCCGTCTTCCTGGAGAATGGCAAGCTGCGGGCGGAGGGTCTCAGCGGCAACTACGGAGAGAGTGCCATCCAGCACTTCAACGGCGTGGTTGATGATGGCGCCTACCGTGCCAACCTGGAAGCTGTAATCGACGGAGAGGAGTTTACAAAAACGGTAAAAATACTCTTCAAGGACACACTCCCCCCCATCATCGAGAAGGTAGAGGCAACCGGTTCGGCTACAATTAAAGTGGCTGTCAGCAAGGGCGAAGAGGCCAGCGCGAAACTCTCCTACAGCGGCACGGCAGCCCTCAATGATGCGGGGATCCTCTATGCCGACTTTGCCCCTCCACTCCACTCCCTCACCGGCTCCGTAACCTTCAACCCGGAGATACTCACCCTCACCGACATAGCAGGTGGTGCAGGAAACGGCTCAATCGCCCTTGATGGCGAGATCGCCAACTACCGGTCAAAGAGGCCGGAGCCTGCCCTCACATTTTCAGGACTCCTCACAGATGACGTAGCACAGGCCCTCTGGCAGGAGCGCCTCCCCGACGACTTCTTCATAAAGGGAGGCGTCAAATTTGCCGGGAGTGCGGTTGCCGGTAAAGAGGCGATAAACATAGACGGCCACCTCGACTCAAAGGCGGCAGCGATCAACCTTCCGCCATTTATCGCAAAGGAGTGGGACTTCCCCCTTAGCGCCGACCTCCACCTCATCTCAAAGGAAAACGCTCTCACGATAAAGAGCGCTGCAATCACGGCGGGCGCCTCCTCCCTGTCAGTGGGTGGAGTTATCAGTAAGAAGAGAGGCTCCTACTCACTCTCCATCTCCTCCAGTCAGCTCCATCTAAACGACCTCGACATGATCCTCCCCCATCTGGAAAGCTCATTCGACTCAACAGGAACCCTCGCTCTCAATCTGAAGTTGACACGCAAGACGAAGTCGAGTCGTAGCCACATTACAGGTGAGGCGCTGGTCAAGGGAGGGAGCTTCTCGAGCTCCTTCATGGCCAGGGATATCTCACGCCTCGATGGCGTCGTCACATTTAACGGCAATACGGCGAAGAGCCATATCGAGGCCCTTGACCTTGGGAAGTCTTCACTATCAGGTGATCTGGATATCACCGATCTCAACAAGCGGACAGTAACCTTTAAGCTCACATCACCCTACCTCGACCTTAAGGATGTCGCAGCGAAGAAGAAAGTTACGTCGGTGAAGAAGGGCAGTGGCAGGCCCTCCTTCCTCACCACCGTGAGCGGCAGTGGCACACTGACCGTAAAGGAGGGGCAGTTCTTTTTTCTCAAGGTCTCCTCCTGCGACTCCAGACTCCACCTGACCCACGAGAAGATGCACTTTTCACCAATCTCCTGTACTATCGGGGACGGCCGCGTATCTGGCGAGGTCGACTATTTCACGGCAAACCTCCCCACCCTCTTCTCACTCTCCCTCAACCTTGATAACGTGGAGTGGGAGTCCTTCCTCCGTGACCTGGGGGTAAAGCGTAAGACATTATCAGGCAAGGTATCGGGGCCTCTCCACTTCAGCGGTAGGAGGTGGGTTCGTCCCGTAACAAAGGGGTTTGACGGCACAGCATCGCTCACATCAACAAAGGGCAAGCTATGGCGTTTCAAGCTGGTTGGCACCATATTTTCCATAGTCAATATCATCTCCATCGACGAGGCTCTAAAGAGTGGACTCCCCTACAAGCAACTCTCCGGTGACTTTAAACTCAAGGACGGCATCGTGACAACTGATTCCATCATCTTCAACAGCGATTCGATGAAGGCCTCAGCCGTCGGTTCAATCGACCTCGTTAATGGAACGATAGATACCAAGATGGGCGTCCAGCCCCTTGTCACTATCGACAAGATACTGACAAGCATACCCCTGGCCGGCTGGATAATCGGCGGCGACGAGAAGAGCAGCGTCAAGATGTACTACGACATCAAGGGTTCACTCAAGAGGCCCGAGATAAAGCCACTTCCTGTCCAGTCGATTGGCAAGAGTGTGCTGGGCATCTTTGAAAGGGTCCTTGTGACGCCTGTCAGGATTGTAGAGCCCATGGTTAAACCTTTTGTAGAAGAGAAGAACCAGGAGGAGAATCTGTCGGAGCCAACACCGGAACAAGACGAAAAATAGTTGCCTCACACGAAGCCTCACACGAAGCCGCACAAGGCGCAAAGTTTCTAAGGCAACATAAGGATACTTATTTCTCATCCAATTCAATCCTGCTTTCCTTTGCCGTCTTTGCGAACTTTGTGTGAGAATATGTTTCATCCAGCACGCAGAGCATGAAAAGAGTTCGGTTCCGTCATATCAAGTACGGGGCAGATTTGGTCAAAACCTGAATGACAATGTTCCACTAAAATGCTTTTGTCTTGCAACACCATCCTAATGGATGGTATCCCTATCCCCTATGAACGCAAAACCGTCAGGCTTCTGGAACAGCATCAAGGCCGCCTGGTACGTCAGGGGACTTGCCCACTCTACCCTGCCGGCACAAAGCCTTGAAATTATTCTCCCCACTACAGAGGGCTCTTCAACCTTCCTCGACGTCGGTTCCGGATGCGGAACGCTCGCCGTGCCGTTGGCGCTGGCAGGCAAGCAGGTGACGGCCATCGATCCCTCTTCCGCGATGATAGATCTCCTGCAAAAAGAGGCGGCCCAGCGTGGGCTCGACAATCTGAAGGCCCTGAAGAGCGGCTGGGAGGAGTACGACAAGAGCCCTCACGACGTACTTATCTGCGCCAATGTCCCCGACCTCCTTAAAGGCCCGACAACCTTTCTGAGGGAAGCCGACCTGTGCGCCCGGAAAGCCGTCTTCATCATAACGGGCGCAGACCCCGGGGCGGACAAGTTCTACTACCGTGAACTCTACCCCCTCCTCTTTAACAGGGAGTTTCCCCGCAGGGACGACTACCTGACAACCTACCGCACCCTCCACGACCTCTCCATCTTTGCCAATGTGGAGATCATCGACTACAACTTCGACCAGCCTTTTGACAACATAGATGAGGCGCTCTCCTTCTGGAGGGAGTATCTCGGCATCGTCACGGATGAGCACGATAGGGCTCTCGCCTCCTTCCTGGCAGAAAAACTGGAAGAGGGCGGTGACGGCCTCATCGCCAGGTTCCGGAAGAAGGCGGCAATCATCTGGTGGAGAAAGGGGGTGGAGAGGTAGTGCTCCCAACAACCTATGATCCCACTGAAGGACGACATTCCACGTTCCACATTCCCCTTTATCACGATAGCCTTAATCACCATCAATATCGGCGTATTCATATATCAACTCTACATCGGCAACTGGGGTGAACGTCTATTTATCGTGAGAGCGGGGGCCATCCCTTACGAGCTAAGCCACCTCCGCGACCTGCACCCACCAAACCTGGTCCCCATCCCCTTCACCATCTTTACCGCCCTCTTCATTCACGGCGGCGTCACCCACCTGGCGGGCAACATGATCTATCTCTGGATATTCGGCGATAATATTGAGGACAGGCTTGGCCACCTGCGCTTCCTCCTCTTCTACCTGATCGCTGGAATGGCCGCGACCATCACCCACGTCTTCCTGACCCCCGCCTCCCACACCCCAATGATCGGCGCAAGCGGCGCCATCGCTGGCATACTCGGCGCCTACCTCCTCCTCTTTCCCAGGGCCACCGTTTCTACCCTCATCTTCCTCTTCATCTTTGTCGATATCGTAAAGATACCGGCCGTCGTTTTCCTCGTGCTCTGGTTCGCCTTCCAGCTCATGAGCTCCGGCTCTGGCGGCAACATCGCCTGGTACGCCCACATAGGGGGATTCATCGCCGGAATTATCCTCATCAAACTCTTCATGAGAGGGAAGGGGAGATGAACCACTCTTCATTGGTGGGCATCATGAAGAGAGCCAAAAAATTCCCTTGCCTCGGCTATAAGAAAAGACTAGAATCAGAGCAATCGACGGGAAACATTATTGTCGTCATTGTCGCCACCAACTCGCAACCTATCAGAAAGGAGACAAAACAATGGACCCATTCAACAAGGCAACCGATCCCGATACCGACATCATCGCCAACCTGGGCCCCTTCGCCCCCCTCGCGGGCATATGGGAGGGAGAGAAGGGGATTGATATCGCCCCGGCCAAAGAGGGCCCGGCTGAGACACGATTCAGAGAGAGGATTACCCTCGATCCCATAGGGCCTGTAGTCAATGGTCCCCAGCTTCTTTACGGACTGAAATACTCTACCGTGGCCTGGCCTATGGGAGAGGACGACCCCTTTCACGAGGAGGTTGGTTACTGGTTGTGGGACCCCCAGGAGCGGCAGGTTATGCGCTGTTTCATGGTGCCGAGGGCCGTCACCCTCATCGCAGGCGGCAATGCCGAGGCCGACGCTAAAACAATCAAAATGGCGGCCGATGTCGGCTCCGAGACCTTCGGCATACTCTCCAATCCTTTTCTCGACACCGCCTTCAAGACGGTTCGTTATGAATTGACCGTAACCATCCACGATAAGGACAGCTTCAGTTATGCCGAGGACACCCAGTTAAAGATTCATGGCCAGGATGATATCTTTCATCATACCGATGAGAACAGGCTATCCAGGAACGCCTAGAATGTTGAGTCGCATCAGGTTAAACATCAGGTAACAATATGGACAAGCCAATAACCGCCGATAACAAACCGGTAAAGGTTCAGCTTGGCAAGTGTCAGGAGTACCACTTCTGTACTTGCGGGCGATCAAAAAGCCAGCCCTTCTGTGATGGCTCCCATGTCGGCACATCCTTTACGCCAAAGGTAGTTGTTGCGGAACAAGAGGGTGAGGCGTGGCTCTGCGCCTGTAAACATTCAGGCAACCTCCCCTTCTGTGACGGCACCCACAAGCGCTTCTCCGACGAACAGGTGGGCCGTGAGGGGCCTGGGGCCGATGCCGACAGGGGCGGCGCTATGCCTCAACCGGTAGCGACTGAGGAGGAGTCAACCGTTGAATTCATTCACCAACTGGCGCGAGAGGGCCTCGCCACCACCGGCCCTCACGGCACGGTGGGCGCAATGGGTGTGCCCCGCAATCAACTCCCCAGTTGGGATGATATCCAGATCATGGTTGCTCAGGTCAGTACAAAGCCACTCATGGACGATGCAAGGGTGGACACACGGCTTGTTATCGGGCCGGAAAGCAGAAAACCCCTTGTTCTCGATATTCCCCTCCTTGTTTCAGACATGAGCTTCGGAGCCCTATCGGAGGAGGCCAAGATCGCGCTGGCAAAAGGGGCGGAGTTGGCCGGTACCGGCATCTGTTCAGGCGAGGGGGGGATGCTCCCGGAGGAGCAGCAGGCAAACAGACGATACCTCTATGAACTTGCCAGCGCCATGTTCGGTTACCGCGAAGAGTTGCTGACACGAGTACAGGCATTTCATTTCAAGGGTGGTCAGGGGGCGAAGACCGGAACAGGGGGCCACCTCCCCGGTCAAAAGAACATGGGCAGGATTGCCGAGATTCGGGGCATCCCACCCGGCAGACCTGCCGTATCTCCGCCAACCTTTCGTGATCTGGAAACTCCCTCCGACTTCAAACGCTTTGCCGACAGGGTGCGCGAGATTACCGGCGGTATTCCCATAGGGTTCAAGCTGAGCGCAAACCATATTGAACGTGATATCGGCTTTGCCTGCGAAGCGAGCGCCGACTACATCATTCTCGATGGCCGGGGCGGAGGGACAGGGGCCGCGCCGCTCCTCTTCCGCGATAACATCAGCGTGCCGACCATACCCGCACTGGCCCGTGCCCGTCACTATATGGACAAGGAGGGGGGCAGCGGCAGAGTGACCCTCCTCATCACCGGCGGACTCCGTGTGCCGAGTGATTTCATCAAGGCATTGGCTCTGGGCGCGGACGGCATCGCTATAGCAAACAGCGCCATGCAGGCCATAGGGTGCGTGGCGGCCAGGATCTGCAATACCAACAACTGCCCCGCTGGGATAGCCACTCAGGATGAGACCTTGAGAAAGAAATTGGATATCGATACAGCAGCCAAACGCCTTGGAAACTTTCTGACATCCTCCGCTGAGTTGATACGTGTGATGGCAAGGGCCTGCGGCCACTCCCATGTGAATCAGTTCAACAGAGACGACCTAGCGACATGGAACCGCAAACTGGCCGACCTGTCAGGGATTGAATATTCGGGGTTTGATGGAGAACGGTAATTCTCACGTGCCTGCTTCCTGTCTCTCAGGTACAAATTCTCACGGCCAGTAGTCGAGGGCTTCAGCCCGCGCCTCTATTGCGTATATCGTATGGCGCACGACGCATCATGCACGGCGCGATACGCTTTCACCTTTGCCCTTTCCATCCTGTAACTTCACGTTCATCCGTCCTCAATATCTTCATGCCCTTCATCTTCTTCATAGTTAATTTGGTTTGATTTATCCTGCTGTTTTACCCTCACTTCTGCTATAATCCATCACCATGAAGGCAAAGGCAAAGAGGGCGACCGAGGGACTCGTCGAACGCTTTCACCCACGAAATGAGAACTCCTCGAACAGCAGATAAAAATCACCAACAACCAGATCGACCGGCTTATCTATGAACTCTACGGCCTGACGAAAGAGGAGATAAGGATCATTGAGGAATAGCACTCCCAGTAACCAGCAATCAGCTCTTTTTAATGCCATAGCTCAAGGATGATGCAACACTTCCTTCCTGGAAGAAACAGCTCATCTATGTGCGTATTGGTACATATTCCCTCCCCAGGTTCAATAAGGAAGTGCAACACTTGGAGGAAGTGGCTCATAGCTGGTAC
>JBHHTR010000058.1:0-11912 GCA_046753505.1 Thermodesulfobacteriota bacterium
TACATAGCGATGGATCTCCAGGGGTACAGGGTGGGAAGCATGAATGAGACCCTTGGCGGCAGCGGCCCTTCTCAGGAGGGGGCGGTTGCGCATGGAGCCGGAGGTCTCAGAAGGTAGTTACGAATGGGGGTCTGTTGGAATTGAGTCGTCCCTTTCCTCAGAGAGCGATATAGCGCAATGAATCCTTGATGGAGAGAGCTAGATATGCTACATTCCCCATCTTGGGAATTACACGATCAACTGTTTACAAGCCTGATGTCTGACATGTTTCTGGAGAGAGCAGAGCGTAAGCAGAAGATATAATACAAAACAGTACGCAGGGAGATAACGATGGAAATCAACTTTACTATTTCGAAAAAAGCGCAAGAGACTATCCTGAATATGATGGAGTATATCCGCACGACTCACAAAAAGGATGCTCTGGCGGCAATCCATATGAGGGAAGTGCCGGGGACTGACACAACACAGTGTGCGATTGAGTTCTACTACAAGGGTACCTCCACTGGCATTAAGCCCATTGAGGTAAGTGGCGTACCCGTTGTTATTGATGATAGCGATGCGGCGCTGCTGTCCGGCATGGAGATCGACTATGATGATGGACAATTTATTACGGTAGATCAGGAGTAGTTTCTGCCTGACAACAGGCGTGTTTTTTTGTGCCATACTGTATAGTTCAATTTAAGCGACGCTCAGCTCTCTCTGAGAAAAAGAGCTTGCTATGACTTGCCGTTAAGTGGCAGTCCGAGCTATGTGGCGTTGAGCAAATGGAGTAATCGTTATGAGTTGTGTAAAGGGTTTAAAATGCAGAGAGTGCGGCAAGGGGTACCCAAAGGAGGCGCTCCATGTCTGTGAGTTCTGCTTCGGTCCCCTTGAGGTTGTCTACGACTACGACAAGATAAAGACGCTCCTTACAAGGGAGGTTATTGAGCAGCGTACTCCCAACATGTGGCGCTACAAGGAGCTTCTTCCCCTCGACGGCGATCCGGCGATTGGTCTTGACGTCGGTTTCACCCCCCTGGTCAGGGCGGATAATCTTGCCAGGGAGTTGGGGGTCGATGAACTCTACATCAAGAACGACGCCGTCAACTTCCCCACCCTCTCATTCAAGGACAGGGTAGTCGCCATTGCCATATCGAAGGCGAGGGAGCTTGGCTTCAAGGTCATGGCCTGCGCCTCTACGGGGAACCTGGCCAACTCGGTGGCGGCAAACGCGGCTGCCTGCGGCATGGAGAACTACGTCTTCATACCCGCCGATCTCGAAAGGACGAAGATCCTCGGCACCCTCGTCTACGGCTCAAAGGTTGTCGCGATTAAGGGCGCCTACGATGAGGTCAACAGGCTCTGTAGCGAGATTGCCGGGAAGTACGGATGGGCCTTTGTGAACATCAACATCAGGCCCTACTACGCCGAGGGTTCCAAGGCTTTCGGATATGAGATCGCCGAACAGTTGGGGTGGCGTCTGCCGAAGCATGTTATCACTCCCATGGCGGGCGGTTCGCTGATAACAAAGATAGGGAAGGCATTCAGTGAGTTTACAAAACTAGGCTTTGTGGAGGAAAACAACACAAAGATCTATGGCGCCCAGGCCACAGGGTGTGCGCCAATCGTGAACGCCGTAAAGGCTGGCAGGGATTTAATCAAGCCTGTCCGGCCAAACACTATTGCCAAGTCACTAGCTATAGGGAATCCGGCAGACGGCTACTACTCGATAAAGACTATCAATGAGAGCGGCGGCTGGGCGGAGGATGTGACCGACGCCGAGATCGTAAGCGCAATGAAGTTGCTGGCCGAAACGGAGGGTATCTTTGCAGAAACGGCTGGCGGCGTTACCCTTGGCGCTACGAAGAAGCTGATTGACCAGGGGAGGATCCCTCGCGACGAATCGATTGTTGTCTCCATTACGGGGAACGGTCTCAAGACCCAGGAGGCCCTCTACGGAGAGCTTCCAGAGCCTGCCGTGATTGAGGCGAATATCGGCGATTTCGATAACCTTGTCGAAACGGGGGGAGAGGCGTACGCTGTTAGGGCTTAGTGGCGTGCCGCCGGTTTTCTTGACAGAGCTTAGTTGTGAGCAAGGTTTTTGTACGTTAAGGAAGGTCTGTTATCCAGACATAACGCGATACATGGATGTGAGAAATAAAATCGCTCCTTAACGGTGACGAAAAAAAAACATTATGGGAGGTAGAAGATGGCTGTAAAGGTTAGGATACCGACTCCGCTACGGAAGATCACCAACGGTAGCGATGAGGTGAGCGCAGAGGGGAGCACAATCACGACGGTGATAGAGGACCTGGAGAAGAGCTATCCGGGACTCAAGGAGAGGATCTGCGACGAGGAGGGGAAGCTGAGAAGGTTTGTCAACCTCTATGTCAACGATGAGGACATTCGGTTCATGAGCAATATGGAGACCGAGTTGGAGGATGGCGATGAGATTTCAATTGTGCCAGCCATAGCCGGTGGTCTGTAGTGAAAAAGCGGGTATATCTTACCTATCCCGTCGCGCTCATCAAGGAGCCCCTCATCTATAAGGCAGCCCAGCTCTTTAAGGTGGTGACAAATATTCGACAGGCGACGATATCGGATACGATCGGCCTTGTGGCCCTTGAGCTTGACGGCGAACACGACGAGATTGAGGGCGCCATTAATTTCTTTATCGAAAAAGGGGTAAAGGTAGAGCCCATAGAGCTGGATGTAATAGAGTAGGGGCCAGGCGTTTTTTTGTCTTCCTATTCTTTACCAATCTTATCAAGAATGTAGGGTATCGCTCTGTGTGGCGCCTTTTCCGCACTGCTCTGGAGTTACTGTTGTGAGAAGGGATTGATCCATGGATGCAAGAAGATCTGAAGGTATTGCGACGTTCAAGGCTCATCAGTATCGTGGCGCCGCCCACTGCGCCACCGAACTGGTGGGGAATACACCACTCGTACGAATCAACAGGATTGCCGCTGACCTGCCGAAGGGGGTGGATATATACGCCAAGCTCGAGGGGTGCAATCCGGGTGGTTCGGTAAAGGACAGACCGGCCCTCAAGATGATAGAGGACGCCGAGGCCTCCGGCAGACTGACGGCGGAGACGGTGATACTCGACTCCTCGTCAGGTAATACGGGGATCGCCTACGCCTGGATAGGGGCGGTGAAGGGATATGAGGTTGACCTCGTTGTGCCGGAGAATGTCAGTGACGAGAGGAAGAAGACCCTCAGCGCCTTTGGCGCCAAGGTTATATTCTCAAGTCCCCTTGAAGGTTCCGACGGCGCCATACGGCTTGCCTGGAAGCTCTATGTAGAGAATGCCGAGAGGTACTGTAAGCTCGACCAGTATAACAATCCGTCAAACTCGCAGGCCCACTACGATTCAACGGGACCTGAAATAATAGAGCAGACCGACGGCGCCCTTACTCATTTTATTGCCAGCATCGGCACGGGCGGCACAATTATGGGGACGGGGAGAAGGCTGAAGGAGCATAACAGGAATATTCAGGTTATCGCCGTTGAGCCTGAGAGTGCTTTTCACGGACTTGAGGGGCTCAAACATATGGAGTCGTCCATTGTGCCGGGCATCTATCACGAGGATGCCCTGGACAGTAAGGTGCCTGCGCCTACCGAGGCGGCGTACGAGATGGTGAAGAGGTTGGCTAGAGAAGAGGGACTCCTTGTGGGACAGTCTTCAGGGGCCGCAATGTGGGCCGCAATGAAGGTGGCTCGTACATTAAAAGAGGGACTCATCGTCGTCATATTCCCCGATGCGGGCGACCGTTACCTCTCAACACGGGTATGGGAGTAGGAGTATGCTCTATATAGGTAAGAGTGTGTATGATGAAATGATAGAGCACCTGAAGGGGGTCTACCCCTATGAAGGGTGTGGTCTGATGCTGGGAAAGGGTGACCGGGTTGCAAAGGTGCGCAGCGTAGAGAACCTGCGGAAGGAGAGGGCCAACGACAGGTATGAGATAGACCCTCGTGATATTCTTCGTATTGAGAAGGAGGCGTCGAGTGAGGGGCTGGATATTGTCGGTTTCTTCCACTCCCACCCCGACCACCCCGACAGGCCGTCAGAGTTCGACAGAGAGAGGGCATGGCCAGACTACCGGTACGTCATCGTATCTGTAGAGAAGGGTGAAGAGGTCTCTCCACGATCGTGGGTACTCTCCGGTGTGGATGGAGAGTTTCTGGAAGATGGATTAACTATAGAGGATTAGATAAATGGACTTTACGGAAGAGCAGATAGAACGGTATTCACGGCATATAATACTCCCCGAAGTTGGAGGTGTAGGACAGGCGAAGCTCCTTGAGAGCAGCGCCTTTTTCCTTGGAGCGGGTGGTCTAGGCTCACCGGCCCTCCTCTACCTGGCTGCGGCCGGTGTTGGCAAAATTGGCATCATCGACGCCGACTGTGTGGACCTGAGCAACCTCCAACGGCAGATCATCCATAACAACCAGAGGATCGGCGTCCCGAAGGTCGAGTCGGCGCGGGAGAGCATCGAGGCCCTCAACCCGGATGTGGAGGTTGTGACCTACAATGAGCGCCTTACGGCCGACAATATCAGGGATATCGTCAGGGAATACGACATTCTCCTCGACGGGAGCGACAACTTTCCAACCCGGTTCCTGATGAACGACGCGGCCTTCTTCGAGAAGCGAACCCTCGTATCGGGGAGCATGTTCAGATTCGACGGGCAGGTGACCACCTTTAAACCTCACGAGGGACTTCCCTGTTACCGATGTCTCTACCCGGAGCCGCCCCCGAAGGGGCTGGTGCCTAACTGTCAGGAGGCCGGCGTCCTCGGCGCTCTCGCCGGAGTGATCGGTGTGCTTCAGGCGGTTGAGGCGATTAAGGAGCTTCTCGGAGCGGGCGATACCCTCGCGGGTCATCTCCTTCTCTTCGACGCCCTGAAGATGAACTTCAGGAAGGTCAAGGTGCGGAGAGATCCCGACTGTAACCTCTGTGGCGATAACCCAACGATCGATACCCTCATTACTTATGAAGAGGCGTGTGAGATACAGGCGGCACGAAGCGAAGGACGTTGAAGAGACGCCCCTGCCGGTGAGAGTAGGCGTAGGACCGGAAGAGGGCCTTCTCCAGTGAACAGTATGCCATCACTCGCCTAGCTGCCATGAAATCCAGAAAACAGAGTGAATACCTGAAAAACCCTACCCTCCTGAAGATCGAGTTGATGCTTCGTGGGGTCAGGGTAGAGGGGGAGCTTCTTGATGAGGTGATGGGAGGCGCTGCCGTTTTGGAGCGTGCCCTCGATGGCGTCGAGATGATCCTGTCCCGAAATACGCTGGTCAATGCCCCCTACAGGGAGGAGTTTGTAAGGGACTCGCCATATCGGCTGGAGAAGAGGAGGGGGGGCTACCTTATCACCGACGGTAGTGGAGAGGTTAAGGTAGATCTTCAGCCGCTCCCGAAGTTCTACAGTGGAGCTACTACGACCGGTACTCCCTTTCACAGGATCGGTGTGGTTCACGGCGGACATGTCGCCATTACCCCCTCCAAGCGGTGCGATTTTTTTCAGAGCGATTCGGCGTGCCGCTACTGTACCGGCAACTTCGAGAGCTATGGGGAGAAGGCTGCCAGCTACTCTGTTGATGAGGTGCTGGAGACCATTGAGGCGGCCAGGCGTGAGGGAAAGGCCCGGATAATCTACATCGATATAGGTTTCAGCCAGGCGGAGGATGGGGGGATCAAATTCCTGACCCCCTACATCGAGGCGATAAAGAAAAATTTCAAGAGCCTGGTAGTAGTTGAGTCTATACCGCCGGGAGAGAACAGATGGATAGATGAGGCGTACGCGGCAGGGGTCGATTCGCTTGTCTATAACATTGAAATATTTGACAGGGAGCTATTTGAACTCATCTGCCCCGGAAGGTCTAAGCTTATAGGGAGAGAGCGCTATGTTGACGCCCTCAGATACGCCACAACAATCTTCCCAAGCGGAACGGTGGCTTCCCATCTCATAGTCGGCCTCGAACCGCCTGGCTCCACCATACAGGGCATAGATTTTCTCACGGATCTAGGGGTGATCCCCATCCTCCCCATCTACAGACCGTCGCCGGGTGGGACTCTCAGGATAGAGCCGTTGACCACCGAGATTATTGCCCCGGTCTACGCCCACCTCTACAGGGCAATTAAAGAGAAGAGAATCAATATGAACTGGGTAAAGGACATCAGCCTCATTACAACCCCCATCGAGGGGAGGTTCCTCGTAGACGGCGGCAGCGGATTTGCATCTCTTGTGCACGATTTTTATAACACCAAGGTTGATGCGTTGAAGGCGACCTGGGGAATCAGTACACTGATAAGAAAGCTCAGGGTACAGGGCGGCGGTTCATCGGGATCTTCCGGCGACTAGAGGTGCCATGGAGGTGAGGATAGACAGGCGCCCTCTATGGGTCATACTGTTGGTAAAGGGGCTAAGACCGCTGGCCTTCCTGGGGATTGCTCTCGTCTGCTGGTATATTCTCTCCTCGGAGCCCCCCGATGGATTGACCACCGCCGGATGGAACTCTATTGCCATCTTTATCGTATGTCTCTTCCTGTGGATTACCAACCTCATTCCTCTCGCGGTAACAGGTATACTAGCCATTATCATGGTTCCTCTCTTCGGGGTTTTAACGGAGCGGGAGACCTTTGCCCTCTTCGGCAATGAGGCTGTCTTTTTTATTCTCGGAGCCTTTATCCTCTCCGGGGCTGTCATGCACTCCGGTCTCAGCAGGAGGGTCGCCCTCTTCATCATGGGACGGGCCGGCAATTCCCCGAAGGGGCTTGTCAGGGCAATATTCATTCTCGCCGCCCTCCTCTCCTGTATCATGTCGGAACACGCAGTGGCGGCTATGCTCTTTCCAATGGTGCTGGAGATCGCCCAGGGGCTGAAGTTGCGCCCCGGCAAGTCTAACTACGGGAAGCTTCTCTTCATATCACTCGCGTGGGGGTGTATCATCGGAGGGGTCGCCACATTTCTTGGAGGAGCGCGGGTTCCTCTGGCCGTGGGCATACTCAAAGAGACGGTGGGGGAGTCGATTGGCTTCTTTGAGTATTCACGCGCTGTATTTCCGGTTGTAGTTGTGATGCTTTTCGTCGCCTACAATGTGCTTGTTCGGATATTCCCCATCGATATCGCAGAGACCGGTTACGCGAGTGGTCTCCTGATTAAGAGGCTCCACGACCTCGGCAGGATGAGGTACCGGGAGTATGCCGTTGGGGTTGTCATGGCGCTTACAGTGCTGGCGTGGCTCTTCCTGGGGAGCACAGTCGGCCTGGCCACCATATCCCTTGCCTCCGTGGTGCTCCTCTTCATCCTCAAACTGGTGAGGTGGAAGGATATTGAGGAGTATGTGAACTGGGGGATCATCCTCATGTACGGCGGCGCCATCATCCTCGGCAAGGCCCTTGGCGAGAGCGGAGCCGCAACGTGGATGGCGGACAGGACGATAGGGGCGTGGGCGACTAGCCCATGGGCGGTCATTGCCCTCCTCTCCCTGACTACCCTTGTCCTGACGGAGGGGATCAGCAATGCCGCAGTCATCGCCATACTTATGCCTGTGGGAATAGGAATGGCGGACAGATTCGGCCTGAGCCCCGTTACGGTTACCTTTGCTATAGCCGTACCGGCCGGGCTGGCCTTTGCCCTGCCCATGTCAACACCGGCAAACGCCATAGCCGTGTCGTCCAGTTACGTAACCGTGAGAGACATGATGAAGGCCGGTATCTTCATGGGGGTAACGGCGTGGATCGTCTTCAATCTCGTGGCACGCTTCTACTGGCCGCTTATCGGTATGGGCTTATAGGGGGAGAGTGTAATGACGGAGGGAGAGATGAAGAGTATAGTGTTGTTGTTGTCCGTTGCGAGGATGTCGGAAAAGGCGCTGGAGTTTGCCGTGGGGCAGGCGAAGGCGTCGGGCGCGGAGCTCACGGTGCTTTATGTCATCGATACAAACCTTGCCGATGAGGTCTTCGACAAATTTACCGATATCGGATTCATGGGGGACAAGCCGTCAACCCAACTGACAGAGGCCATCATGAAGGAGTTCAGGCAGCGGGGGTATGAAGATCTGGGGAGAGTGCAGGTGAAGGCGATGGAGGAGGGGGTGGCCTATAACCCTATGACCGTCCAGGGCGACTTTTTCCGGTGCGCAATGGAGGAGATCGAGCGGAGGAAGGCGGATATAGTAGTTGCCGTAAAGAGGAAGGAGTCGGTCCTTGCGCGCTACTTCTACAAATCTCCGGTTGATGAGCTAAAAAAGAGCGCCTCTTGCGAGGTCGTTATATTTGAGGAGGAGTAGAGAGATGGCGGAAGAGAGGAGCGGGAATATTAAGTGGCACCACGGGAAGGTAACGAGGGATGACCGTGCCCGACTGGTAAGGCAGAGGGGGACGGTCATCTGGCTTACGGGCCTCTCAGGGAGCGGCAAGTCTACCATTGCCGTCGACCTCGAACACGCCCTCGTTGAGAACGGCTACTACGCCTATGTCCTCGACGGCGACAACATACGACACGGCCTCAACAGCAACCTCACCTTCTCACCGGACGACAGAAGCGAAAACATACGCCGCATTGGCGAGGTTGCCAAACTCTTCTGCGATGCCAACCTGATCACCATTGCATCCTTCATCTCCCCCTACCGCCACGACAGGGAGAGGGTCAGAGCCATCCAGGGTGATGGGGAGTTCATCGAGGTCTTTGTTAAGTGCCCCCTCTCTGTCTGTGAGGAGCGCGATACGAAGGGGCTCTACAGGCTGGCTCGTGCTGGTGAGGTAAAGGAGTTTACCGGTATCTCCGCCCCCTATGAGGAGCCGGAGCACCCTGAGATTGTTGTGGATACATCAACCATCTCCCTCGACGAGTGTGTGAGGACAATACTGGACTACCTTGAGGGGCAGGGACATATCAAGTTTGACGCCTCCTAAAGGGTCATTGGATGAATAAATACTGAACAGAGAGGGAAAAGGAGATAGTGAAGATAGACGATATTTCAGGCGAGACCCTCGACCGACTCAATGCCATGTCTGCCGAGGAGCTCATCGTATGGTCCTTCGAAAATTTCGGAGAGAGGGCCGCTATAGGTACGAGCCTTCAGCTTACCGGCACGGTGATCATAAATATGGCGAGCCGCCACTTTAAAGAGTTTCGGGTCTTTACCGTCGATACCCACCGACTCCATCCGGAGACCTACGAGGTGATAAAGAAGACGGAGGAGCGGTACGGCATCAAGGTGGAGAAGTTCACCCCCGATGAGGCTACGCTGAAGAGTATGCTCGACCGTTTCGGTGAATACCTCTTCTTTAATGACAGGGCAAAACAGGAGTACTGCTGCCATGTACGGAAGGTGGAGCCCAATCGCCGTGCCATTGCAAGCCTCGACATCTGGATTACTGGGCTGAGAAATGACCAGTCGGCCCATCGTAGCCAGATGAAGAAGGCGGCCATAGTTGAAGAGGATGGCAGAAAGATATTGAAGCTGAACCCCCTCATAGAGTGGACGGTTGATGAGGTCTGGGAGTACATCAGGGAGAGGGATCTCCCCTATAATGTCCTCTTTGACTGGGGCTTTGACAGCGTGGGGTGCATCATCTGCTCGACGCCGCTCCTGAAGGGTGAACCACCACGGGCGGGCCGATGGAGGTGGTTTAACCTCCTGAAGGATGAGGACAAGAAGGAGTGCGGCATACACGGCGGTGATAGTGATGCTGACGAGAAGGAAGGTGATTGAATGGTGGTGGGTGATACTTACGATTCACTCGGCCCCTCTGACAGTGACTTGAGGAGTCGTATCGTGGAGGAGGCGGAGTCTCTTGGGAAGCGGCTCACGGCGATGAGCGACGCCTTCTACCGCCATCCCGAGGTTGCCTTTAAAGAGCATGAAACCTCCGCTGCGCTGCAACAGTTTCTGGCCGGCAACGGCTTCACCGTTGAGAAGGGTGTTGGCGGACTTGAGACCGCCTTCAGGGCAACCTGGGGGAGCGGAAAACCGCTGGTGGCCCTCATCGCCGAAATGGACGCCCTCCCCGGTATCGGCCACGGTTGCGGACACAATATAATCGGCCCCGCTTCCGCCGGAGCCGCCGCCGTCCTCTCGAAGGTTCTCCCTGAGGGTTCCGGCACTGTTGTCGTCGTTGGAACACCAGCCGAGGAGGAGGGCAGCGGCAAGATAGCCCTCCTGAAGGCGGGACTCTTCAGCGATGTCGATTGCGCCATGATGATCCACCCCTCTTCCAAACGGATGGTAACGAAGGGGTTCATCGGCCTCGTAAGAATCAACCTTACCTTTACCGGCAGAGCCAGCCACGCCTCCGCCTACCCCGAAGAGGGAATCAACGCCCTTGACGGTGTGCTACAGACCTTTAACGGCGTCAATGCCCTGCGGCAGCAGTTGGGGAGCGACGTGCGCATACACGGCATCATCACCGATGGCGGCAAAGCGCCCAACATCATCCCGGAAAAGGCATCGGCGACCTTCTATGTACGGTCGGCGGGGGGAATGAGGGAGCTTAACGCCACTAAAGAGCGCATCCTCAACTGTGTCAGAGGGGCCGCCGTGGCCACGGGGTGTGAGGTTGCCATCGACGAGGAGGAAGAGGTCAACGCCCCCATGAAGCTCAACAGGCGCCTGGCAGGAGTATTCCGGGAGCAGCTTGAATATCTCGGTCTCGAAGAGGAGCGCAGCATACCGGACGACAAGAATCTCGGATCATCCGATATCGGGAATCTCTCGCAGGCCCTTCCAACCATCCACCCCCTCGTTCCCATGAGGCGGGGGGTAAATATTCACACGACCGAGTTCGCCGAGGCAACCATCTCCGACGACGGCCACCGAGCCCTGTCAGAGGGGGTTACGTGTCTGGCCCTTGCCGCTTTGGAGGTTATGACAAACCCGTCTGCCCTCGACGCTATCAAGAGAGAGTTTGCAGAGAGAGGGGCCGCGACGTAAGCCCTCGATTTCAAGGCCGTAGAAAAGGAGAATCCCCGCACACCTCCTCTCTTCTATGACCCGACATGAGTAGCGTCTTTGCCGTCGCAATCGGAACGACCTCTTTATCCACCAAACCAGACGGTACAGAATCCGCCGACACGACCACAACCTCCCCCGAAAAGAACGCATATGTTGAATGATACAAAAAAAATCATAGAAATACTGGCTGAGAACGGTTTTGACTCCTACTTTGTGGGCGGCTGCGTCCGTGACAT
Source organism: Thermodesulfobacteriota bacterium (assembly GCA_046753505.1). Taxonomy (GTDB): domain Bacteria; phylum Desulfobacterota; class GWC2-55-46; order S146-70; family JAUXIU01; genus JBHHTR01. The sequence goes on from JBHHTR010000058.1 coordinate 11,187, forward strand.
GATTATGAAACGGGCCATGACAGATATTGACATTACTACAGCGGCATTGCCTGACGACATAATGAGGGTATTCCCACAGGAAAACATATATGCCGTACCTACCGGTTTAGAGCACGGTACTGTCACAGTTGTCTATAATGGTTTGAACGTAGAGGTTACTACATTCAGAAAAGATGTCTCCACTGATGGAAGGCGTAGCACGGTTGAGTTCGGCACTTCACTGGAAGAAGACCTCCTCAGACGCGATTTTACTATGAACGCGATAGCCTATTGCCCGCAAGATGATGTTTTTATTGACCCCTTTGGTGGGAGAGCAGATATCAGGAGGAACACTATTAGAGCCGTAGGTGTGCCAATCGACCGCTTCAGAGAAGATTATCTTAGGATGCTAAGAGCCCATAGATTTGAGTCGGTATTGGAATTTGTTATTGAAGGAGCTACATGGGAAGCTCTTGTCAGCGCTGCTTCAGAAGAGTGGTGTAAGGTTATTTCCGTCGAAAGAATCAGGGAAGAGATTAACAAGTGTTTCAAGACCGCTGATAAGCCCTCGATCATGTTTGAGGGCATGAGGAAGAGTGACCTGTTACAGCATATCCTTCCTGAGTTGCTCCAATGTTACGGTTTTGAGCAAAACAGATACCATGAGTATAACCTCTATGACCACACCCTTCGTACTGTAGACGGGGTTCCAAAAGAGCGCCATCTGGTACGCTGGTCGGCTCTGCT
>JBHHTR010000059.1:0-11784 GCA_046753505.1 Thermodesulfobacteriota bacterium
GTGTCACCGTGATACGGTGAGGCTCACTCTTCATCAGTGACAGCAGGGCATCGCTATCCATCCTTGCCTCATCGCCCCACTTGAGATGGAGGAGCCTCCCCTTTTGGCGAAGCTCCACAACGCCCCCCCTCTTGAGGAGGAGCTTCAGCGATACAGTCTTGAAGAGATTATCGACCAGCGGAGGGATCGGTCCAAAACGATCCCTCACCTCCACCCTCAGTTCATCGACCTCGCTGTCATCGGTAACGGTTGCCATCCTCTTGTAGAGATTGAGGCGTTGCTTCATGTCGGGTATGTACTCTTCCGGGAGGAATGTCGAGAGGTTCAGGTGTACCTCCGGATCGGGGAGGCGCTCTACCGCCTCCCCTTTGATCTCCTGCACCGCCTCTTCGAGGAGCTGGCTGTACATCTCAAAACCGACCATCCCTATCTGGCCCGACTGGGAGCTGCCGAGGAGTTCACCGGCCCCCCGAATCTCCAAGTCGTGGGTAGCAATCCTGAAACCGGCCCCGAGTCCGCTCAACTCTCTCAAGACATCGAGGCGCTTCCGTGCGTCCCCTGTGAGCGCCATATCGGGTGGAACCAGGAGGTAGGCGTATGCCCGGTGTCTGCTTCGTCCCACCCTCCCACGGAGTTGGTATATGTCGGCAAGACCGAACATGTCTGCGCGGTTGATGATGATGGTATTGGCTGAGGGTATATCGAGGCCCGACTCAATTATAGAGGTGGAGAGAAGGATGTCGTACTTCTTGTCGATAAAGGCGCCCATGACCACTTCGAGATCCCTGGGCTTCATCTGACCGTGGGCAAAGGCCACCCGCGCCTCGGGAACAATCTCCTTGATACGGTCGGCCATCTCCTCGATCCCGACAACCCTGTTGTGCACAAAGAAGACCTGCCCGCCTCTCAGTAGCTCGCGCATGATGGCGTCCCTGATAGCGGTTTCATCGAACCTCATGACTGTCGTCTTAATGGCTAGCCGCTCCTCCGGCGGGGTGCTGATGATGCTCAGATCCCTGATGCCGGCAAAGGACATGTGGAGCGTTCTCGGTATGGGTGTTGCGGTGAGTGTGAGGACATCGACATGGCTCCTGATCTGTTTCAGCCGCTCCTTGTGACGAACGCCGAAACGGTGCTCCTCATCAATGACAATGAGTCCCAGGTTATTGAAGGCAACGTCTTTCTGGAGCAGCCGGTGGGTTCCGATGATGATATCCGTATCACCGCGCTTGAGACGAGCGACGCTCTCCCTCTGTTCCGCCGGACTCCTGAATCTACTCAGAAGGTCTACCTGAACCGGATAGGTGGCGAAGCGCTTTGAAAAGGTATTATAGTGCTGCTGGGCGAGGACGGTCGTCGGCACGAGGATGGCCACCTGTCTGCCGTCAAAGGCGGCGGTGAAGGCCGCCCTCATGGCAACCTCCGTCTTTCCATACCCGACGTCGCCGCAGACCAGTCTGTCCATTGGCCGGTTGCCCGTCATATCATCAATAACCTCACGGATGGCCCTCTCCTGATCGGGCGTTTCTGTATACTCAAAGGCAGCCTCAAATTCGGCAAAGGCGGCGTCGGGCCGTGAAAAGCTGTACCCCTCCACTACGCTTCGCGCAGCATAGAGTTCGAGGAGCTCCTGAGCCATCTCCTCTACAACCTTTTTCACCCTCTCTTTGGTCTTATTCCACCCGCTCCCTCCCAGTTTGTCAACAATAGGGGCCTTTCCCTCGACGCCGTGATACTTGCTGATCAGATTGAGCCGCTGGGCGGGCAGGTAGAGTCTATCTCCTCCCCGGTATTCGAGAAGGAGAAAGTCATTCTCGATCTCATCAAGCTTCAACCGTTCTAGGCCCCTGTATATGCCGATGCCGTGATCCACATGAACGATATGATCGCCTCTATCGAGCTCCTGAAGCTGGGTAAGGAATGCCTCCAGCCTCTTCGATGGAGGTGGTCTCCTCTTCACCCTTGCGCCGAATATCTCATCGTCCGTAACGATTGCGAGCTTCAGGTCCGATGACCTGAAGCCGGAACTCAACTCACCCAGCACAACGGGAATGTTATTACCTGGAAGGTTGCCGGAGAAGCCGCCGCCACCGCTCCCCCGGATCTCTCCTGCAACAGGAAGTTCAACACCATCAACCACGCTGATTGCCACCCCGTAGTTTTTGAGGAGCTCCTTCAGGCGCTCTGCCTGTCCCACTGTCGAGATGACGAGCACAACCTGCCACCCCATATCGCTCCACCCGTCAAAACGATCGACGAGGGGTTGCAACATCTCCCCCTTTTTTATGGATATGTAGCGCCGGATATCGGCATTGGATTCGGCAGCGACCTCGACCGCTCTGAAGGTATCCTTGCCATCTTCACCAGTGATGGGTAATGAGTCGCTATAGAAGAGGCTGCCCCGTTCTTCTATCTGTCCGTCAAGGTAGGCAAGGGAGGTGTAGAGATCGTCCCGCCTGACGATGAGACGGTTCTTTGCCGCGCCTTTTTCGGCCATCTCATCTATCTCGCGGTGAAACTGTTCCGCCTCCTCCATTACATCGCCATCACGGTCAACGATGAGCAAGGTCTCTCGCGGGAGGTAGTCGAAGAGTGTTTCGAGCCTCTCATGAAAGAGGGGAAGGAACGATTCAATTCCAGCAAATGATATGCCGCCCCGAAGCCGCTCGGCTATGACCTCCCGCACATCCCGTGGGATTCCAAGTTCATCGCCCCGCTCCTTCACTCCCCTTAATGCGGACTTTCTTGAAGAGGCATTGTTGATTACCTCCCTCGCCGGAAGGATGGTTATCTGCTCTATCCTCTCCTTCGACCTCTGCGTCGCAGGGTCAAAAAAGCGGAGGCTCTCGATGGTCTCTCCGAAAAGTTCGATCCTGACGGAGGCAGGGTAGAGGGGTGGGAAGAGGTCTATTATACCGCCTCGGATGCTAATCTCCCCACGCTCCTCCACAAGGGACATACGTGAGTAGCCGAGGCTCTCCATCTTCTCTATGAATAGCTCGACATTTAACTCCATCTCCTCCCTGATTATCTCGATAGCGGCGATAAAGTCGTCGGCAGGAATGAGCTTCTGGAGGAGAGCCCTCGGTGTTGTTACCACAAGTGCGGGGCCGCCATTTGCGAGGGTGTACAAGACCTCCATCCTCGCTGCGACGATCTCGGTGTGGGGTGACTGCTCCTCAAAGGGGAGTAGTTCCCATGAGGGGAAGAAGCGGGCCTTCTCCTCTCCGAGAAAAAATGACGCATCGGCAACAAAGCGCTCCCCCTCCTCCCTCGTTGGAGTTATGACCAGCAGGGGCCTGTCGCTCTTTAGAAGGAGCGATGCCGCGATGAAGGCCCTCATGACCGGACGATGGGTCGATAGGTGGAAGAGCTCTCCCGCCTTCAGGGCAGCGATCTCCTTCATGAGGGAATCTGATAGAGTGATGTCAGGGGCGTCAGGTGGTGTCATAAGGGTAATATGTATAGAGCAGGGGTAAGAGGAGAGCGCCGATCTTGCCTATGTCGTCTCCTCTCATTTCTTTGTGGCTTTGTGTGAAAATCATGAATCCTGTGCAAGGATACAATAGAACTTCTTACGACGCCATCAACCCTACAACCCAGACAAGCGTGAGCGGTCTTTGTCACAGGCCCTTGTTTAACTCTATTGCCTCTGCCAGGTAGATTGATGATGGATGCCGGTGGAGTGCAGAAGGGATGAAGCTGTATGAGGCCCGTAATTACTCTTTCTGAAGCTTAGCCCGAGCATCAGCTACCTTCACATACCCGTCGTCTTCAGTGGAGAATTGCGCCATAATCTCTCCCATGACGGCCTTGAAGCGCTCCCTCTCATCCTTTGCTATCGACTTTGAGGGAAGGGGTTTTATGGAGAGGGGGTTCACAAGTCTCCCGTTTATCTTCAGTTCATAGTGGAGATGGGGGCCGGTAGAGAGACCTGTTGAGCCCACATAGCCGATAAGCTGACCCTGTTTCACCCTGCTGCCCCTCTTTATCCCCTTTGCAAAGCGTGAGAGGTGGCCATAAACGGTTGTATAGGTGCCGTTGTGCCTGATGGTGACAACCTTGCCGTACCCCGACTTCCACCCTGCGGATACAACTCTTCCACTGCCAGCCGACTCTACAGGGGTGCCAGTTGGAGCGGCGTAATCGACGCCGTGGTGGGGCCGGTACTTCTTCAGAATAGGGTGCCACCTCTTCCTGGTAAAGTAGGAGGATATCCTCCTGTATCGGAGGGGGGACTTGAGGAGCTGCCTGCTGAGCGACTTGCCCTCCTCGTTGTAATACCTCTCCCTACCCTTGCTGTCACTATAGTAGATAGCGGTAATCCGCTTCCCCCTGTTTACCAGTACCGCGCCGAGGATCTTTCCCGTGGCAATCTCCTCTCCATCAATGAGAATCTTTTCGTAGAGCACCTTGAAGGTGTCGCCCTTGCGTATCTCCGTTGTGAAGTCTACATCCCAGGCGAAGATATCGGAGAGCTCGGTGATAAGGTCTGTGCCGATTCCGGCATCAATGGCGGCTGCATAGAGGGTTCTATCTATCGTCCCCGACGCAAGGGTAGGAACAACCGCATGGGGGATCTCAACGGTTGAAGCGGAGAAGGCGCCGTCGGACTCACTCCTCTCAAGAACAAGGGCCTCCAGATCGGCGTAGCGGTACTCAACCTTTCTAAGCTCTCCTTCAAGGGTGGTTATCGTGAGGGCGCTTCCTGCATTGATGCGGCGCAGGTCGTAGACGCCTTTGGCGGCTCGCGTCATTGCAATGATCTCAGCGGGGGGAACATCGAACTCCGAGAGGAGGGAGTAGAATGTATCTTTTCCCTTAATAGGGATAGTAACAACATCTGGCTGGGGCGTTGCGAAGGCAACTACCTCTTCAAGGGGGGCCTTTGTCGAAGAGGCGTCATGGCTTGTAAAGAGGAGAAGGGTGAGCGCAAGGGCCACTGTCGCCGCCACCACAAGAGAGATATGTTTAATGAACCTCTTCTTTGAGTTCTCAGGCACAGCGCTCCTTATTTTTCCACTTTTCAGATCGGCCATATATTGTCATGCAGATTACGGTCATGAAATTTTATATATAAATGCTATTTTCCCGCGTATATTAATGAATTAGAGGAGGTATGTCAAGTCAATGGAGAGACCAATGGAGAGAAATAGTGGGCGACATCTTAATCCGCCTCTTCTCATGTTGACGATTCAGATGAGATAGCCGTAATATCTACCGGTATTCTGAAGGTAAAATTACTGCCCTGGCCGTATTCACTCTCAACGGTAATCGTACCGCCCTGCATCTCGACATACCGCTTGGTCAGAGCCAGGCCAAGGCCTGTTCCCTCATGTCCCCTGGTGGTGGAGCTGTCGATCTGTTCGAACTCCTTGAAGATCAAATTCATATCCTCTTCTCTGATGCCCTGGCCGTTGTCGATTACTGCAATCTGCAGGTAGTAGTCGTTTGAATTGGCCACAACCTTGAGAATCCCCTCCTCGCTCGTAAACTTTGTGGCGTTGCTCAGGAGGTTGTACATAACCTGCTTGAACATCCTCTCATCAGCAACAATGGACGACACGTTATCGGCAATCTCAACATCGATAGATATCTTCTTTTTCATCGCCATCGGATTAATGATCGAATGAACCTCTTCAATGGCCTTGGGTACAGAGAACTCTATCGGCTTTACATCCATCTTGCCCGCCTCTACTTTGGAGAGGTCGAGGATATCGCTGATAAGCTCCAGAAGGTGTTGTCCACTCTTAAATATATAGTCTACATACTCATACTGCTTTCCGGTCAACTCTCCGTAGAGGCCGTCCTTCAGCATCTCGGAGAAGCCGAGGATGGAATTGAGCGGCGTCCTGAGTTCATGGGACATGTTGGCAAGGAACTCCGACTTGAGTCGATTGATATTCTCCATCTCCTGGAAGCCCTTCTTGAGATCCTCCGTCCTCTCGGCGACACGTTGCTCCAGTTCAGTGTAGCTCTCCTTGATCTTCTGAACCATGCTATTGAATTCCTCGGCCAGGTCCTCTATTTCATCACCGGTCTTTATGTCGATGCGGTGATCCAAATCACCAGCGCCTATGATGCCCACACTGCGCTGCAGAAGGTGGATGGGCTTTACGATCCTCCTGGCGGCCCAGAATCCCATGGCAGAGAGAATGACAACTGCAAATATGAGGAGGGAGACCATCCTCTTCAAGAGGGTCTTTATTGGCGCGTAACTCTCGGAGGGCGACTGACTGACAAAGATGTACCACTTGCCTCCGTCAAATGTATTGCCGCCCCTTTGATAGGCAGATGTTATGGGGGCGAAACCGGCAATCGCATTGACCCCGCCGTGGGCGTTATCCTTCACCACCGCCCAGCCAATAGATGGTCTGCTGATATCGGCCATCAACGCCTTGGTTACTTTATGACTCTGAGGGGGGAAGATGGGGCAGAGGAGTATGACAGCAGCTGAGTTGATCAGCATGGCGTGGCCTGTCTGTCCGATACGCGGTCTCTGAACAACCTGAGAAATATCTCCGATCCGGCTGACCACATGGAGGATGCCGATTACATGCTCTCCCCTATCGTCCATCAGGGGGGCCGCAATCCTGATAAGGTACTCACTTCTGTCGGGATCGAGGTATATCTCACTCACATAGACATCGCCCCTGCCATCGTTGTATGCCGCCTGCCACCACTTATCGCCGCCAAAGTAGGTATACTTTGTTGCGTGGGACGCCGCTACCAGCACCCCCTCCATATCGGTAAGTATGATCGTCACATACTGTTCTCTCTGCTCTGCAATGGTGGCGAGGTACTGCGATGAGGGGGTAGAGAGCAGTTCGTCAATGCCTCTGCTGTGACTCCTGTGTTGCACCCACCGTGCGTCATTCCTCTGTATCGCCAGCAGAATAGACGCCTTATCCTTGCCACGGTACGTTCTGTTTGCCTCCGCTACCGCCCCCTTCAAGACCGGCGATAAGGTGAGCGTTTGCACGTTGTAGAGGGATTGGTCGATGAGTATTTCAATCTTACTGGCAATCTCACTGGCAATTCGATAAAAATTGTTCCCTACCGATTCCGTAAGCTCCTGCTTCCCCTGCTGGTATATGATAGCAGTGCCTATGATAACGGGAAACATCCCTACAACGAGTATAAAGGTTGCAATCTTACGCCGGATCGGTCTCTTTTTGTATCGTATCGTCATGGGTAGATGCTGAAAAGAGGTTTGACCGCCTCCTATTCGTGTTTGTTGTCGCTATCCTCTGCTATCCTGGCGCTCTTGGCGCTCTTCTCGATCTCTTTCAGGAGGCGGTCTGCGTACTTTTTCTGTTCATCCTCTACCTTCTTTTTCTCGGTGATATTTCTGCCAATGCCGACGAGTCCAATGATCTCGCCGGAGCTGTCTCTTAACTGAGAGAAGGTGAGACTTACGTCGATAATATCACCACTCTTCTGCATGAGCGTTGTTTCGTAGCTGGAAACATCTCCACCGGCAACCACCTTTTCCCGCAGCTTTCTGTAGTCGTTCTTATTGGCAAAGAGTGTATCGATATTTACTCCAACCATACGCTCCTTCTTGTAGCCCAGCAGTGTTTCAGCGCCCCTGTTAAACTGAACAATCTCATCGAAGAGTGTTGTCGATATTATCATGTCGCCCGAATACTCAAGTATGTTCTCCAGATACTCCTTGGTCTTCTCAAGTTCCGCGGTCCTCTCCTCCACCATCGCCTGGAGCTCCCTGTTATACTTATCGACCTGGTCTCTCGACGTCTTGAGGTCGTGTACCATCCTGTTAAAGGCAGTTATTAATTCACCAATCTCATCGCCTTCCGCCTCCTCTACAACCTGATTCAGGTCGCCCTCTGCAATCTTGCTGGCCGCATTAGAGAGAGCCTTCAGCGGGTTGGTGATCTTACGTGAGAAGTAGATAGAGATTCCCAGCCCCAATACAATCGCCAGTATAGAGAAGATTATGATCTGCTGGATGCCATGTTCCCTGTCACGCTCGGCAAGGATGGTTACACTGTCCAGAGAGCGCCACGCTTCGTCATAGAGGGCGTCTATGCTGTTAACTAGAATGGGCTTTGACCGGTCCATCTCCCGCATGAGGATGGCAAGGTGGACCCCTCGCTCTTCATCCTCCATATGAACAAGCTCCAATGCTTTCTCACGGGTGAAGGTAAACTCACCCCTGACTTTGGACAGGAGTCCCTTTTCATCATCCTTGAGTCTCAGTTTTCCGACATAGAGTATCTTCTTCTCCACGTCATTGGCGAGGGACTGGTAGTACTCGATATCCTGTATCTGTCCCTTGAGGAGGGAGTCGTTTACATCGAGGAACTGTTTGAGTGAATGCTTGAGGCTGTCAACCATATCGTACTTATGGGAGTAGACCAGGATATTGGTGACTGCCGTGCTGATATTGGTTAATGAGATGTAGGCAAGGGAGCTCACCACTACCATAAACAGCAGCACCGCGATATATCCGAACATGAGCTTTTTTCTGATCGTAAATCTCATATTAAAGTTTTTTCTGTAATATCATCAGGGAAATCCTACTATTCAGCTCTTCCGCGACACATGAACGTTCCCGCTATAAATAGTGTGCTTTAAGACATCACACATGTATCGCGGGTGCAGCCCCGCCCCAAAGGAGCTACATCTAGTGAAAGTCGGCAACTGTATCCTGCCCTGAATGAACGGTTATTTGCTGCGGCTCGCCCGCCATCCTGGCGTACCATATTCTCAAGGTATATCGCCCCGGCGGAACGTTGTCAATCCGGTATCCACCACCATCGGCAGGAATGGCGAAGTAGGGGTTCTGGAGCGCCAGTATATACCCCTCCATATCGGGGTGTATGTTGCAGAGGAGCTTTATCTCCCCGAGACGATCGAAGGTGTATGATCTGACAACTCCCTTGGGATAGGTTCCAAGGTTAAACTTACGACCGGCCCACGAAGGGGTAAATATGTTATTCAACACATCGTCGCTGTTATGAAAATCGACGGTGGTTCCCTTCAGCACAGGCAGGACGTAGGGGACAAAGGTCAGGTTGATCTGATCCATTATAGGATGCTCTTCGGGAGGGAAGAAGTCACCTTCTACCTTTTCTATGTAGACTACCACCCTGTTTGCATCGTCCTGTGCCTTGAGCTTGACGGTTCCCCTGACGGTTGCGCCAGTTGCGGCGGTAACGAAGAGCGATGTATTGAGAAGAACCGCTACAGTGAGCAGAGCTGCGTGGCAGAACACCGCCTTTGATATCCTAGTCCCTTTCATGTGCTTCTCTCTACCTCCTTCGTGAAACATTATTGATGGCATCCATATCAGATGGCAAACTCCAGTATGAGAAAGGCGCGGTCGCTCTCCTCCCCCCTGGTATGGATATCCCCCTCCACCGTGAGTTTCAGGTTAGCACGGATTAATGCTACAAGGCCAATGGTAACGGCGTCCTCTACCGCATCACGATCCACATCTACCGACTCGTACCGTACTACTCCGGTGAGCCACGGGTAGAGGAGGAGGTTGCCCTCAACCAAGCAGGTGGCGATCTCCCTCTCCACACCATTGCCGTCGGGGTTGTCATGACTCCCGGCCACGAAGGCGCCGAACAGATTAAGGTTGCCGTAGTAGAGATCCATGTTGAGTCCGTAACGGTAAAAGCTGTCGTTGACAGTCGTTGTACTGCTGGTACGGTTCTCACCGCTGTAGCCAAATGCGCCAATAGAGAGGGAACGCTCCTTCCAGTCGCCCGGCAGCCACCCCCCCCCCTCAATACCCAGCCCGTCCAGACCGATGCCGCCAAACTTATACCCCACCTTCAGGTAGATATCCTTTTGTGAGTTATTATCGAGGGCCCCCGAACCGTCACCCCTACCGGTGCCGTTGCCGTTCACGATCCCGATGGCGTACTCCATGCGGCTCTTGAAGATTCCATTGATCTCCGCGCCCCTCTGCTCCGAGAGGGTAAATTCATTCGAGCCTACCCTAGCCGTGGTGATGAGTTGTCGTGTGTGGGTGAGCCTTCTGTGAAGGGAGACGGGAAGAAATGCAGGCTCAAACTGCCCTATCTTCAGATTGATAAGATGAGATGAGAGGCGACCGCTGAAGAGGTTATCAAACTGGACAAAGAGCCTCTCAACACCGCCAAAGTTACCGTCCTTCTCAACGAGGGCAATAGTGCCGAGAAATGATATATCCTCACCGATAGTGCCTGCCGTAAGCAGCTCTATCTCATCGGGAAAGGTGAAGTCGTGGCGAACCTGCGAGCCATCGTCGTATCGGTAGAGGGAGCGCGCCAGGAGTGAAATAGGTGGGAGTCCCGGCAGCGTTCCAGGCCATACCCCGTCAGGCCAGACCTCCTTCCACGCCGGAGCGCCCAGCTTCACTGGCTTCTCCTTAACATACCGCTCATCAACATCGGGAATCTGATAGCCGTTTCTACGGAAGGTCTCGCCAAAGGTATTGAGCTTTGGGAAGGTTGCGTGACAGGTCATGCAGCTCGTCTGGTACTTCCTTGCAAAGGCCGGAATGGCATATGAGGTTTTGCTGAGGGCGATGAGGAACGTCAGGGTGAGTAGAAGGGTAAGCAGGGATTTCGTGGAATAGCTCTTAACCATAGTTTATACATAACAGAACTGTAGAAAGTGATCTGTTCCGGAACAATGATACCCCTTCTGACTGTAGCGCAGTAATCACTCCAGAGGGCACGCTAATCTCGCGGTATTGCCAGCATCCTGTCGAGCGTTTTTTTTGCAGGGATCCTGATCTCCTCGGGGACAGTCACTACCCTGTCCATCCCCTCAAGGGCTTCACGGACATCTTCGAGGGTTATGAGCTTCATGTTGGGGCAGATGAGAGATCTTGACGGTAGGATGAACTCTTTCGCGGGGTTATCTTTTCTGAGACGGTAGAGTATGCCCATCTCCGTCCCCACTATAAATGTCTCCACGCTGCTCTCCTGGGCGAATGAGTACATCCCCGAGGTTGAGCATACGTGATCCGCCAACTCGACGACGTCGGGCCTACACTCGGGATGACACATGAAGAGGGCCTCCGGATGGTTTGCCTTAGCCCTTTGCACCTCTTCAGGGGTGAGGCGGTCATGGGTTGCACAGTAGCCGTCCCACCACTCGACCCTCTTTTCCGTACTCCTGGAGACATAGCGCGACAGGTTTCTGTCTGGTATCATATAGACCGTATCGGCTTCTACCGAGTCAACTACCTTGGCTGCATTCGCCGATGTACAGCAGATATCGCTCAACGCCTTGACCGCCGCCGTTGTATTCACGTAGGCGACCACGGGCATACCGGGCCGTTTCTCCTTCTCCCTCCGCAACTGTTCATCGGTTATCATGTCGGCCATGGGACAACCGGCATCGAGTCGCGGCAGTAGAATTGTCTTCTGTGGCGAGAGGATAGCGGCGCTCTCCGCCATGAAGTGAACACCGCAGAAGACGATCACCTCCGCATCGGAGTCGGCGGCGACCTGACTGAGCATGAGGGAGTCACCGGTAATATCGGCGGTCTCCTGCACCTCATCGCGCTGATAGTTGTGGGCGACCATGATGGCCTTGCGCTTCTTGAGGAGCGCCCTTACCTCTCGCTGGAGTTCCTTGCTTTCATTGCTCTCTTTATTCTCTGTAACCATTCTATAACCTTAACCGTTGTTTGTGCGTTATCCTCCTCCATTGGAGAAAAAATATTCTGACATGAGCGGACATATATTTCAATCTAAATCATGATGGCCTCGTAAAAAGTCGGATTTCCCAAGTCATTGAAAATACTTGCTATTT
>JBHHTR010000060.1:0-11766 GCA_046753505.1 Thermodesulfobacteriota bacterium
TCAGGTAATCCTCCCTATCTTGGTCAGAAAGTCGCCGACGGCGAGCCTTACGACAGCGCTCCTCGACCACCTCTGGCCGAGGGCCTTGCTGTACTCCTTTGCCAGTTCATCGAGATGCTCGATATGTTCATCCTCAAGATAGAGGGTACACCTCACGATCTCCTCTGTATGTCCATGATCCGAATGTGCCATTTTGTCTCTCCCAAAAGGTTATAGGTTATTGTTTGTCAGTGTCACTTGCCCACTCTCTTATGGTTTATGCTACCTGTCCTTCTTCTCCGGCTTTGCCATATATCCCTTCTTCTGTCTCCAACGCCTGTGTCGGTTCATGATATCGACAATCTCTTCAGGGTCATCGGTAAGGGTGATGAAGTCAAAATCTTTTCTGGATACGGTCCTTCTCTTGCACATGACGTCCTTCATCCACTCGATGAGGCCAGACCAGTACTCTGTTCCGCAGAGAACGAGAGGAAAGGTGTATATCTTGTGGGTCTGCATGAGGGTCAGTGCCTCAAAGAGTTCATCGAGGGTGCCGAAGCCGCCCGGCATACAGACATATCCCATTGCGTACTTGACAAACATCACCTTCCTTGCGAAGAAGTACTTGAACTGGATGGACTTGTTTTGAAAGGGGTTCGGCTTCTGCTCCGCCGGGAGGGAGATGTTGAGACCTATGGAGACGCCGCCGCCCTCGGAAGCCCCTTTGTTGGCCGCCTCCATAATTCCGGGGCCGCCCCCCGTAATGACGGAGAAGCCGTTCTCAGCGAGAAGCCTGGATATTATAACCGTCTTCTTGTAGTGCCTGCTGTTCGGATGAAACCGGGCGGAACCGAAGATCGATACGGCGCAGTTAATGTGGGAGAGTTCCTCAAAACCCTCGACAAACTCGCTCATTATCCTGAAGAGCCGCCAAGTCTCCTTCCCTTTCAGATCCTCAATCATTGTGCGCTACTCCCACTCTATGGTGCTCGGCGGCTTACTGCTGATGTCGTAGACCACCCGGTTGATCCCCTTGACCTCGTTGATGATGCGGCTGGAGATCCTCCCAAGCAGGTCGTAGGGGAGCTTTACCCAGTCCGCCGTCATGCCGTCAATGCTGTCAACGGCCCGCAAGGCGAGGAGGTTTTCGTAGGTACGTTCATCACCCATAACGCCAACGGTCTTGACGGGAATCAGCACCGCGAAGGACTGCCATATCTTCGTGTAGAGCCCGGCAGCCTTGATCTCCTCGATTACGATGCTATCGGCGGCCCTCAGTATATCACACCGCCTCTTCGTCACGTCGCCTATAATCCTTATCGCCAGACCGGGGCCGGGAAAGGGTTGACGGCTGATAAGCTCCTCCGGGATACCCAGCTCCCTCCCCATCGTCCGTACCTCATCCTTGAAAAGCTCCCTCCTGGGCTCGACCAGTTTGAGCTTCATCTTCTTGAGGAGGCCACCAACGTTGTGGTGGCTCTTGATGGTGGCGGATGGGCCCTTGAAGGAGACGCTCTCGATAACATCGGGATAGAGCGTTCCCTGGGCCAGGAAGGCTACATCCTTGAGCTTTGCCGCCTCCTCGTCGAATACATGAATGAACTCGTTGCCGATAATCTTTCGCTTTCTCTCAGGATCCTCGACCCCTTTTAACTTCTTCAGGAAACGACTCCCGGCTTTGATGCACTTCAATTTGATATGGTAGTGACGGCTGAAGAGCTCACGGACCTTCCTTGCCTCGTCCTTTCTTAGGAGGCCGTTATCGACAAAGATGCAGGTGAGCTGATCGCCAATCGCCTCGTGGATAAGCACCGCAGTGACGGATGAGTCTACGCCGCCGCTGAGACCGCAGACAACTCCGCGATCACCGACCTGCTCCCGTATCGCCTCCTTCGAGCTGTCAATAAAGGAGCTCATTGTCCATGTTGGTTTGCAGCCGCAGATAGAGAAGAGGAAGTTGCGGAATATCTTTACCCCCTCCTTCGTGTGGGAGACCTCCGGGTGAAACTGAAGTCCGTAGATTCGCCGCTTCCCATCCTTCATTGCCGCCACTGGCGAGTTATCGCTGTGACCTATGGCAGCAAAACCCCTCGGCAGCCCCTCTATCCTGTCGCCGTGGCTCATCCAGACAGTGGTGGTCGCCTTGCCTCGGCGCAACACCCCCTTGAAGAGGTCGCTGTCGTCGTCGATCTCCAGCTCGGCCCTGCCATACTCCCTGGACGGCGACCCCTCAACTCTCCCCTTCAGCAGATGGGTGGTCAACTGCATACCGTAGCAGATACCGAGGAGGGGAACACCGAGCTCGAAGATATCGCTCCCAAGCATGGGCGCCCCCTTATCAAATATGCTGGACGGCCCGCCGGAGAGTATGACCCCCTGTGGAGCAAAAGCTTTCACCGCCTCTATCCCAATGTTGTAGGGGTGAATCTCGCAGTATACCTTCTGTTCCCGAATCCGCCGCGCAATAAGCTGGGTATACTGGGAACCGAAGTCGAGTATGATGATCCTGTTAGAATGAATATCCATAGTTATTTCTTAAGGTGAATAGGCTGAAGGCTGAAGAAGATCAAAAGCCAGCTATTCTTAATTATGTGCGATTTTCCTGATAACCTTCCGCCTTCAGCCTATACACCTTGTTTCCTCTCCTACTCCATCTTGTAGTTCGGGGCCTCCTTGGTAATGATGACGTCGTGGACATGACTCTCACGGAGTCCGGAGGCGCTGATCCGGGTAAACTGGGCATTCGTCTGGAGTTTGGCAATGGTCTTACAACCGCAGTATCCCATGCCCGACCGCAGTCCACCTACGAACTGGTAGATACTCGACGAGAGGGGGCCTTTATAGGGAACCCGCCCCTCTATTCCCTCGGGAACAAACTTCGATTCCGTATTAAACTCCTCCTGGAAGTACCTGTCTTTACTGCCACTCTGCATAGCCCCTATGGAGCCCATACCACGGTAGACCTTGTAAGTCCTCCCCTGAAAGAGGACGGTCTCGCCGGGGCTCTCATCGGCTCCGGCAAAGAGGCTGCCTATCATGACCGAGTCGGCTCCGGCTGCCAGGGCCTTCACGATATCTCCCGAAAACTTTACTCCCCCGTCGGCAATGACGGGAATCTTCTTCTTACGGGCAGCCCTCACACACTCCATGATGGCCGTTATCTGTGGAACGCCCACACCGGTGACAACCCTGGTCGTGCAGATTGAACCGGGACCGACACCCACCTTGACGCCGTCAACACCCGCCTTGATAAGCGCCTCTGTCCCGTCATGGGTCGCCACATTACCGGCCACGAGCTGACAATCGGGGAATCCCTTGCGGATCGATTTCACCACATCAAGGACCCCCTTGGAGTGACCGTGGGCGGTGTCAATAAAGATGACGTCGGCGCCGGCCTTGATAAGGGCCTCCATTCTCGCCTCCCTGTCCGCCCCGGTGCCTATCGCGGCGCCAACCCGTAGCCTTCCCATCTTGTCCTTACACGAGTTGGGATACTTTTCCCGCTTTTCGATATCCTTGATGGTAATGAGTCCCTTGAGATTGCCCCTCCTGTCGACCACCGGTAGCTTTTCAATCCTGTGACGGTGAAGAATCTCCTTAGCCTTCTCAATGGATGTGCCTGTCGGGACAGTGACCACCTCCCGCGTCATGACCTCTGAGACCTTCTTGGAGAGATCCTCCTCGAACTTAAGATCTCTGTTGGTGAGAATTCCAACGAGCTTCCCGCTGGTAACAATGGGCAGTCCCGATATGTGCCACTCCTCCTTGATACGAATGGCGTCGGAGAGGCGCTGGTCGGGACCGAGGGTCAGCGGTTCGAGGACGATGCCGCTCTCAAACTTCTTCACCTTTGCCACCTCGGCGGCCTGTTGCTCCACGGTGAGGTTCTTGTGTATCACGCCGAGCCCCCCCTCCTGAGCCAGCGATATGGCCATCCTCGACTCGGTTACCGTATCCATTGCCGCACTGAGGATGGGAATCTTCAGGGTAATCGCGTTGGTAAGACGTGTCGAAACATTGACGTCCCTGGGGTGAACATTTGAAAAGGCGGGCGCCAGGAGCACATCATCAAAGGTCAGCCCCTCCTTTATCTCCTTTTTTGCCATAAAGATTACTCCTCCAGACTAATTATTGTCCTCCATGGATCTGGCGAACCCTCGACTGATCGAGCAGTATACCCTCCAGCAGGCCGCTGTCGCTTACGATTATTTCGTCAAATTCGAATGTCTTCATCGTCTCAAGGAGTATGGCCAAGCCAGCGATAATGAGGTCCTCCCGACCATCTTCCAAGGCCGGGATAGCCCGCCTCTCATCCAGAGTCATCGAAGAGAGACGGCGGTAGTGGCCTTCAACCTTACCCCTTTCGATACGGTAGTTATTCACACTCTCAGGGGTATAGACGGTAAGTGCCTGATCGATGGCGGCGATGGTTGTCACCGTCCCGGCCGTCCCGACAAATCGGGTTCCCCCACCTTTCGGTGCGTCGGAGTAGAGGAATGTATCAATCCCGCCCTCCTCCATTGCTTCCCTTAAGGCATTCACAGTATGAGCGACCGAATCCTCCAACGCCCTCAACTCACCCTCGTCTGGAGGGTCGTGCAGTAAAAACCGCTCGGTCAGGTGGACAACACCCATCTCCATGCTCCACGTCCCGGCAACAGCTTCGCCATCAACGGCTATAAACTCGGTGCTGCCGCCCCCGATATCGATTATGAAGCTCCTCCCCTTACGATCGTCTAGGATGGAGAGGACGCCCAGTGTGGAGAGTCTCGCCTCCTCGTCGCCGCCGATAACTGCTACGTCGATCCCCGCCTGCTTCCTCACACTCTCTGTAAAGCTCTTCCCGTTCACTGCCCGCCTTACGACACTTGTCGCCACGGCGCAAGTGCCATCAACTTCATACCGCCTGATAGAGTCCGAGAAGCCCTGCAACGCCTTCACCGTTCTCTCCACAGCGCCCGGCGCTATGCCCTCCTCTTCACTATAACCACCGCCGAGACGGGTAACGACACGCTCCACCGTGACTGGCATCAAAGTCCCGCTACTTTCCAGATCTGCAATAAGGAGGCGCACCGTGTTGGTCCCTATATCAATTGAGGCGTGTCTTCGCCCCGCCATTACTGTCCACCACCTGGAACGGTGGCGATGGATAGGCGCTTTGCTCCCGCCCTCTTTGCGGTATCGAGAACCTCTACCACAGAGCCGTGGAGGGCGTCTGTGTCCGCCTTGATAATGACCGCCACCTCTGGAGTGTCTGCAACCCTCCCACTGATAAAGTCGTAGAGACGATCACGATCTATCGGCGCACCATCTATCGAGATATCACCTCCACTCGTCACCATTACGGTAATCCCCTCTCCCCTCTCCGCCCCTGACGACACTGCTTTTGGGAGCTTGATCTTGAAGGACTCCATCATTATCAGCGGCGTAGTCACCATGAAGATGACGAGGAGGACGAGCATGACGTCGGTTAGTGGGGTAATATTGATGGAGGAGATGATCTGGTCCCCACCGCTCTGAAGGCTCCACTTTTTCACAACCCTACCCCTCTCACCCTACTCATCCACCTGTTCAGTGAGGGCGGCAATAATCTCCTTCGACTGCACCTCCAGCTCAAGGGTGCATCTGACAACCCGTCTCGTAAAGTAGTTGTAGGCAATGACCGCCGGAATTGCCACAAAAAGACCGGCTGCGGTCGCAACCAGCGCCTCGGCAATACCGTCCGCTACGACCGATGGGCCTGCCCCCTCCGCGCCTGCCAGATCGTGGAAGGCCCTTATGATGCCGAGAACCGTGCCGAAGAGGCCGACAAAGGGGGCAGTATTGCCGATGGTGCCGAGAACTCCCAGATACCTCTCAAGGTTGGCAATCTCCCTGCGAGCCGAGAGTTCCATGCTCTCCGCCATCTCAACCGCCCCCAGTGTAATCTTTGTGAGGCCCGCCCTGAAGACATTTGCCAGCGGCGAGGTGTGACCGTCGCACAACCCTGACGCCACATCCACTCCGCCAGTTTTGAACGTGCGGATGAACTCTGCCGGAAAATCGACCATGGCCTTCCCGAAGCGGGAGAAGCTCCACGCCCTCTCCAGCATGACCCCGATGGAGAGGATGGAGAAGCCGCCCAGGAGGATCATGACATAGCCGCCCTTCTGAAGGAGCTGAAAGAGTGTTAAATCTTCAAACATGTGCTCCCTCCCGGTAGGCGTTAGAGTACCCTATGTAGTTTTGTGCCGACTGGAGGAGGCCGTCTCGCTCTTCATCGGTAAGTTCCCTTCTCACCTTGCCGGGCACACCAACGACGAGGCTCCCCGACGGCACAACCATATTCTCGGTGACAAGGGCCCCCGCTCCGATAACTGTATCCTCCTCCACCACCGCCCCGTCAAGGATCACCGCCCCCATCCCGATGAGGGAACGCCCCTTGATTGTGCAGCCGTGGAGGGTAACGCTGTGACCGATGGTGACGTCATCGCCAATAACCAGCGGGTGGGTATCGTGAGTGACGTGGAGAACCGAGTTGTCCTGAACGTTCGTCCTCTTCCCTATCGTGATATAGTTCACATCTCCCCTGACGACGGCGTTAAACCAGACGCTCGAATTTTCACCGATCTCAACATCACCGATGATCTGTGCCGTCTCAACGGTAAAGACCGTGGGATGAAGCGTTGGCGATACGCCTTTGTATGGTAGAATCAATGCCATGATTTCCTCAGTTTAAGCCCTAAAACTTAGCAGAATAGAGGGGGTTGTGCAAGGAATTAGTAAAACGTTCACACGATAA
Organism: Thermodesulfobacteriota bacterium; assembly: GCA_046753505.1. Lineage (GTDB taxonomy): Bacteria > Desulfobacterota > GWC2-55-46 > S146-70 > JAUXIU01 > JBHHTR01. Next base: position 6,761 of record JBHHTR010000060.1, read on the forward strand.
ATCCTACGTTACAGAGAAAAGCGCAACAGCCCATTCCACCCCCCCTCCGTAGCCTTCATACTCCTGAGATAATAATCTTCTGCTTGCTTTTACCGTCGTTGTCCCTCGATAACCCCCGCATTATTCATAAATTGCCCATGAATTGTAACGATGATCGCGTAGAGGTTGAATCTTTTATTGCTATCTGATAGGATTGCGGCAATTAGTGTTCATCATATCTGCAACATTCACCGTAAAAAGGATCAAGAGATGACTTCTTACAACCTTACTCACCTCAAACAGCTTGAGGCGGAATCTATCTACATGATCCGTGAGGTGGTGGCGGAGTTCGATAACCCTGTCATGCTCTACTCTATCGGGAAGGACTCGTCCGTCCTCGTCCACCTCGCGCTCAAGGCGTTCTATCCGGCCAAACCTCCCTTCCCGCTCCTTCATGTCGATACGACCTGGAAGTTTAGAGACATGATCACCTTCCGCGACCGCTTCTGCAAGGAGAACGGTCTCGACCTGCTAGTGCATACGAATAAGGATGGGGTGGAGAAGGGTATCAACCCCTTCGACCACGGTTCCAGTATCTATACCAACGTTATGAAGACGGAGGCCCTTCGGCAGGCCCTCGATAAGGGGCAGTACGACGCGGCATTTGGTGGGGCGCGGCGTGATGAGGAGAAGTCTAGGGCCAAGGAGCGTATCTACTCCTTCAGAGACAACAGGCACCAGTGGGACCCTAAAAATCAGCGACCCGAGCTGTGGAACATCTACAACGGCAATGTCAAGAAGGGGGAGTCCATACGGGTATTCCCCCTCTCCAACTGGACGGAGCTTGACATATGGCAGTATATCTACCTGGAGGGCATCGAGATCGTTCCACTCTATTACGCCAGGGAGCGGCCTGTCGTCGAGCGTGAAGGTAATCTTATTATGGTTGACGATGAGCGGTTCAGGCTGGAGGAGAATGAAGAGCCGAAGATGCGGATGATCCGCTTTCGGACCCTCGGCTGCTACCCCCTCTCAGGGGCGATTGAGTCGTCTGCCGCCACCCTTCCTGAAATCATTCAGGAGATGCTTCTGACTAAACAGTCGGAACGGCAGGGGAGGATCATCGATTATGATGAGGCGGCGTCAATGGAGAAGAAAAAGCGGGAGGGGTATTTTTAACCGATGTACGAAGAGGAGTTGATAGAGAAGGACATCCTTACCTACCTGACCAAACAGGAGAACAAGGAGCTTCTGCGCTTCCTTACCTGCGGTTCGGTAGATGACGGCAAGTCTACCCTCATCGGGAGGTTGCTCCACGACTCCAAGCTGATCTACGAAGACCAGCTCGCGTCGATAAAGAAGGAGAGTGCCCGTGACGGTTCAGCGGGAGATGAGGTGGATCTGGCCCTCCTCGTTGACGGTCTTGCCGCAGAGAGGGAGCAGGGGATAACGATCGATGTTGCCTACCGCTACTTCTCGACTGACAAGAGAAAATTCATCATCGCCGACACGCCGGGACATGAGCAGTATACCCGCAACATGGCGACAGGCGCCTCCACATGCGATCTTGCCATCATACTCATCGACGCACGATACGGGGTGCTGCCCCAGACGAAGCGGCACAGCTTTATCTGCGCTCTCCTTGGGATAAAACACGTCGTAGTGGCGATTAACAAGATGGACCTTGTTGATTTTGACGAAAAGGTTTTTAATTCTATACGCGACGACTACACATCCTTCTCGGCGCGCCTTGAAATCAGCGACCTTCACTTTATCCCCATATCGGCCCTCAATGGCGACAACGTTGTCAATCAAAGCGAGAAGATGGAGTGGTTCAAGTCGGGTTCCCTTCTGAACTACCTCGAAACAGTCTATATCGGCTCCGACCGGAACCTCATCGACCTTCGCTTCCCCGTTCAGTACGTCAACCGTCCCGATATCAACTTCAGGGGTTTTGCCGGCACTGTCGCCTCCGGCATCATGCGTCCCGGTAACGAGGTGGTGGTGCTGCCTGGACAGCAGAAGAGCCGGATAAAGGAGATCATTACCTTTGACGGAAATCTCGAAGAGGCATTCCCTCCCCATGCGGTTACCGTTACCCTTGAAGATGAGATCGATGTAAGCCGGGGAGACCTACTTGTTCATCCCGGTAACGCCCCAAGAGTAGAGCGCGATATTGAAGCGATGGTCGTATGGATGGCCGATGAGCCAATGGCGCCGGGCAATCAGTATATCTTCAAGCAGACGGCCAATCAGGTAGGGGGCTCACTAGAGGCGATCCGCTACAGGGTGAATATCAACTCTCTCCACAGCGAGGATGCCGATGCTTTGGCGCTCAACGAGGTGGGGCGGTGCCACATTGCCCTAGACAGGGCTATCCCCTTTGACGCCTACCGTAAGAACCGTACAACCGGCTCATTTATCGTCATTGACAGGTTAACTAACAGAACCGTCGGCGCCGGCATGGTAATAGACCGGGAGACGAGCGAAGGACAGAAGGTAAGCTTCTGGGAGGCTGAGGTGCAGAGCCCACTGCTCATGCGTCAGATAAGCCGGGTATCCACAGAAGAGAGGAGTGTCCGGTATGGCGAAGAGGCAAAAACCATACTCCTCACCGGCCTCTCCTATGCAGGCAAGAGCACACTGGCCTACGCACTGGAGCGCCGCCTCTTTGACAGCGGCAGGGCAGTAACCGTCCTGGACGGCGAGAATATGCGACTCGGTATCAGTAAGGATCTCGGTTTTACAGCGGACGAACGGTCCGAGAACATGCGCAGGGCGGCTGAGGTTGCCCGCATCATAAACAGAGCCGGTCTCACCTGCATCTGCGCCTTTGTAGCGCCAAGCGCTGAGGTACGTAAAAAGGCGAGAACCGTAATAGGCGAAGAGTGCTTTATAGAGATATACCTCACTGCGCCGGAAGATGCGCGTCGTAAGCGCGACGTCAAAGGGGTCTATCCAAAGGCAGACAGTGGAGAACTGCGAGACTTTCCCGGCGTCTCCGCAACCTACGATATTCCTGAATCACCTGACCTCACTCTCTCTACCCATGAACTGGACGTAGAGGAGTGTGTAGACAGGATTATCCGTCTTCTTGACTCTTAGTGTTGTCCCTGCTCCCCACGCCTTCCCCTTGTGGCTGAACCACCTCCTCTTCTCTCTCCCTCCTTGACACCCGCCGCTTGGGTCATACATTATATGAGAATGATAAATACTCTTTATGGAGGTAATACCCTATGAATACAGTTAAGACAGCGATGCTGCTGGCTTTTTTAACGGCCATCCTGCTCATTGCAGGCGGCGCCATTGGTGGAAGAGGGGGGGCTACTATCGCCCTCATATTTGCCGGAGTGATGAATTTTGGCGCCTACTGGTTCAGCGATAGGGTGGTGCTGAAGATGTACCGGGCAAAGGAGGTCTCACCGTCAGACGCGCCTCAGTTGCACGGGCTCGTAAGGGATCTCGCCATGAAGGCGAAGCTCCCTATGCCGAAGGTTTACATCATGGATAACCCGACTCCAAATGCATTCGCGACGGGCCGCAATCCTCATCATGCGGCTGTGGCGGTTACTACGGGCATAGTGGATATCCTGTCGAAAGAGGAGTTGACCGGCGTAATAGGTCACGAGCTTGCCCATATCCAGAACAGGGATATCCTCGTTTCTACCATAGCGGCGACCATTGCCGGGGCAATAAGCTATCTTGCCTACATGGCTCAGTGGGCGATGATATTCGGCGGCGGCAGAAGAGATGAGAGGGGCGGTGGTCACCCCCTCGTCATGATCTTGATGATGATCGTTGCCCCACTGGCGGCCATGGTTGTTCATATGGCTATCTCCCGTACGAGAGAGTACGGCGCTGACAGGGGCGGCGCGGCAATATGCGGCAACCCCATCTATCTGGCCAACGCCTTGAAAAAACTGGAGGGGGCCAATCGTCAGCGGCCGATGGCTAACGCCAGGGAGGCGACTGCACACATGTTCATCGTTAATCCCCTGAAAGGCGGCGGCATGCTCAAGTGGTTCAGCACACACCCCCCCATGGCGGAGCGGGTAAAGCGTCTTGAGGCAATGGTTGGCGGGATTGGTGAAAGGGGTTAAGGCGTCACTGTTGCTGTGCGGATAATGTCTTGCTCGCATAGCGTGAGATAAAGCTTTCAATCATATTTTGCTCTTCTTCACCAATATCCAGAAAACGAATCCCGTACCTCGTGATACGTGATTGAGTGTGATTAATCTCTTTACTCCTCACCACTTCTCCCGTAGAGGTAATGGTTGAGGTGTTGCCCGGCAGTGAGAAGGAGCATGAGACTGCATCGCCCACATCGAGATTATGTGTACACTCGACAAGGACGCCGCTGGAACTTATATTCACCGTATTCCCCATAAAAGATCCCATGCTATCCTGATCCGCCACGGACACATCCATTCTTGTAAGTATCCTGAGATCCCAACGTTGTGCAACCTTGACATACCTCTGAAATTTGGTGAGAAGCTCCGTAGGGTTTATCGGCTTGAGAATATAGTCGTTCGCCCCCGCCTCTATACACCGCTCAATATCTTCAGGCGATGTGCTTGTGGTGACCATTATGATGGAGACGCCCATGAGCCTACTATCAGCCCTGATATGTTTGCATACTGTCTCCCCATCCATACCTGGCATGAGAAGGTCGAGGAGAATAACGTCTACATTTTCTCTTTCGTGTATCTGGATGGCCTCTTCACCGGAGGTTGCGGTAAAAATAGTAATATCCGGTCTGTTCAGGAGGGTCTGCTCAATCTCAAGGAAGAGCCTGATATCGTCAACAAGAAGTACCTTTATCATGGGCAAAAATGTAGCATAGATCATGGGGCTGGTCAATAGGGTAAAGAGGATATTTCATCACCTGAATAGATTGGTCGAGATGACTGGAATAACATGTATTGACTATAGTGTTGAGAGATAGGAGAGACGAAGATCTCTTGACAGTAGCGAGATATACTTAAAAGTTGTGGATGACAGATTAAGTGGCGTATCATGGTGGTTCT
>JBHHTR010000061.1:0-11653 GCA_046753505.1 Thermodesulfobacteriota bacterium
GTAGTGAATAAGAGGTGAGATAGATAAAGAAGAGGCCCAGGAGTAGTATGACAACATTCAGTATCATCGACCTCCGGTGGAGCACCTTGAATCTCTTCATGAGCGGCTCCTTCTGCTCCACCACTTCGACGGAGCGTATCTCCGCCTTGATGGTTCTTGCCTTGCCACCGACAGCAAGGCCGGAGTAGAAGGTCAGGGCCGTCATTACAACCAGGATGCCTACCTTCAGAGTGGGGAGTGACTTTGCGTCAACGGCAATAGCAATGAGGGTAACCAGCAGGACTATGCTGCATACGTAGCCGACCATCCAGTATTTGGGAAATATCGTCCCGATAACATCGCCTGCCGTCTCTCTGGGCAGGTTCTTGAAGATACTAGGCGCGGCAAAGAAGCTGAAGAATATAATACTTCCAACCCATACAACGAGTGATATCAAGTGGATAAAACGGATAACATGCATAAAAAAACACCTTCCTTTCTTCACTCTTATACAATAGGTAGGAATATATTTCTAGCAAAAAGGGGAGGGAGACTTACCCCCTGAGGGAGTGCCTGTATTCATCCATGAAGTGATAGAGGGAGCTCTCCACAACCTTGACCGCCCCGTTTACGAGGTGACAGCGGCCAGAGCCGGGGAGGATTTCACAGAGATTACTCAGGGCGTCCAGATCTGACTGGGTACCCCTCCCCGTATCGATCCTGTCGAGGAGCATGGAGATGTAGAAGGTACCCGTCTTGCACGGTGGGCACTGGCCGCACGATGAGTGCTCAAAGAAGCGGACGTACTCTGCAACGCGCTTGACGATGCCCGTCCCCTCAGATATGACGATCATGGCTCCCGTCCCCAGACCCGACCGGCGCTCCTTGACGGAATCAAAGTCGAGGGAGACGTCGAGGTCGTCCTTGGACAGTATAGTATTGGAGGGGCCGCCCATGAAGACCGCCTTGAAGGTCTTCCCCTGGAGCATACCGCCGCCGTAGTGAAAGATGAGTTCCGAGAGTTTCGTCCCCATTGGGAGCTCGAAGACCCCAGGATCTATAACATCGCCGCTCAGAGAAAAGATCTTGGTTCCTGCGGCGTCACCCTCTCCGAGGTTCTGGTACCACTCGGGACCGTTCCTCATAATGTGGGGAACGTTGGCTAGGGTCTCCATGTTGTTTATCAGTGTGGGGCACTCGTAGACGCCCGATGCTGCCGGGAAAGGCGGTTTCCCCCTGGGGAAAGGGAACTTACCCTCAACAGACTCAATGGCCGCCGTCTCCTCCCCTCCGATATAGTGGCCGGAGCTGAGATGAATTGTTAATTCAACCGGTTTCCCCACCGCCTCTGAGACCGCCTGGAGGTAGTCTGACTCCTCCCACTGCTTGACGGCCATGCGCATGGCCGCGATGGCGCGGTCAATATCGGGATTGATATAGAAGACAATCTTATTGATGCCCGTGGCAACGGCGGCTATGAGGGCCCCCTCAATGACTTGGTGGGGCGTCTCCGCAAGAAGGACCTTATCCTTGAAGGTGCCGGGCTCGTCCTCATTGCCGTTGCAGACAAGGTACTTGTCGGGCTTGCCGGGATTGGGGGCGACAAAGCCCCACTTGACGTGGGTGGGGAAACCGCTCCCGCCGAGTCCCCGTAGACCTGCGGCCTCAATGGTTTTGATAACGGCGGAGGGGTCGGCGAGGGCCTTTTGAAGCCCCTCTCTCCCGCCACGCTCAACCCATCTGGTCAGCTCTGCGCCTACCCTGCTCTCCCGATGGAGGAGTACCTGATTAACCTTCTTCATGATTGTTTTTCCTGTGTGCGACATCGGGGAAGAGGAGGGGGCTCTTCCCCTCCATAGACATCCCTGTGTGTGTCAGCTCCCTGCGCATCCGCCGCACGTGCTCTATGGAGATCTTTTTGTGCCCCCTCCCGTATATCCGCTCCGTGGCACTCATCCCTGCCCGTCGTCCGTAACTGATTATCTCAAGGAGGGCATTCCCCATGATGCGGTTTCGACCATGGATCCCCCCGCTCACCTCTCCGGCGCAGTAGAGACCGGCAATGGCCGTCTTGCACTGCTCATCGATCCTCACACCGCCGTTCTGATAGTGGAGGGTCGGATAGATCAGGAGTGGATCACTGCACGGGTCGAGATTCCTCTTCTTGCACCTCATGTAGAGCTTCGGGAACCGTTTCTCCAGGATGCCGGGCGTCTCCAGCTCAAGGGACGGTGTGTCGAGGAGCACTCCGAGACTGTTCTCATCAATCTCCACCCCCCGCCCCTCGGCGCACTCCCTCAGGATGGCGGCCGTCACGTGGTCCCGCGACTTCAACTCATCGACAAAGCGCTCCCCCCTGCCGTTCAGGATACGTGTTCCCGCAGACCGTATCCCCTCGGTAACGAGGAACCCTCTCAGATAGCTGGGGTAGGCAATGCCCGTTGGATGATACTGGAAGGTATCGAGGTCACGGAGCCTTGCCCCGATCCGGTAGGCCAGCACCAGGCCGTCTCCCGTCGCCCCGAAGTGATTCGATGTCGGGAAATCGTCAAGATGGAGGCGCCCGATCCCCCCGGTGGCGAGGATTACACTCCTCGCGTTGATGAGGGTGTAGCTCTTTTCGTCCAGTGAATAGAGGGCCGCTCCCGCGCAGTGCCCCTCCTCGTTGGAGAGCAGTTCGACGGCGGGATGGTACTCCATGACCCGTATCTTACCGTTACTGTTGAATACCGATTCGCGGAGAACCCGCATCATCTCAAGGCCCGTATAGTCCCCGCAGTAGACGACCCTGTCTGCGGTGGTCCCCCCCGCCCTTCGCATCAGGAGGTCGCCAAACTGGTTCTGGTCGAAGTGCATGCCGTGCTGAATGAGCCACCGTACAACGTCGGGTCCGTCCATGGCAAGCTGGGCTACTAGCCTCTTGTCGGCGGCATTGTGACCACCCTTTACTGTATCCTCATAGTGGCTCTGAGGCGAGTCGTCCTTCTCAATAGAGGCCTGAAGCCCACCCTCCGCCATGACCGTATTGCTTACGCCAAAACCGAGCTTTGTCGCCAGGATGACCCTGGCCCCCCGCTCCGCGGCAATCAGCGCCGCCGCGCACCCGGCCCCTCCACCGCCGATAACCAGGACGTCGGTCTCACACACGGTCGCCCCGGCCAGATCGGCGTCATCGATAACGGAGTCTGCCTGGAGCAGCTCGGCGAGCTGACGGTGGCATTTGTCTCCCCGGTTGACCCCCACCCGCAGCTCGGTGAAACTCTCCTCACTGTAATCGGGGTGGTAGCGGCGCAGCAGCGCCCCGGCATCCGTCTCCTTCGGAGCAGCCGCCTCACCCCGTTTTGCACGGTACTTCTTAAGCGCCTCGTTAAGTGGAATGCCTCTAGTCATTAAGAACTACTCTCCCTCTTCAATAACAACGGCAACCTCTCCCTTACGGATCTCTTCGAGGCGGTTAATCAGGTTTGACGGGCGGATATGGAAGTAGGCGGTAACGCGGCGGCAGAAGAGGCCCACATGGTTCGGCGTAATCCGTTCCGGGCAGGCGGTCAGACAGAGTCCGCACATGATGCACTGAAGGAAAAGTTCACTCGCCTCCATGAACTTCCCCTCCACCGCGAGGTTGACGACCTTCTCCACCTCTATCCCCTTGGGACACGACTTGTCACAGCCGCCGCAGTGCCTGCAATGGGCCGCCTCCGGGAAGGCACGGTGAAAGTAGCCTTGCGCCTCCCATGAACTGTCTATCTCCTGAAGCTGGTAGGTGTGGTGGTTCGGCGCTGGGAAGACGAGGAAAATGACCTCTATACCCTCCTCAACCAGCGTCTGGCAGCCAAGCTCCATGGAGATAGCCCTCTCATCGGCCTTTCGCACCATGATCTTGCAGACACCGCACACACCCTCGAGACACCCCACGCCGTGGAGCATGGTGTCCCCCGAATACCATAGGGCCTGGATAGCCGTCATCGTATGGGGCAGCGTAATGGGCTTCCCGTTAATAGTGACCGTAATCTCGCTTTTTTTCGTCTCGTCCTTCTTCATGGCGTCATTTCCAAGAATAGAATCCTTTTATAAACATACCGAACAGGTGCACAATTATAGCAGATAGGCATAAAGACTCAAGGCAATTTCTATCCATCCTGTATTGGATTAAACTTATCTAAAAAAACAACGAAGCTAGTAGTCTTGTGGAGCGTTATCTTCGAATTTTAATTTATGCTTTACTCCATTATGAATCAATTGAACTTTGGAAGCTAGTTTGGGCGGATTCGCAAGAGATCTGCTGTTGTAATGAGGAGAATATTTATAAATCATAATCCTTTCCGCTGTATCCACATCCTCTTCCCAACTCTTCCATCTATCGTTTTCTAAGTGCCTTTCCGGATCATATATCCTCCCGATATAAACCTGTATGCCTGACTCACTATCTAACCACTTTTTGTGCTGTGAAAACCGGGCAGCAAATGTCTGCTCAGGTGCTTTCCCAATATAGAGGAGTGTATCTTTTCCGCAGAGTATGTGCTCTCCATATATCTGGTACAGTCCATAATCGTTGCCATCATACTCTGGAGATTCTCCCTCATCGGTCATTCTTGTTATTACCTCTTCGACTCCAAAGGGGCCCTCCCATTCAATTTCGATTTTATGCACGGCTATGTCCTCCTTTCTGTCAATTGCAGAGTTGCACAATATTTTAGTAAAATAGATTCTATCTGAGTTCTCACCCTCATCCGATTGCGTAAAACCGAACCTCCTGTATAGCTTGTGGGCGTCTCTTTCATTATTATCAGATGATGAATAAAGTTTGAGGATACTAAATCCTCTATGATTTGCCTCTTTTATGGCGAACTCTAACAAAGCGGATCCAACACCTCGGTTTCTACATGCTGGGTGGACGCCGAACCAACCAAGCCAGACAGTGTTTTTATCGCGAGAATCATTATATAGTCCAGTTATGCCAACGACATTCGTCCCTTTTTCTATAGCAATCCAATAAGTTGTTTTAGAGTGCGCCTCAGACAGACTTTCTTTTAGACTCAAAGGGAAAATATCCTGATCTTCTTTGCTAATAAAAACTTTCTTAAGAAGAGATAGCGTGTCATTCAAAACATCATACGTTAAGGGGAGTACTTCTATCTGTGCCGTGTTGCTCATATATAATCTCAATCCCTAAAAAAAGCTACGGTTTTATTCTTTGAGCATCAACAACAGCAACCGTTTGTTTATAACGACGTTAATCTACCCCTGGAAAGAAACATGGTCTTGAAACATCATGATGCCATTTTCTATCCGTGTTCAGAACTTCTTCATCTCCTTCATGGTTAAAAGTCATGGAGGTTATTGAGATAAAAGCATCCTCACAGGTCGCACAAAGTCACAGAGTTTATTAAGAATTGTAGATCAAGGCGTCTCCCTGTGTAACCTGCTTGCTCATTCCCATCAGTGCCGATCCTTACTCTGCTTTCCTCCGTGTGAGATATCTTATGTAGATTTACCTGTCTCTATCGAAGGAAGACAACTGATTAACCGCAGATTTCGCAGATTTTCGCAGATCAACCCATCTGTGTAATCTGTGGATAGTGCCTTTATTTCGTACGCTACATCTGACGCCCTCGTAAAAAGTCGTGAGATGGCTGAGTAAAAATTTCGATGTATAAGGAGTAGTGGGTTTTCAGGTACGAAGGCATACATGTGGTATGTCGAGTGTCTGAAAAATTGCTCGGCCCAGTAGGTCGGACTCTGTACGACGCCATCACCTTTAACACGTTTCTTCGCCTCTTCTCCCTGCGCTCCTTACGACGCACTCCATGGTACTCGACCCTCTGCAAGAGACGACAAAACCTCTCATCCGCCTGGAGTATCTTTAAATCGTCCACATGCTCACCACCGGCAAGATTAAGCATGACCAGTGAGGCGATCACCTGGCTGTCCGAACAAATGCGGGTTTTTGTTGTCGCAATGATTCTATCAGCCACATTCTATGGGAACAAGGAGCTTTCTTTATGATTTTTGATGGTGGATCAGGGTATGTGATGACAGTTGTTGGAAGTATATGAGTATGATACTATCCGGGCGAGATGAGTTGCAGCGGGAGAGCAGAGATGGCGTCAAGCTCCATTTAGTGCTTGCGTAATGTCCGGTAATGTTGTATATGGCACTGGTAGTATGGAGGAGAGGTCGTATCCACCATTTACAGCTACGATTTGACTGAGGTCACTTCGGACAGGCCCAACATACATTGCTCGACTAAAAAGGTCTAGTTATCCGGCGATCCATAGATGTGGATTGCCTGATAGATTATTGCATGAACACCCTTGCAAACAGATAAGATCCATTTTCAACGGCTTGCTGCCACTGAATATGGCGATGTGTCCATGTGTCGCGGACGGTCTGAATAAATCATGCCGTCCATAATAATTTTTATAGAGGAGGTAGAGTATGGCTGCGAAACCACTAACCAAGGCAAAGATTATCGAGCATCTCGCAAAAAAGATGGGGGTGACGAAAAAGATGGCGTCTGAATTTCTCGAAGTCTTTGCCGCTCTGGCCTATAAGGAGGCCAAGCGCACCTTCACCGTCCCAGGCATCGGGAAGCTTGCCATCGTGAAGCGTAAGGCCCGGAAAGGGCGGAACCCCGCTACAGGTGAGACAATAAAGATCCCGGCTAAGAGGGTCCTCAAGTTCAGGATCGCCAAGGCGTGTACAGACGGTGTGCTGGGAACAAAAAAGTAGGAGCGATCAGGCGTAATGCCATGGCGGGGTGAACCGTAGAGGTTATTACGATTAGCCCCGGATGTTTTTTCGCCATAATGGACAACGCTCTTTCTCACCTCTTTTTATCCCCCCCTATGTTGTCACCACAATTCATTCATCATAAGAGGAGCATTAAATGACAATAAAAGACTCTGAACAGGATATGGCAGAACAGTGTATCAATACCATAAGGATGCTCTCCGTTGATGCCGTTGAGAAGGCGAAGTCGGGCCACCCCGGTCTTCCCATGGGCGACGCGGCGCCCGCCTTTACCCTATGGAGCGCCTTCCTGCGCCACAACCCAGGCAATCCGCGTTGGCCAAACAGGGATCGCTTTATCCTCTCTGCGGGACACGGCTCGATGCTCCTCTACTCACTCCTCTACCTGACAGGGTACGACCTCTCTCTCGATGAGATTAAGCAGTTTCGCCAGTGGGGAAGCAGGACGGCGGGTCACCCCGAGTACGATCCCAATCTCGGCATCGAGACAACTACGGGGCCATTGGGACAGGGTTTCGCCAACGGTATCGGCATGGCCATAGCGGAGCGGTATCTGGCAGAGACCTTCAACCGCCCCACTTTTCCCATTGTCGATTATCATACCTATGCGATGGTGAGCGACGGAGACCTGATGGAGGGGATATCATCGGAGGCCGCCTCCATGGCCGGTAATCTCGGTCTTGGCAAGGTTGTCTACATCTACCTCGACAACCGCATCTCCATCGAAGGCTCTACCGATATAACCTTCACCGAGGATGTCGCTAAGCGCTTCGAGGCGTACCAGTGGCACGTCCAGAGGGTGGACGGCAATGACTGTGATGAAATGAAAGGTGCGATTGAGCAGGCGAAGGGGGAGGCGACACGGCCCTCCCTCATTATCGCCAGAACCCACATCGGTCACGGCAGTCCCAACAAACAGGATACGAGCGGAGTCCACGGATCACCCCTCGGCGCAGAGGAGGTAAACCTGACGAAGGAGCGGCTGGGATGGCCGATGGAGCCGACCTTTCACGTCCCCGATGATGTTCTTGAGATCTTTAGATGCGCTGTTGAGCGGGGTAGTGAGATCGAGGGAGAGTGGAACAAACTCTTTGACGCCTACGCAGCGGAGCACCCCGATCTCGCAGCAAAGTGGCGGGACGCCCACGATGGAGAGCTGCCGAAAGGGTGGAGGGACGACCTGCCGACGATGGGTGACGACCCTGTGGCAACCCGTTCGGTTACCGGCGCTGTACTCAACGGCGTGGCTCCAAGGATCGAGATGCTCATTGGCGGCTCGGCAGACCTCGCCCCCTCGACCGGAACCCACCTCAAGCAATATGGCGACTTCATCCACGACGACGGAGGCAGGAATCTCCACTTCGGCGTACGGGAACACGCGATGGGGGGTATTCTCAACGGCATGGCCCTCAGCGGTGGCCTCATACCGTACGGGAGCACATTCCTCATCTTTTCCGACTACATGAAAAATTCCATCAGGCTCGCCGCTATGATGAAGCTCCCCGTCATCTACATCTTTACACACGATTCCATCGGACTCGGTGAGGACGGCCCCACCCATCAACCAATTGAGCAGCTTGCCGGTCTCAGATCCATACCGGGTCTAACCGTCATCCGTCCTGCCGATGGCAACGAGGCTGTAGCCGCCTGGGAGTTTGCCCTTGATAAGAAAGATGGGCCGGTTGCCCTCATCATGAGCCGACAAAAGCTTCCCATTATCGACAGGGAAAGCTTTAGGGCAACCGATAGCCTCAGAAAGGGCGGCTACGTGCTGGCAGAGTCTGGCCACGGCAAGGCGGAGTTGATCCTCATCGCAACCGGCGCCGAGGTGCACCTTGCCCTGGGAGCATACGAGAAGCTTACGAAAGCAGGTCGAGCCGTCAGGGTTGTCTCCATGCCAAGTTGGGAGCTATTCGAGGAACAGGATAAAGCCTACCGTGATGAGGTTTTACCTCCTTCAGTTACGGAGCGACTTGCCGTTGAGGCCGCCTCCTCTATGGGATGGGGCCGTTATGTTGGATTGAGGGGTGACACCATCTGTCTCGACCATTTCGGGGCCTCCGCTCCGGCTCAGACCCTCTTCGAAAAGTTCGGCTTTACCGTTGAGAACGTGGTCAAGCGGGGGCAGGTTCTTCTGGATGGCAGGGCCGATGGCTAGGGTAATGAGGGGATGGCCTCTTTGAGCCCCTCAGGGGGGGATGAAGGTCTTGTTACAACCGTAGTCCCCGACGACGATTCGTTGAGTTCCTCCCTTTGCGCCATTGAGCCGGCCAGCGAGCCGTGCGCCCTCGTCATCTTCGGAGCGTCAGGAAATCTGACGAAAAGGAAGCTGATCCCGGCCCTCTTCAAACTCAGACAGAACAGATTGCTCAAGAGGGGCTTCTTCATCCTCGGTGTGGGGCGAACGAAGATGGACGACGAGGAGTTTCGCCGCACCCTTTCCGACGCGTTGGATACGGGCTCAATGAAGAAGAGTCACAGGGCTGCTTGGGAGCGCTTCTCCAGGAGGCTCTTCTACCACCCTGTTGAGTACGGCGACATAAGGGCCTACGAAGCACTTTCAAAGAGGCTTGTCACACTTGAGGGGAAAAAGACCGGGAAGAGAAACCGCCTCTTCTACCTCGCCACACCGCCCGGCCTCTACGGCGCCATCGCCGGAAACCTGGGCGGCTGCGGCCTCTCAGAAGAGCGGGAGGGGTGGTCCCGCATCGTCATCGAGAAGCCCTTTGGCCGTAGCCTGGCCACGGCGCGGCAGCTCAACGAGCAGATACACCTCTATTTTAAGGAACGGCAGATATTCAGAATCGATCACTACCTCGGCAAGGAGACGGTTCAGGATATCCTCATGTTCCGTTTCGCCAACACCATCTTCGATCCCGTCTGGAACCGCCAGTATATCGACAACATTCAGATTACCAGCGCCGAGACCCTCGGCATAGAGAACAGGGCCGGGTACTACGAACAGGCGGGGGTCGTGAGAGACATGTTCCAGAACCACATGATGCAGCTCCTGGCCCTCACCGCCATGGAGCCACCGGTTGTCTTCGAGGCGGACGACGTGAGGGATGAGAAGGTGAAGGTCTTCAGGGCGATAAAACCGTTCCCTCTCGACCGGCTGAGCGACTCCGTTCTCCTCGGTCAATACGGGAGGGGCATGGTTGAGGGGGTGGAGGTTCCCGCCTACAGAGAGGAGCCGGGTGTCGTGAAGGGGTCGCGGACGCCCACCTTTGCCGCCATGAAGCTCTTCATTGACAACTGGCGGTGGAACGGCGTCCCCTTCTACCTCCGTTCTGGCAAGAGGATGCCCCAACGCTTCACGGAGGTAGTCATCCAGTTCAAGAAAGTTCCCCACCTCATGTTCCACAAAGTTGTGGGTGACAATATCGGCCCCAATATCCTCATCCTCAGGATTCAGCCGAACGAGGGGATACAGCTCGTTTTTCAGGTAAAGCTCCCCGGCTCAAAGGTATGTCTAAGAAGCGTCAAGATGGATTTTACCTACAGTGAATTCTATCGCGGGAGTTCCCTGGACGCCTATGAGCGGGTTCTTCTCGACTGTATACTTGGCGACCACACCCTCTTTGTCCGGGAAGACGGCGTTGATGTAACGTGGTCGCTCCTTACGCCCCTCCTTGAGGCAATAGAATCGCGGAAGGGAAGGCCCTATCCCCTCCACGAATACGAGGCTGGAAGGTGGGGACCCCTTGAATCCGACTCCCTCCTTGAGCGGGACGGCAACCGATGGATCAGTACGTCATAGGAACAAGAGGGGCAGCGATGGGCTGACTATCCACCTCCACAAGAGTGGATAGTGGCAGAAAGGTTGACAAGCTAGGTCGCTGCGGGGTAGATTGAACAGCGCCTCTCTACTGGAGAGAGGACAAAAAGGATGTGGAAAGGATAACCATGGAACACCCCGCTCTCTGTAGAGAATGTAAAACCCTCTACCCTTCAGGCGTGGAAGATAATGGCGCACCCGGCACTGTCCCCCCCTGCCCTCGTTGTGGAGAGGCGGGCTATCTTCCCGACGACGTAGAATCTTTTGTGCTCCAAACAATTGAGCACTTGAGTGCTCCCGAACGATCAATATCGGAAATCGAGCGGCTGTCGGCCATTTTAGTGGCTGCCTTGCAAAAGGAGGCCTCCTTCGCCTACGTCGGCGACACCATCAAAGAGAGCGTTCCCCCTCTCTCTCCGGTAGCCGATCTGCTGCCGTCCCCACCCGCCGAACGGTACGCCTTTATCTCTCTCGCGCTGAAAGCGATTGTCCTCTTCATCAGCGAACTGGGCCAGAGCGATGAGCCTACAGTTGAAGTCCATCAGGTATTGAACGCCGTCTATGAAGAAGAGGCGGACTCCCCCTCTCCAGTGGCCGCCACGCCCCTGACGGAGGAAGGGACAAAGGTTGGCAGAAACGACCCGTGCCCCTGTGGCAGCGGCAAAAAATACAAGAAGTGTTGCCTCTAGGTCAAGCCAGTTCTGACCGCCACCAAGCTTCCGAATCTGTCACTCTCCCACTCAGTCCGCCTTTGCACAAATGTGTGAGCGCCATCGTTTCATGTTGGATCACACAAATGTGCAAAGGCGGCCAAGTAATAAATGCACAATGAAACACTTTGTGCTCACACACTCTCTCTGTGAGCAAGTCCTTAATACCAGTTTTTATCCATGTCGGTCCGTCTCCCGTATCTCAGCGTGTCCTGCTTAAAACGCTTGCAGATTGTTGAGATAGAACCAACCTCACACAGAGCCGCAGCTCGATTATTCTCCTTTGTAGATGATCCTTTGCTCGTTCCATTCAAATTCTCAAGGCACAAATAGGATGCCCTCGTAAAAAGTCGTGAGATGGTTAAGTAAAAATTTTGATACCTAAATCCTGCAAGCCTCCATCTGTTTGCATGTAGGTTATGATGAGTTGGCA
>JBHHTR010000062.1:0-11464 GCA_046753505.1 Thermodesulfobacteriota bacterium
GGAGAATATAGACGCCGCCTGAATCGTATTTACACACCTATTGACAAGGGCTCTAGTCGATACCGGGGCAGGAATGGATAATACGACGATACAACGTATCTTCGAGCCCTTCTTCACCACAAAAGGGCTCGCCAAGGGAACGGGACTCGGCATGTCTGTTGTCTACGGTATTGTCAGAAAGCACAAGGGATGGATAAACGTGCAAAGTGCCGCGGGAAAGGGAAGTACCTTCGAGGTCTACCTTCCCGCCTCTTGTGAAAAGGCTGAAGAGACGGTAGAAAAGGAGTCATCACTGGAGGAGTTTCAAGGCAATAGCGAACGGATTCTTCTTGTAGAGGATGAAGCGGTGGTCCGTGATTTTGGCGCCACCGTTCTTGAAGAGAGCGGTTACTGTGTCGTAACGGCTGAAAGTGTTGAAGAGGCCCAGACCATCTTTGAGAGAGAGAGGGGTGATTTTGATCTTATCTTCAGTGATGTTGTTCTTGCCGATAAAAACGGCCTCACACTGATTAACGAACTCATCTCTCTGAAACCAGACATTAAAGTACTCATGTCCAGCGGCTACACAGATGAGAAATCGAAGTGGCCAGTCATAGAGGAGAGAGGGTACCCCTTTCTACAAAAACCGTATGCCCTAGCCGACCTCCTGAAAACGGTGAGCAATATCTTTCGCTAAAAAAACTTGGGAACATTTTCAATGGCTTGTCGCTACTGAAAATGACGATACTTCATGTATCGCGGCAGGTCTGAGTTCATCAGATCTACTCTAAGAGGATTGACCGGTTAAACCCGGCGTCTACTTCTATCCGGAGGGCACCCTTCAGTATAAGCAGCAGAGTGGAATAATCTGGCTGTGATGATTGGGTCGGAAGGGGCGCAAAGGAAACCTGTGCAGATGAGTAATGGAGCCTCCTCTGCCAATAACCAAGGTGCCTGACCTGCAGGTTGTGCCTGCGGCACTACGCCGCCTAGCTGTCTCGCTTGACTCCCAGGCTGACTGCTGAGACGCAGTAGATCGTACTGCATACGACGCCATCCTAATTGAGCAGTTTTATGATGTCGGCTGCGTCAGGCTCGGTGAGGTTCTCCTCCGTCAGCTTCAGTATCTCGCTGTAGTTGAGGGATCTGACCTCCTTTTTTACACGTAGTACAGAGATGGCGTTCATGCTGAGTTGGTCGAGACCCAGGGCAATGAGAACCTTTGTGTACTGCGGTTCACCGGCAATTTCACCGCAGAGCCCCACCTCTATTCCGGCATAACGGGCGGCCCTTACAACACTCTTGATTATCCTCAGCACCGCCGGGTGGAGCGGGTCGTAGAGATAGTCTACGTGGTCATTGCCTCTGTCGATAGCGAGACAGTACTGGAGGAGGTCGTTTGTCCCGATGGAGAAGAAATCGACCTCCTTTGCCAGCAGATCGGCAATAAGGGCGGCAGAGGGAACCTCGAGCATGATACCGACCTCCATCTCTGCGTCATAAGCCTTGCCCTCTGCTCTGAGTTCCATCCTCGCTTCATCAAGGAGGGACTTTGCCATTCTCAACTCTTTGACGCCCGATATCATGGGAAACATTATCTTCACCTTCCCGAAGGCAGACGCCCGCAGGATTCCCCTCAACTGAACCTTGAAGATATCGGTCTTTTTCAGGCAGAACCGAATGGCGCGCAACCCAAGCGCCGGATTGGCCTCGTCAAGCTCCTCCATCTGAGAGAGAAGTTTGTCACCACCGATATCAAAGGTACGAATAATGGTTTCGTGGGGCGCCATCATCTCGGCAATCCTCTTATACGCCTGAAAGTGTTCCTCCTCAGAGGGTAGATCCCTCCGGTTCAGGTAGAGGTACTCCGTCCTGTATAGGCCGATCCCCTCCGCCCCGTGCTCCATGAGGCCATGAACCTCCTCCACAAACTCTATGTTGCCCATAAGCTTTATGGTGTAACCATCTTCCGTTACTGCCGGAAGTGAGGCATAGTGGTGGAGATCGTGCTCGTAGGAGGAAAATTCATCCTTTATCTTCCGATACTCCTCAAGTACCTCCGGCGCAGGATTGATAACCACGGCGCCGGAGCTCCCGTCAACAATCAGCATATCGCCATTGCTGACCAGCCCAGTTATATCATCAAGGCCGACAACGGCAGGTATTTCAATCGCCCTGGCAAATACGGCGGTGTGTGACGTCCTGCCGCCAAGATCGGTAAGAAAACCCCTGATCTTACTTCCAGGTATCTGTGTTGTATCGGTAGGGGTCAGGTCTCTGGCAATAATAATGACCTCCTCATATATCTGGGGCATCTTCTCCCGCTTCTTCCCCATAAGGTTACTCAGGATACGGTCACCGATATATTCAATATCAGAGCCCCTCTCCCTGAGATACTCATCTTCAATATCATCAAAGAACTCCTTGATGCTCTGGAGAACCGTCTTAAGGGCCCATTCGGCGTTTACCCCGTCGTTTTCAATGCGGCTGACCGTGTCGTTGACGAGCATGTCATCTTCCAGCATCATTATGTGGGCTTCAATGATCCTGACATGCTCTTTTCCCCTCCCCTTGCCATCTGCAAACATCTTGTCTCGTATCTTTTCCAGTTGGGCCTTGGAGGTGTTGACTGCATCCCTGAATCTCTCAACCTCATAATTCAGTTTCTTCTTATCAAGGTAGCAGAAGGCTGGTATCTCCAACTTTTCCGTGGAGAAGAGGAAGGCCTTCCCAATGGCTATGCCGGGAGATACGCCTATACCGTGACACCTTTTATTTTTTTCTCCTCTCTCCTTCATTCCTCCTCCCCGAATCTGTTGTTGATCAACTCCCCCATGACCTCCACCACCCTCACGGCATCTTCACCCTCTGCCCGTATTGTTATTTCACTTCCCTGAGTTGCGGCAAGCATGAGGATGCCCATAATGCTCTTTCCGTTTATCTCCTGTCCGTCTCTGGCAACATAGATCTCCGACTTAAAACCATTGGCCAGCTGGACAAACTGGGCGGCAGCCCTCGCGTGCATACCCAGCCTGTTAATGATGGTGAATACTCCTGAAGCGGAGCTGTTTATTTCCTCTTCTCTCATCTATTGCGCCCCTATTATGAAGATGAACATTAAAACCACCAGAGAGCCCCTACAAGCACTATTACGGTCATCGGGATTGTTATCATAAAGACAAGGCTCGGTATCGACACCCCTCTCCTCAAGAGTGACGCCAGCGACAGAGCCACAAGCATGAACGGAACTATCATGAGATGTGTGGATAGAGGAAATACACCGTGGAGCAATCCCATAGGCTCTAACGGCGTTGCACGCAGCATGAAGCTGGCCATTACGAAGGCGAGAATGAGGACCGTGAGGTAGCGTAGCCTCTTCCCCCATTTGAGAAGTTCCAGCTCCTTGATATAGCCGACGATATCCACTCCCAGGAGATAACCCTTTGTCAAGCCTAACCATCGCATCCATAAATGGAAGATGTTATAGAGAAGAAGAAAGAGGATGGGCGCCAGCATGCCGAAATAGAGCGCCGCACTGACGCCTGTAATGGAGGCGAAGGGACGCACCGACCCCCAGAAGAACATGTCGCCTATTGCGCTGTACGGGCCGGAGAGGCTCTTCTTGAAGAGAATGATATCCGCCGGATCCCGCTTCCCCTCCATCACCTCCTCTTCCATCCTGATGACTGCGCCAATCACAGGGGCCGACATGTAGGGATTGATACTGAAGTCGCCCTTGTGGCGCATGCGTACGTCGTAGCGCATCTTCTCATCCTCATAGATGGCAGAAATGGCAGGCGCAATAGCGGTCGAGAAACCTAGTCCATGATTTTTCCCGTAACACCACGTTGGCTGGATAAAGAAAGAGCGGAGAAAGACCTTCCAAATGACTCCCCTACCAACCATGGATCACCACCATGAAGAATATGACAGAGATGATTACCGCTCCACAGAGGAGGAGTCGGACCTTGTCGGAGTAAGCCGTGTTGTATGTGGCGGCGAAACCGAGAAGGAGCAGGGCAATCCATATCAACGGCAAGAGCTTCGCGACTACCATTTCGGGGAGGAGCGGATAGAGTGCAGAGACGATAAACACCCCGGCGAGAGTTAAGGCAAAGATGGAGATCAAGGTGGCCACGAAGATGGTAATAATCCCCTCAAGATCCTTTTTCAAGACAACTTTATAATCAACCATCATCCTCTCTTCTGCATCGTGAAAGAATCGTTCGTTGTAGCTTCTAGCCACCTTCTCCCCCATGTTAAAGATAAAACCGACAGGGATAATTAGCAATGCAGAGAAGGCAATGATGGGGAGGATCGCGCCTTCCAGGCCAAGGGATTCGGCGCAGATGAGGGTGATGGTGGTGGAGGCGACGGTAATTGCCGTCTCGTGGGAGGGGAGGTAGCCTCCTATGGGAAGGTCGCCGATATAGAGCAACTCGAAGAGGATGCCGGCAGACAGTCCGCCCGAGGGATTGCCAAGGAGGAGGCCAACAATGGGCGCCACGACTATGGGGCGCGACACCATGAACTGGAAAGCAACCTTCCTGTCGAGAGATAAGCCGCTTCCGACAAAGGAGGCAAGGAAGGAGTGCCATAGCAGGTCGGTCATCACGCCTTCTCCTCTTTATAGTTTACTACCTGTTCATAAGGCACCGCCCTGATCTCAATGGCAATGCCAAGCCCCATTAAGCTGTTGATTATCTCCTCATCCTCCTTATCCACGTAGACCGACTTGGTGAGCATTCTTCCCTCGCCGCCGTGATGAAGGTTGCCAATATTAAGATCTGTGAAGTGGAGTCCCCCCTCGTAGAGCCTCATGGCGTCCCTGAGGCTGCTAACCAGGACGATCACCCTGCACGTATCATATTGGCCTGCACAGATATCATGGATGGCGCCCTTTGCGTCGGCAACCTTCACCACAAGGCTGCCATGAGAGCACGATTCAATAGCCTGTTTGTGGAAACTGCTCCCGGCGACTTCGTCGGAGGCGACAATTATACTGTCGGCCTTGAAGTAGGGAACCCACCCCTCCATAACCTGGCCGTGAACGAGGCGGTCATCAACCCTTACCAGTGCAATCATAATACGTCACCGCGTTGGTGGTATGGCGAGCTATCTCCCGCCACACAAAAGCTCTTACGACTTGCCATTAAGCATCTCGCTCGCAAGAACGATACTCTCCCGCCCTCTTTTCTTTAACAGGCTCGCCAGCTCGGGAAGGGACTTTCCGCTCCTCTCCTTAGCTATTTTGAGCACAATAGGCAGGTTAACTCCCGTAATAATCTCAATCTCTCCCTCACGGAGAAAGGAGAGTCCTATGTTTGACGGCGTTCCGCCAAACATGTCGGTGAGCATAATCACGCCATCCCCCTGGTCTATCTCATGTAACGCAGCGGAGATAAGCCCCTTTACCGCCGTCACATCATCATCGGAGTTAACGCTCACCGCCTTGATGTTCTCAATAGGCCCTACGACACCCTCTGCCGTACCGATGAGCACCTCCGAGAGGCTACCATGTGTAATAAGTAGAATGCCTATCATCATCCCCTCCTCATCCCGGAGTAGAGACAACTCTCTCTGCCCCTGCCACCCATCATGCCGACACAACCTCCACCCGTTCGTCGCAATTTATAGTACCATTACAGCCCATAACAATCAAAGGAGAGCCGCCTCGTCAAACGTCATGCTTAACATACCGGGATAGCGCCCCTACAGCTTCTCGACGTCCCTATGGTTTACTCTTACGATACACTTATCGGAGTGTATTGTTTCGCCAATCCAGTTTGCAAGCGAAACGGAGCGATGTCTGCCTCCCGTACATCCAATCGCAATGGTCA
This sequence comes from Thermodesulfobacteriota bacterium, assembly GCA_046753505.1. Taxonomy (GTDB): domain Bacteria; phylum Desulfobacterota; class GWC2-55-46; order S146-70; family JAUXIU01; genus JBHHTR01. The sequence continues at coordinate 5,820 of JBHHTR010000062.1, forward strand.
GGTACGATTTGCCCTCCCGCCAGTAGAGAGGTATGAGATAATCGATGAGCGCCATGAAACGCTCTACAAACCCCTCTGACTCAGCTTTCCCATTGACAAAGGCAGAGACCGCCGGATCCCTCCCGTCACTATCCCTCAGTTCGTCGACAAAATAGGGGTTGGGTATGAACCGTACATCCATCACCATATCGGCATCCCGTGGGATACCGTAGCGGTAACCGAAAGAGAGAAGGTTCAGTGTCATCCCTTTAGCTGCTGACTGCTGCGAAAAGTGGTCCCTTACAGCCTCTTTAAGCTGATGAACATTGAAGTTGGTCGTGTCGATAATAAGGTCGGCGCCCTCCTTGATCTCCGTGAGGAGGGAGCGCTCGCGCTTAATCCCCTCGGCGACGCTCTCCTGAGGGGCAAGGGGGTGCCTTCTGCGGGTTTCACTGAACCTCTTGATGAGGGCCTCATCGGTCGTCTCAAGGTAGATGATCTCCACATCATGGCCGCACTCCCTTATCTCTTTCAGGGTTGCAGGAAATTCCTGGAGGAACTCCCTCTCTCTCACATCAACAACGGTAGCAAGCTTCGCTATGCCTCTCGATTTACATGACAATTCTATAAACTTTGGAAGTAGGGCAACGGGGAGGTTATCGACGCAGAAGAAATTCATATCCTCAAGAACATTTGCGGCAGTGCTCTTCCCTGAACCGGAAGGACCACTGAGAATGACAAGGCGGATATCCTTCACTACTCTGCGGGCTCGCTCATATTATCATACATGATCGTCTGCAACTTCTTTTGAAATGCAAGGCTTGGATTGTACCCCATAAACTTGAGTATCCGGTTCCTCGCCGCCACCTCTACGAGGTCGGCCACACTCCTCCCCGGGCTTACCGGTATGGTAATGTGGGGCAGTTCAACGTCGAGTATGTTGTATGTGTCTTCATCAAAGCCGAGCCTCTCGTAAGTCCCGTCGGCTGCCCACTGCACCATCTCCACGACAATATCCACCCGCTTCTTTTCTCTTATCGCCGTGATGCCGAAGAGATCCTTTATATTCAGTATGCCCAGTCCCCGTATCTCCATGTGATACTTTATGATCTCAGCCGGCGTGCCGTAGAGTGTGGCGCGGGGCATCTTCCTGACCATCACGACATCATCAGCCACAAGCCTGTGTCCCCTCAAGATGAGGTCCAGCGCGCATTCACTCTTCCCTATTCCACTCTTACCGATAATGAGAACCCCCACCCCCTGGACGCCAATTAACACTCCATGTACAGTTGCGGTAGGGGCGAGGTTCTCTTCGAGGCACTTGATGAGCCCCTCGATAAGAGAAGAGCTTGTGTGAGAGGTGACGAGTATGGGAACCTTCTTCTCCTCTGCCAGTGTAATAAGGAAGGTTGGAACGGCCATTCCCCTGGTAACAATCAAACAGGGAAGGTCCGCCTTATGAAGCTTGGCAAGGGAGCGTTTGAGAGCCTCACTGGAGAGTGTTGCAAGGTATCCTATCTCAGCTCCGCCCAGTATCTGAATCCTCTCAGAATGAAGCTCCTCCGGCAGAGTAGTCAGGAGCAGCCCCGGCTTCTGGATCCTGGCGGCTTCAATCTGATTCCCCAGGTATTTCTCGCCGCAAACAAGCTTGAGATTGAGTCCCCACTTTACGCCGCTCGTAAAGAGATCCTCAACGGTGAACTTTTTCATAACGAAGCTTTAGACCTTCTGTCATTCTCTACAATAGTGCGGTATATCTCATCAGAGGATTCGGCCCTCATGAGCTTTTCCCTGAAAGGGGCATCCTTGAGAAGCATAGATATCCTGGCCAGCACCTTGATATGGACGGTCGTCGCGCCGCCGGGGGCAAATATCATGAAGAAGAGGTGGGCTGGTTTATCGTCCATAGCTTGAAAATCTACGCCATTCTTACTCCTGCCGAATGCCACAATAGTATGTTCTAGGCTGTCGTGCTTTGCATGGGGGATGGCCACACCAAAGCCGATACCGGTAGAACCCAGCTTTTCCCTGGCCAGCAGGAGTTCCAGCAGTTCCTCTCTGGTGAGGCCCTCAACCTTCCCTGCCAGTATGCTTGCCAGTTCATCCAGAACCCCCCTCTTGTCCAGAGCCGCCAGATCGGGAGTAATCAGATCTTTTGAAAGAAAGTCTTCCAGTCGCATAGCATCGTCACCTGTTGTATAAGTTATTGTTCAAATTAGGAGAGGTCTGAATCGTAGATCTCCCTTAGAAGTAACTCTTGCGCTTGCTGGAGGAAAGTATCCCCAGCGCCTCACGGTACTTTGCGACGGTTCTCCTCGCCAGTACGATCCCGTTTCGCCGTATGATAACACCGATCTTCTCGTCGCTCAAGGGGGCGCTACAATCCTCTTCAGCCACAATCTTTGTTATCATCTCCTTGATCCAGTCAGCAGATACATCGCCACCGTCGGTCGTATTGATGGCCTTGGAGAAGAAAAACTTGAGCTCAAAAATCCCCCTTGGGGTATGGACATACTTGTTTGCCGTCACCCTGCTCACCGTAGATTCATGGATCTCCAACTCCTCCGCCACATCACGGAGGATCATGGGACGCAGATGCTCCATCCCCTTATCAAGAAATTCCCGCTGTCTCTTGACGATACATTCAACAACCCTGTGTATCGTCCGTTGCCGCTGGTGGATACTCTTTATCAGCCACATGGCAGAGCGAAGGCGCTCCTTGACATAACCCTTTGCGGAATCACCATCATTTGTATTGTTCATGATAAGTTTTCTATAGTAGGAGCTGATCCTCAACTTGGGCATGCCGTCCTCATTGGTCGCCACAACATACTCATCGCCTACCCGATAGACATAGACGTCAGGCACTACCAGTGTCACCTCATCGGAACCGTAGGCCCTGCCCGGCCTGGGATTGAGGGTTTGAATGGCCTTTGCGGCTTCCAGTATCTCCTCTACCGGTATCTTCAAAGCCGTGGCTATCGCCCCGTAGCGCCTCTTCTCCAGTTGAGTCAGGAAGTCGGAGATAATCATCTCCACGAGGGCGTCACGAACAGGCAGAAGGCGGGCCTGAATAAGAAGGCACTCCCTGATGCTCCTGGCGCCCACTCCGGGAGGGTCGAAGTGCTGTATCCTCTCAAGAAGATTCATCACATCACCGACGGGCTCTTCCACCCCGCCTGCGATCTCCATGATTATATCCTCTTCACACCCCTCCTCACTATCGGCGCCGTCAACACCTCTGAGGTACCCCTTATCATCAATATTGCCAATGATAAAAGAGCCGATCTCCATCTCCCTACCACTGAAAGCGGACATCCTCAACTGCCACAGGAGGTGTTCCGACAGCGTCGTCTTCTGAGTGGAGAGTCTCTCAACGGCGCTCACATCGTCATCATTACCTCCCTGAGGACCGTATTCGGGCAGACGGGAGGAGTAACTCTCCATGTAATTCTCCAACGCCTTATCTTCGCTATCCTGGGTGGGCGATGTCTCCTGAGCCTGTCTGCTCTCATCTTCATGGTCAAGGACGGGGTTCTCGTCAAGCTCATTCTTCAGATATTCGGAGAGCTCCAGCCTTGGGAGTTGAAGGAGCTTTATCGCCAGTTGCAGCTGGGGAGTCATAATAAGCTGCTGGGATAATCTCAACTCCTGTTTCATACTTTGCGGCATAGGCTGCTTTCCTTAGTGTCCTTTGAATTTTATGGATGGAGACAAATCACATGGTGAAGTTCTCTCCAAGATAGACGTCTCTCACCATCTGACTCTCAATAATATCCGATGGCGCCCCGGTTTCGACTATCTTGCCGTCGTTGATTATATACGCCCTGTCACAGATATTCAATGTCTCCCTTACATTGTGATCGGTAATGAGAACCCCGATCCCCTTCTCTTTGAACCTGGTTATAAAGGACTGTATCTCACCAACTGCTATGGGGTCTATACCGGCAAAGGGCTCGTCGAGGAGCATAAAGTGTGGAGAGTTCACCAGGGCCCGCGCAAGCTCAACCCTCCTCCGCTCACCGCCAGAGAGGGCATAGGCCATTGTCCCTGCCAGCTTAGTCAACCCCAGTTCATCGAGGAGATCCTTTAACCGCGCCCTCTCCTCCTCCTTCGGGAGGTTCAGAAACTCAAGGATGGCCACAATATTCTCCTCAACGGTCATCTTTCTGAAAATAGAGGGCTCCTGAGGCAGATAACTTATTCCGAGGTTGGCCCTGCGGTACATGGACAGCTCTGTAATCTCTTCTTCACCGATAAAGACCATCCCCCTGTCGGGAGGAATGAGACCGACCACCATATAGAAGGTTGTCGTCTTGCCGGCGCCATTGGGTCCAAGCAGACCCACAACCTCCCCCGGCTCTATCGCCAGACTTACTTCATTGACCACCTTCCGTCCCCTGAAGCTCTTCGTGAAACCGTCAATGACGAGGCGCTTCACTTCCTCATCCCCCCCTCAAAAAGATTGCCCGACTTGCCCGGATGAAATACCGCATTGACCCTCTTCTGCTCGTCACCCTCGACGATACTCCTATCTTCATCAAGATAGAAGGTAATCTTAACGCCGCTCACACGATCGTTACCCTGCTTGACAACCGGGTTCTCAGTGAGAATCAGGACCCTCTCTCCCCTCATGTAGACAGCCTTTCCACTGGTAGCCTCCCTGTCGGGTTGAATAATCCTCACCTCCCCCACGGCAACAATCTCCCTGATCTCCCTGCCCCCTGGGGTGTAGTAGGCGGTAAGCTTATTGGAGTGGAGAGTAAAATCTTTCTGGGAGACCACGACACTACCGGTAAAGATCACCATATTATCGCCTCTTACGGCATCCATCCTGTCGGCGGTTATCCTGGTACTCGCCTTTTTATCCCCCACCTCCCCTTCAGCAGCGGACAACGGGGCAGAGCAGAAAAAAAGAATCAGCCACACAAGGATACCAGCATGAAGCCATCTGGCACAGAGTAGGTTTTCAGGGTGAAGACTACATGAGCGCATATCGTAACTCCGTTCTCACATCATCTAGCACGGAAAAGCTCTCCCTGTCTACAGAAATAAGGAGACCGACCCCCTCAATTCGCATCTCACTGGTATCAATCGAGACCCGCTCCTCCGTCGTAATCTCTTTTGACGCCGTGTCGTATCGAAGCGATTGGGTCGCAAGGGTATAGCCATCACCCGTAACGACGAGAACATCGCCTGACACCTTAATATTCCCGCTCTCCTTCATGTAGCTTCCCTCACTCCCGGTCATGGTATACACGCTGCCGTCCTTACCGTAGAAGAGTACCTTCGGGTTTGTGAAGATTGTGACCCCGTCCGCCTGCACGTAGTTGGCCGAATCCGCATCCAGTGTCCACTCAACTGTGCCGTCCTTCACCTCCGTATAGTGAACCTTCTCAATAGTAACCCCCGTTTTGGTAATCTTTACCGAGCCGACATCTATGATGGAGCCGTAACGGTAGTGGAGGAGTAGAAAGAAGATCAGCGCCGAAAAGGATGCTACGACAGAGAGTAACAGAACCCGCTTCATACGCCTTGTAGTAAGGAAGTGCATCGGGAAATTGTATCACCCACATGGATAGGTGTAAAGTCAACTCTTGACCATAACTACTGAGCTATAATAAAAAGGTGTGTAAATAAGGTAAAGGCGGTGCTACCCTTCAAAG
>JBHHTR010000063.1:0-11322 GCA_046753505.1 Thermodesulfobacteriota bacterium
CCCCTTCAGCCTCCTGGCGGTCATTGTCATGGCCGTCATGGCAAACGACGCCCTCATGGATGGTGGCGCCACTTCTGCCATATCGAGGGGCGATGGAGTGGTGCTCCTCTCCTTTTTCATCATATTCTTCTACTACGTCTACAGCCTCGGCAGGAATGGAGGCGCTGGAGATGACGAAGAGGCTGCAGAGAGAGAAAGCAACGGCAAGAGCCGCTCCATGATAACGGCCGTGCTGATGGTTGTGGGGGGTGGCATCGGATTGACCATTGGCGGAAAATGGGTTGTAGACGGCGCCATGGTTATAGGACGGAGCCTTGGCGCCACTGAGGCGCTGATGGGACTTACCGTCGTGGCCATTGGAACCTCCCTCCCCGAGATTGCCACCTCAGCTATCGCAGCCTACAGAAAGAGCGCCGACATAGCCGTGGGTAACGTTGTCGGCTCAAACATCTTCAATATATTCTGGGTCCTTGGCCTCGCCTCCCTTATCCACCCCATTACCTTCAGTCCAGCGCTGAATACGGACATCCTGACGGTGATAATTGCCACAACCCTCCTCTTTGTAATCCTCTTTATCGGCAGGAGGCACACCATCGCAAGGTGGGAGGGGGTGGGGTTTATCGCTCTCTATGGGGCTTACATGGCGTATCTTATACATAGAGGGTAGCCGCTGCCTCCCCCTTTTATATTGACATAAATGGCCATAATTGTTTAAATGTGGCCCGTTCACCCGTATAGCAAGGCCCATAAGAGCAGTTGACATAAAGAGAGATAGGGAAGGTTCTATCTCTCTTCGCACGACACATAAAGAGACAACAAGAAAGACTATATTCAATGGCCACTATTTATCATATCTAGCCTAGCTACCCTATATTATTAGGCAACTACAGAAAAGGAGGTAATTCAATTGGCTGATCTTACGATAAGAGTCGGCGGTGAAGGTGGAGAAGGTATTATCAGCACCGGTGACTTCATTGCGGCGATTGCTGCAAAAGCAGGTAATAATATCCTTACATTCAAAACCTTTCCTGCCGAGATTAAAGGTGGTTATGCAATGTACCAGACGAGAATATCCCATGACCATATCCTTAGTGAAGGTGATGGTTTTGAGATACTTGTGGCCTTTAATGGCGAAGCATATGAGATGAACAAGAAGTTCCTTACTCCTGGCAAAGTGTTTGTCTATGACGGGCCGGGTGGAGATTTTGAGCCGGAGGAGCATCCCGGTGTTGCAATGTATCCTGTTCCGATGAGCAAGATTGCCAAAGAAGATCTTGGTGTCTACCGCTCAAAAAATATGGTCTGTATGGGGGCACTCTCAGGTCTTTTTGATCTGGACTATGAACTTATTAAGACATTCATAACAAAGAAATTTCAAAAAAAAGGACAGGAAGTTGTTGATATCAACATAAAGGCCCTGGATGCAGGTAGGGATTACTGCAAGAACAACCTTGAAAAAAAGGATGACTTCGCAATAAAAAAGAGTACGCCTAAAGATGTGATTATCATTTCCGGCAACGATGCAGCTGGTCTCGGTGGTATTGCTGCCGGCGTAGAGTTCTTCTCCTGTTATCCCATAACTCCAGCCACTGAAGTGGCTTACTTCACAGCTAACCACATCTATAAAACGGGTGGAACGCTTGTTCAAGCGGAAGATGAAATTGCTTCCATTGCCAATGTTATTGGTGCTTCATATGCCGGCAAGAGATCAATGACGGCGACATCAGGCCCCGGCATCTCCCTCATGTCCGAGATGATCGGCATGTCAAGTATGTCTGAAACACCGCTTGTTATTGTGGGTGTCCAAAGAGGTGGGCCGGCAACTGGTCTTCCAACCAAGCATGAACAGTCCGACCTCTTTATTGCTGCACATGGTAGTCATGGTGATGCACCGAGGATTATACTTGCCGCTGAAAATGTACAGGACTGCTATGATCTTACCATTGAGGCCTTTGAACTGGCTGAAAAGTATCAGTTGCCTGTTTTCATGCTTTCAGACGGCTCTATGGGATTTAGAACGGAATCAATTGCAAGGCCGGACATGAAGGCAGCCAAGAGGGCCAGGAGAAAGCACTTCGGCAGCGTTGAGGAGGGCGAAACGTTCAACCGTTATGCAGTTACTGAAGACAAGATATCGCCAGTGGCTTACCCTGGGGACAAGGGCGGAAGACATATTGCTACTGGTCTCGAGCATGCTGAAAGCGGTGCGCCCAGATATGATGCCATCAACCGTAAAAAGATGATGGACAAGCGTTTTGGAAAGATTGCCAATATTGAAAGTGAGTACAAGCCAATCGAAATAGATGGTGATGAAAATGCCGATCTCGGTTTGATTGCCTGGGGCTCAACTATTGGTTGTGTCAGAGAAACCGTTAAAAGGCTCAGAGCCAAGGGTGTCAAGGTGGCGGCAATGTATCCGAAACTGGTATGGCCCATCCCTGCAAAGCAGATTAACGAGTTCGCCAAACGCTGCAAGAAGGTCATGGTCCCGGAAGTTAACTTCCAGGGGCAGTTTGCAGAGCTGATTAAATCAAAAACCGATGTTGATCCTATCAAGTACAACATCTATGGTGGCGCGCCTTTCACGCCTGCTGAGATGTGTGCAAAAGTTGAGGAGGTAATAGGATGAAAAGTGCAGCTTTAAATAAGGTTGAATTATCGCCTAAAGAATATAAAAGTGAAGTTACTCCCGTCTGGTGTCCTGGTTGTGGTGACTATGCTGTTCTTAATAGCGCCTATAAGGCTATCAGTCGGCTCGGTCTAGATCCTGAACAAACTGTAGTTGTTTCCGGTATCGGCTGTTCATCAAGGTTTCCCTACTTTGTCGATACCTATGCCATGCACACCCTTCACGGACGGGCATTGCCTGTTGCTGCAGGTGTTAAACTTGCAAACCCCGACCTTGAAGTGATTGTTGTTGGTGGTGATGGTGACGGATTTTCAATCGGCGGCGGTCATGTGTCTCACGTAGCCAGAAAGAATACCGATCTGACTTACATCATGATGGATAACTCTGTTTATGGTCTTACTAAATGTCAAGTGTCACCAACCAGTGATATTGGCATGAAAACGAAAACCACACCACACGGAAGTTTCGATAATCCCATCAATCCCATTGCCCTGGCATTGACTTACGGTGCTACCTTTGTTGCACAGGGTTTTTCCGGCAAACCTAAGGTTTGTGCTGAGCTGATTCAAAAAGCTATAGCACATGAGGGGTTTTCCTTTGTAAATATTCTTTCTCCATGTCCTACATTCAACGTTGATAACACATCAAACCGCTACAAGGAGAGCACCAAACCGCTTCCCGAAGATTACGTACCTAATAGTCGTATAAAGGCGCTTGAGATTGCTATGGGATCTGAAGCAAGGGATTTCATGGGAATCTACTTTCAGGATAGACAGCCCACATTAGTTGAAAGGATCCAGGGGATAATTGCCGATCAGGGTGGTAACCCTGATTATGATATTCAGAAGATAGCCGACAGATATAAAGTTTGATAGAACATCAATATATGAAAAAAGCCGCAGAGTTTAATCGCTGCGGCTTTTTTTGCCAATTATTGTGCAGCTTTGAATTTTCAACGCATTACTCTGTGCTCACATCTTTTAATTGTGGCACCATCTTGCAAAATAAAATTTAGAAACTAACAAATGACACCACTGGATAAAAGTAAAATACTTTCAATAATTGAGGAGGGAGGTTCATTGTCAGGGGAAGATATGAGCTTTCTCGACCTGTCTCGCATTGATTTCAAAGGATGTGACCTTTCAGAATCGACACTTACAGGAGCAAAGCTTACCGGTGCAAATCTTTCTAAATGTAATTTAACAGATGCCTTTATGGCTGAAGTCGTTGCAGAAGAGGCTAATTTCAGGGAAGCCAAAATGAACGACGTCTTTTTTCAGAGGGGAGATATTACCAATGCCGATTTTTCATACGCCAGCATGGTTGAAGCCTCAATCTTTGAGATGAAGGCCAAGGAGACTCTTTTCAATAATGCTGATCTGAGGGGCACACAGATTCTCAGATCAAACATGACCGGCGCTAGTTTTATAAATGCTGTCATGGAAAACAGTTCGCTTAAAGGATCGGATATTCAAGACTGCAATTTTCAAAACGCTACTATGACTAACTGTGATATGAGACAGGTCCGCCCTCAGGGGGCCAACTTTGAAGATGCCGATACAGGGGGTGTTCTTTTCTATGGGAAACCTCCCTGGGGTGGAGAAAAAGAAGATCGTGACTGGGCCAGCGAATTGCCATATTATCACGAGTAAAATCGTTATTGCTTTATCAGCACTATCTTGATCTGCTGTGGAGGTTTTTAATTAATTTGTGAATACCCTGCGCCAAGAGCGCAGGACGTCACAAGAGTCCATAGGGTCTTGTTGCTTGCATTCAAGGATTACCATTTTATCGCTCTGATTATTAATGCATAGTGAAGGCCGAGACAATCCGCAACCTCCTTTTGATTATAGCCATACCCTTCTACTGCTTCTATTGCTGTGCAAGATTAAAGACCCCGCACGACCCTTTCTATTTTATCCCTTGACATAGGGAGGCCATATATGTGTTAGCGGTATTTGATGACTTTTTCAATCAATACTTCCTTTTCTTTCCTTCTATTTATATCTGAGTCTTCTACTGATTCAACTGCCTCTATTGATGAAATATATGAATCAGGAAAGTTTAAGTACTGAGCACCCAGAATAACCAAGCGTTTATACCAGTGATACGGTTTGAGATTGTTTGTTATATGAGATTCCTGCGCGATATATGTAAAACATGAATACATATTCTCATTACCTTGTACTGTAATTTGGGTATCTATGTAGCCATACCCTTTACTCTCAAACCTATCTAAGTCGTTTTTATGCCCAGGATTTAATCTGTATATTGCCCCGTAGATTAAGTCAGATTCTTTACCAGTTTTGAATATATTGCATTTGCTCGAACCATCATTGCTTTTTTTATGAAACGTGAGCTTGTGTACGGAGTGCTCAGCTATACTTACTAACTCAGCCGAAGGCACACGTTCTATCAACCTCATAGGATGCAGGTTTGAGCCATAAGCAAAATAGTAAACCATACTTACCGATTCCTTTTTACCGCGAACGACCAGGACCATCGATGCAGACCATGAAGCATATAAACAAGGTAAAAATCAATTCGCATACCATAAGCTGTTCACTGCAAAAAAGGTCACCGCTGGTCTGCATTCGAATTCATCCGTTTGTTATGTGCTGTTTTTTAGTCGATACTCTTGTCAATCGTGCTTTTTACAAAGCAGTGAACATTGATAACAGCTAATCCTTTTTTAATCTCATTATTTTGAAACTCAATAGATTCCATGCCAATTGCTATTGCTCCAAAATGCAGTGACTGTCTATCTCTTAGTATGCCGTTCTGTAATAACTCACTAATATTTTGTATCGCTTCTAACTAGTGTGTGCAGAAATATGAAATGTATTTCTATCAAACCACCTCAAATTTCCTAAACATTTATTGTCGGGATCAACATCATCCCACAACCGAAAGTTTTCTACGCCTTTAATCTCTGCTAATAGCTTATGGCCTTGGAACTTTTCAGGAAAATCAAGCAATGCTTCAATACTAATTCTTGAAGTATTTTCTACTTTTTCGTTTTCAGTGAGGCCAAATCCATGACTAATGAGATGCGAGCTGATTGAAGCAGAAATTTCCGCTGGCCCTACAGCACACGATCTATCCACTTCAGTATCATATCTCTTTGGATCGATTTTCATTTTTCAAATCTCTCACATAACGAGAGGGATCCTTCGCGATGCGTAGCATCGTCGATTTAATCCCTTTGTTAGGTGCTCCCCTTTGATTCTGCAAGGATCTCATTTAACTCATGGTCTTCTAGTGGGAAAATCATGCTTTTTTCATCCTTTACTTCATGTAATGTAGCAATAAGCCAGAGAGAATCATATGTTCTACAAAGCATGTACTTTCGTGGATCTCTGCTCGTCATTGGAGAAAAAGCACCTTTCGAGCTGTAGCCCGGCGTATGGTGAAGGCGCGCAAATAGACACTGTAAAAGTTTTGCCACTTCTGCTGCATCATGCCCATCGTCTTTATTCAAGACTCGCACACGAACATAGCCCGCCCGCAAAGATACAATAAGTTCAACATCCACCGGCGTAAATGGTCCCTCTACACGGCAGGTAGCGATTGCTCGCTTAAATTGCAAAACCTCGGCCTGATTTTCACTACTTTTCCAAAACTCTGTTTCGCCAATATTACCAGCAGAGGTTTGGTACTCGTCTTTCTGAATTATGATTTTAGAGACCATAAACGTAATGCTTTGGCTCATTATGATTTCCTCTGCATACTCGGCACCTAACGCGCTGCGGATGAGGAGCAAGGCCGGAGGCAAGCTTGCTTGCCTATAGGATTGTCCGCTCAATCCGCTTGTTGTGAGGCGCAAAGCACCGAACGGCAAGCGGGTGGTATCCGCCTCCCTCAGGGGAGCCGGGCTAAAATTGAAAGGGAAATGCGTTGCTTCTCCTTCACAATCTTCATTGCCTTCGTCTTCCTCGTTCTACCATAAAGCTTTTTATTCCCGGATAGTTGAACACTCCATTGTGATTTCTCGTCTCATCCACTCGCAAGAGCACTGAAGTCGCTCCCAGACGGGCTCTGGAAGACCTTAAGGTCGAACTCCGGGACAACTGCAAGGATGTGGTCAAAGATGTCGGCCTGGATCGCTTCGTAGTTTACCCAATCCTGGTCACTGCTGAAGACGTATATCTCTATTGGCAGGCCGTGCTCTGTCGGCGCAAGCTGGCGGATGAGGAGGGTCATACTTTTATTAATCATGGGGTGCCCCCTGAGATAACTCTCAAGGTAGGCCCTGAAGGTTCCGACGTTTGTGAGGCGTCTTCCGTTGACCAGGACGGAGTCGTCTATGGAGTGGGTCCTGTTATACTCCTCAACCTCCTTCGTCTTCCTCTCAATATAGCTCTTGATAGCCTCGACCCTTGCGAATCGCTCTACCATCTCTTCTGTGCAGAGCTTGATGGTGGAGATATCGATATTGATCGAACGTTTGATCCTCCTCCCCTCGCTCTCCGCCATTCCGCGCCAGTTCTTGAAGGAGTCGCTGATTAGGGCGTATGTCGGCACGGTGGTGATCGTCTTGTCGAAGTTCTGGACCTTTACGGTGGTGAGGGTAATCTCCAGGACGTCCCCGTCGGCGCCGTACTTTGGTATCTCGACCCAGTCGCCGTGGGCGATCATCTTGTTGGTGATAAGCTGTATGCCGGCTACAAAACCGAGGATGGAGTCTTTGAATATCAAGAGGAGTACGGCAGTGAGTGCGCCAAGGCCGCTGATGAGGTATACGGGGCTTTTACCAAGTATTATGGAGACTATGAAGATGAGCGCGCAGAAGTAGATTGCTATCTTGAGTATCTGTATGAAGCTCTTGATGGGTATCTCTTTGGATGCCTCGAAGGTCCTGTATATGTCGAGGAGGGCATTGAGAAAGGAGTCGATGACGATAAGCCCGATGATAACCATGTAGATGATGGCCCCATGGGTGACTACGCTGGATAGCTTCTCATAACTGCTGAGGGCAACGGGGGAGAGGAGGTAGATGACAATGGCCGGGGCAAAGTGGGAGAGTTTTGTAAAGACCTTCCTCTCAAGAAATATGTCGTCGATCTTTGTCTCTGTCCGTCCAACCAGGTACCTGACGCCCATGAGCACGCATCGCTTGGCGATGATGTTGGCAATAATACTCAGGATTATGACGACGACAAGAGCGCCGCTCCTGACAATCAGCTCGGAGAGTTCCGGGCTGAAGCCGGCCCCGGCAAGCCATCTGTCTATGATCTCAATAATTTCCATGAAACCTCTATCTCGCCTCCCTTTGGCAGATCACCCTTTCAAGAACAGCTCCGTGTGCTGTGTCATCAATCAGTCAATCCAGAAGCTGAAAAGGCGTTATTGCCGCTCATACCCTGGAGTTAAACACCTCTGTAAGTATCGCTCCAGTGCCCGCTATGGCAGCTCTTGCCATTGATAAAACGGGCATTGAGCGAGGGCCAGGTGCGCCTGTTTCAGAAAAATGTATACCATATTGTCCCGTCCCGGTCTACTGCGTACTTCAGCACTGCACCGTTGATGGTTGCCGCCTCCTCTGTTGAAGCGGCAGGTTACCGTTGATGGCCATACTCTATCCCTACCTCACCTCCACCCTCTTGACCCCCTCCGGCCTCCATGCCGGGGAGATGACCCCCGGCCCCCGGTCACGATCAAGGAGGGTTCCCCAGGTGAGGGTAAAGTCTCCGAAGCGGTCATTTACAGCGTCCATCGTCTCCAGCAGCCGCTCCCTCCTTAACTCCTCCTTAAATAGGGGGAGCTGAGGATACTCCGTGACCAGGCCCGAGAGGGAGACGCCGAGTAGCCGCACTGCCTCCCTTAATCGTACCGCACCGAGGAGGGAAAGGACGGAGCGAAGGATGGCATCCGTATCGTTTGTCGGGAGGGGGAGACTCTTCTGTCTCGTAAAGGTGTAGAAGTCGGGGTGCCTGACGGTGAGAGTTACCCGTTTGCCCTTGAGGCGATACTTTCTTGCCCTCCTCCCCACCAACTCGGAGAGGTGGAGGAGGTATCGTCCTATAACCTCTCTGTCAGAGACATTGCGGGGCAGTGTAGTAGAGTGACCGACGCTCTTCGCCGCACTCTCCTCCCCTACCGGCACTACCGGGCTCTCGTCGATACCCCGTCCCATGAGGCTGAGCCGCTCCCCGATGATGCCGAACCGCCTCCTCAGACGGCTCACCGGATACCTCCCCAGTTGGCCGCACCTCTCTACCCCCATCTCCTTCAGATGAACCGTGAGCCTCTTCCCTATCCCCCACACCTCCCCCACGGGTAGCTTCTCCAGAATACCGACTATGTCGTCTCTGCCGATTACCACAAGGCCGTCGGGCTTCTCCATGTGGGTGGCCAGCTTTGCGAGAAGCTTGTTGGGGGCAATGCCGATGGAGCAGGTAAGACCGGTCTCTTTCCTTATCCTGGACTTGATGGCCCTCGCCGTATCCTGTGGCGGGCCGAAGAGCAGCTCCGAGCCTGTCATCTCCAGAAATTCCTCGTCAATGGAGTAGGGCTCTATTCTGGGGGAAAAATCCTTAAGGAGGTCGAGGATGCGAATCGACGTGTCGATGTACTTCCTGTTATTTCCGACGACAAATATGAGCCCAGGGCAGAGCTGCGCCGCCTCGTACCGGTTCATCCCCGTCTTTACACCGTACCGCCTCGCCTCGTAGGAGGCGGTAGTAACCACCGTCCTCTTGGCCGAGCCTGTAACGGCGATGGCCCTCCCACGGAGCCTCGGGTTGCACCGCTGTTCCACGGAGGCAAAGAAGGCGTCCATGTCGATATGCATAATGGTGCGAGTCATAGGGGTGAACAGTTTTATTTGTTTTGGAACATGTGCAATGGCCTTGCCGCCACTGAAAATGGCGATACTTCCATCTATCGCGGAAGGTCTGAATTAATCAAACCTTCCCTAACTCGACTAATCAAAGAACCAACATTCAGGATTTTATGCCTCCACCTGCTCCAGCGACCACCCCATAGTTGAGAGGTTGTAGGCAAGCTCGTAGAGGGTGGCGCCGTCGGTGACGGAGAAGTGGACTATGTCGGCGTTCCCCTCCCGTGTCCGCCAGGTGTAGGTTATCTCATCGACCGGATAGAGCCGCCCACGCCACCTGAACTTTACCGGCCTCACCCCGCTCTCTCCCGCCCCACCACCCTCTCCCTGCCCTCCTCCCTGCTCTCCTCCCAGCCCTCCTCCATCGAAGACGGCCAGCACCTTTATACGCTCCCCTATCTCCGTTGCCACTACCTCTCCCCCTCCAGATGTTTGATAACGGCAACCACCTTTCCGACAATCGAAATCTCCCGCTCACCGGCCCTTACCGTAATAGGCTCCATGTCGGGGTTCTCCGGTGTAAGTGTCACCACATCACCCCTCCTTGAGAAACGTTTGACCGTCGCCTCGTCATCGAGAAGGGCCACAACGATATCGCCGTTATCGGCGTCCCGCTGGGGCCTTATGAGGAGGTAGTCGCCGTCTCCTATCCCCGCTCCCGTCATGCTCTCACCATCGGCTCTCAGGAGAAACCCATCACGGCATCTAAAAAAGCTGCTGTCGAGGGTAACGTGCCCCTCGATATTCTCCACAGCGAGACGGGGAGCACCAGCTCTGACTCTCCCCACAATGGGGACGGAGAGGGCGGCGCCACCTGACAACGTCGACGCACCCACGATCTCTATACCCCTTGAGATGTTGGTTGAGCGCCTGATACGCCCCTTTCTCTTGAGGGCATCAAGGTGCTTTGCCGCGTTCTTGGGGCTCTTAATACCGAAATGAGCGCATATCTCCCGCAGCGAGGGGGCGTACCCCCGCGCTTCGATGAAGCCCTTCAGAAAATTGAGGATCTCCTCCTGCCTCCCGGTCAGTTTTTTACTATAGGGGTACATGCGTATCCCTATAGTAGGATCGGAGGAGGGGTGATGTCAAGGGGAATATTGCGTGAGGAGCCCCCAATATTGGCAGCGTTGGCAAAGCGTCGCCATGTTCGTCTTGTTTCAAAGATAATCCATGTAGCCCACTTTATGGGCAAGTATACTCACGCCTGACTTGATCCTGAATCCATCAAGGCATTTGTTCGAACCTGGCCGTATCCAGCAGAAGAAAATGATATCTCAATATACAGCCAGACTCTATCACTCTCTTAAAACAGCCCATGAATGTAAGCCCCTTGCAATCCCTTGAAGATAGTATTTCCTTGACTTCACAGGCATATTGCAGTAGGTTGGTCAGGAATCCTTTACAATAGAGCGCAAGTTCTCCAAAGCGTGACAGGGACTATCTGCTATCCAAGAGCACTGATTATGCAGAACATACACACCACCACACCTGCCGGATCAGAAAACCGTGAAAGATGCGGTCACGAATGCAGGATTAACAAAACGCACTACTTGCCATACATTCCGACATTCTTTTGCTACCCACCTGCTCGAAAGCGGTTACGACATCCGAACAATCCAGAAACTCATGGGGCACTAAAGATGTCAGCACTACCATGATTTACACCCACGTATTGAACAAAGGAGGCAAGGGTGTACGCAGTCCGGCCGATACGCTATAGTACGGGAGCCAAGGGGGGTTATATAGAAACCATATAAGATGCCCTCGTAAAAAGTCGGATTTCCCAAGCTATTAAAAATACTTGCTATTTTGTATATTTCCTCTTGCTTTTAGAGCTGTATTATGGTAG
>JBHHTR010000064.1:0-11313 GCA_046753505.1 Thermodesulfobacteriota bacterium
GGCAAGCATCCTCCAGAGTGGCTACAACCAGCAGGAGATGGTCGGAAAGAGCTTTGACTCCTTTATTCACCCTGAAGATATTGACCGTGCACGGGACACTTTTTACAAGGCAAGGGAGCATAAATCCGGACTGGGAGAGTTTCGTATCCTGCAAAAGTCGGGGTGAGTTGCCCATGTTTTTAATACCTTCCTGCCCATTTATGCCGATGACAGGCTCCATAGAATCTATAGCATCATGCACGATATCTCTGCGACAAAGGCGGCTCGCCAACAGGTGCGTATAGCAGAAGAGAAGACCCAGTTGTTATCGCAGGCCGTCGAGCAGGCAGGAGATTCCGTCCTCATTACAGACAGAGAGGGGAGTATTGAATTTGTTAATACGGCATTTACGCGTATCACCGGCTTTACACCGACTGAAGCGATAGGCAAAACGCCTTCTATTCTTAAAAGTGGAGAGCAGAGTCAGGCTTTTTATGAGCAGATGTGGAGTACAATAACGAAAGGTGAGCCGTGGCAAGGCCGTCTGGTGGACCAGCGAAAAAATGGTGACCGTTATCCTGCGGAACTATCTATATCACCGGTGCAGAACGGAGAGGGTGAGATTACTCATTTTATCGGCATCAAGCGAGACTTGACCGAGCGGGAAGCCCTGGAGCGGCAGTTTCAACAGGCTCAGAAGATGGAAGCGATCGGAACATTGGTGGGCGGCATTGCCCACGATTTCAATAACATACTTGCCGGCATAACAGGCAGCCTCTTTCTGGCCAAACAGCGTACAGATGAGATGCCGGAGGTGTTGGGGAGATTGAATAACATTGAATCACTCTCTTATCGTGCCGCCGACATGATCCAACAACTCCTAATCTTTGCCCGCAAAGACCAGGTTACAATAAAGCAGATGCCCTTAACCCCCTTCATCAAGGAGACATTGAAACTTCTCCGCCCATCGGTGCCGGAGAACGTCACTTTTCAGCACCAAATTTGCAGCGACCCGTTGCAAATCAAGGGTGATGGCACCCAACTCCATCAGGTACTGATGAATCTTATTAATAATGCCCGTGATGCTGTTGAGAGTATGGATGCTCCACGTATCACCGTAAGGCTTGAGGAATTCTACGGAGATGCTCTCTTTACTGAAAGCCACCCCTCTTCCACGGGAAGAGACTTTGCCCGCTTGAGTGTCGCAGACAACGGCTGCGGCATAGCTGCAGATCAGATCGAGCACCTCTTCGAACCTTTTTATACGACAAAAGAGGTAGGCAGGGGAACGGGCCTTGGGCTAGCCATGGTCTTTGGCGCAATCAAGAGCCATGGCGGATTTGTTGAGGTGGAGAGCGCTACCGGTAATGGCTCTACCTTCCACATCTACATACCGCAGGACAAGCCGCAGGACATACCGCAGGAGCTGCCGCCATCGTCTCTTCTGGAAAGGAGGGCGTCCGATGGGCAGGGCGAGACAATCCTTGTCGCCGATGATGAGCCGTATGTGCGTGAGATAATAGCCGAAGTGCTGGAGACACTGGGGTACAATGTGTTGCAGGCAGAGGATGGCTTAGAGGCCATACACCTCTTCGAGGCTCATAAGAAGGATATAGCCCTTGCTGTCCTGGATGTTGTGATGCCCTATTGCGGCGGCATGAAGCTAGCCAAAAAAATCAGATCCCTCTCCTCCTCTCTGCCGATTCTCTTTCTCACTGGATACGATAAAGCACATGCGCTGGGCAGTGAGGAGATGGAGGAGAGCAAAATACTAACCAAACCTGTTCAATTGGACGCCCTTAGCCACACCATACGGCAATTGCTTGATTGACGGCGCAGGCGCAGGAGTGAAAACGGACGCGAATCGCATCAGTATCTTTTGAAGCTGTGGCCCCTGCGGCTCTATACTCCATTACCCGACCCTTGCCGGGCCACTAATCCCCCTTACCATCACCATGACTCCAAACAATTCATGGGCAATTAATGAATCGAGCGGCTTCAATGCCACCGTACATCTTTAGAAATGGCGCTGCCATTTCATCCTGCAAAGCTGCGCTATCCCTGACATGAGTACAGTCATGCGTCAGATTTGAGTTTGTAAAATGCTTGGACATGGGGAGGTAATTATGGTAGAAGTACCGTAATTACGGGGGGTATGATGGAGAGTGTAGGGGTTGTAGTAAAGCCAAATCACCCGGATGCTGTAGTGGCATGCAGGGAGGTTACTGCCTGGCTCTCGAAGAGGGGGGTTGACGTCTTTGCAGACCCGAACCTTGCTCAGGAGGTGGATGGCGCTACGGGGCGTTCCCTTGCAGAGATAGTGGAGTTGGTTGACCTCCTTATCGTTCTGGGTGGCGATGGGACGATCCTCCATACGGCGAGGCTCCTTAAGGGCAGGAAGCCCCCCATACTCGGTCTCAACCTGGGGGGGCTCGGTTTCCTCACAGCGGTAAAGCAGGCGGATATCTATCAGGCGCTGGAGAGGGCCATTCGGGACGAGTTTGAGGTTGAGGAGAGGATGCGCCTCTCCGTTACTGTCTACCGTAACGGTCAGGAACACGCGACTTACGATGTCCTCAATGACGCTGTGGTCAAGGGTACCCACTCGCGGCTCATCAACCTGGAGACGAGGATCAATGAGGAGTATGTTAATACCTACAGGGCAGACGGTCTCATTGTGGCGACGCCGACAGGTTCGACGGCCTACTCCCTCTCATCAGGAGGGCCGATCCTCTACCCGACGATTCACTCAATCATCCTGGCCCCAATCTGCCCCTTTAACCTGACCAACCGCTCTGTTGTCATACCCGACTGGATGGACATAAAGGTTATCATATGGGGCGGGGAGAACAGGCCCATTCTTACTATGGACGGCCAGTTGGACCTTCCCCTTGAGGATGGGGACGCCATTGATATTAAACGATCCGATTCATCCATCTACCTCTTGAAGTCTCCTGGCAAGAGTTTCTTCGGTATACTGAGAGAGCGGCTCCTCTGGGAGCGAAAGAGCCACTGAGAGGGTGAGTCAGGGAAGGTCTTATTAGTGTTCAGGCCTTCCGCGATACATGGATGTATTGCCATTTTTATTGGCGGCAAGTTATTGAAAATAGTGGAAGTCCCCCGCACCTTACTCTGCGGTTAGCTTCGATAGGGATGGAATCTTTTGATTTCTCTTCCGCTCCCACTCCCTGCTATTTACCGCAGGGAATATACTTGCTATGCATATTCATAGACGAATTATTCAGAGGTACCCTAAGCTATGTTGCTGGAACTGCGCATAAAGAACTTTGCCATAATTGATGAGCTTCACCTCTCTCTGGGGCCGGGGATGAATATCTTTTCAGGTGAGACCGGGGCGGGGAAAAGTATCATCATAGATGCGATAAAGCTGATCCTGGGCGACAGGGCGGCCAGTGATCTCATACGCTCTTCCGAGGAGGAGGCGGTTGTTGAGGCTCTCTTCGATATATCGGCGTACAGGGGCGTTGTGGATGTTCTGGAGGCATCCGGTCTGCCCTGTAATGAGACCCTGATAATCAAGCGGATAGTGTCGCGGTCGGGGAGGAACAAGGTTTTTATCAACGACAGTATGGCCACTCTGGTTACTCTCGCTGAGTTGGGGGGGCGCCTCATCGACATATTCGGACAGAGTGAGCATCAGTCGCTCACGAGGCCGGAGGAGCACATAGAGACCCTCGATGCTTTCTGTGGACTCGGCCCACTCAGGCGGAGTATGTCTCAGGCATACAGGCGTCTCGCATCGCTTCAGGATGAGCTTGAGAAGCTTGTGACAACGGCGAAGATGGATTAGGAGCGCTACGATCTCTACACCGACCAGGCCAGGGAGATCGAGGAGGCCGCTCTGCGGGCAGGGGAAGAGGAGGAGTTGAAGCGGGAGAGAAATCTTCTCCTCAATGCCGAGAAGCTTTCTGCGATAGCGAGCGAAGCCGACAGTGTGCTCTACTCATCAGAGGGGGCGGTTCTTGAGAGGTTGGGACGGGTAATCAATAAACTCGGTGAGGTTTTGCGGTACGATGAACGCCTTCAGTCTCACATGGAGGCGCTTAAGACCTGCGGATACCAGATTGAAGAGGCGGCAACCTTCTTCAGAGACTATGTAGCACTTATTACCTCTGACCAGGACAAACTTGATGAGATAGGGAGAAGGCTTGACCTGCTACTGCGACTGAGGAATAAGTATGGAGGCACGGTAGATGAGATTAATGCCAGGCGAGATGAGATGGTCAGAGAGCTTGGCGAGATGGAGCAGTTGGATGGTCGTATCAATGAGTTGAGGAGTGGCGTCGATGATGTGAGGAAGAGGGCCTTCGAGTTTGCAGTAGCCCTCTCCAAGAAGAGGGGGGAGGGGGCTCTCAAATTCAAGAAGGAGGTGGAGGCGGAACTCAACACTCTGGAGATGAGTGGAACCATCTTCGATGTATTGATTGAGAACGAGGTTACGCCTGGCGGCACGGCAAAGCTTGGAGAGAAGGGTCTCAATAAGGTGACCTTCTTTCTCTCGCCCAACCCTGGTGAAGAGCCGAAACCCCTTGCCAGGATAGCCTCCGGCGGCGAGCTGTCAAGAATAATGCTGGCCATGAAGAAGGTTGCCGCTACGGGACGGGTCCCTACCATTATATTCGATGAGGTGGACGCTGGTGTCGGGGGAGGGGTTGCCGAGGTTATCGGCAAAAAACTCAGGGAGGTCTCCACCAAGCATCAGGTTATATGCATCACCCATCTGGCCCAGATAGCCGCCTATGGCGATAAACACTGTTCTGTCTCCAAGGAGAGCAGTAACGGCAGAACCTTCACCCGTATCAATGAACTCAGTGGTAATGCTATTGTTGACGAATATGCCAGGATGCTAGGCGGGGTGGAGATTACAGATAAGACGAGGGACTATGCCCGGGAGCTTTACGAGCGGGTAATGGGATATGGGTAGGGGCGAAAGTGTATTGATCAGAAAGGCAAGGATAACAGACATCAAGGAAATGGCCCGTCTCATTGAGGCGTTTGCAAAGGAAGGAGTAATGCTTCACCGCCCCCTTACCGACCTCTACGATAATGTAAGGGATTTTTTCATCTACGAGGAGGGAGGGAGTATACAGGGCGCCTGTGCCCTCCACGTCTGTTGGGAGGATATGGGGGAGGTGAAATCTCTTGCAGTACGCGGCGAGGCTGCGGGGCGGGGCATAGGTCGCCAACTTGTGGAGGCCTGTATTACAGAGGCGGGGGAGCTGGCGCTGCCCAAGCTCTTTGCCCTTACCTATCAACCGGCCTTCTTTGCGAAGATGGGTTTCAAGGTGGTCGATAAGGGGATACTGCCACATAAGGTGTGGGGAGAGTGTGTGAAGTGCTTTAAGTTTCCAGACTGTGACGAGATAGCAGTCATGAGAGAGCTATGATGAGGGTAGACGGGTCGATGCTGGTTGGCGGTGAGGGGAGGAAATGGCTCTCCTTTTCTGTGAGAGGGAAAGCGACAATTGCGGCTCTGCTCCTTAAGGTCAGCGATATTTGGGACGAAATACTATATAGAGGGTTAAACGGCGCCCACTGTAGGGGTATGAACGATATGAAGGCGAGTGGGGCGATATGAAGAGAGCACTGGAGGAGATCGAGGAAATTTTCAGGGCCAATGATGCCTTTGGCGGTGTTGAGAGGGATGATCTGGTTGACCTGATAAAGCTTGGAGATGAAAGGAGCTGGTTGAAGGGGAGCCAGCTCATAGGTAAGGGTGAGGAGGGTGACGCCCTCTATGTTATTCTCACTGGGAGGGCAAAGGTGACCCTCTACGGCGAAGGCGGCAAGGAGATCGTCTTATCGGTAATCGACGGGGGTGACTTTTTCGGAGAGATGTCGCTCCTCGATGGCGAGCCGAGATCGGCCAATGTTGAGGCCATTGACGATATAGAGTGTCTCGTGCTGAAGCGGAAGGATTTCCTGGACTACCTAAAGGGACACCCCGCCGTTACGGTCCAGCTTCTCATCTATCAGACCAAGCGCCTCCGGGAGGCTGACAGGAAGATAGGCGGCCTCGCGCTCCTGGATGTCTGTGGGAGAATAGCCAACACCTTCATCGGTATGGCGGAGAAAGAGGGGCGGCAGAGCGATGTTACCCGCATCAAGCGTCTTACCCATGAGGATATTGCCGCCATGATAGGATCATCGAGAGAGGTGGTGAGCAGGGCGTTGAAGAAGATGTCCGAAGAGGGGTATATAGGGGTAGAGAAGACGAGCTTTGTTCTCTATCTGGGTGACTTTGCCGACCAGTAGGGTGTGATATTTATCACCGATAACGCCGGTAGATTGATGGTAGTTATTATAGCGGGTTTGCACGACATGGCGTAAGCTCTTGACAACATGGAGCATTATATGCTAAAGCATCATGCAATCTTAATATGACAGAGGGAGAATCGGATTGAGAAAGAAGCGCTTCACAATAGTTGTAATGCCGCAGGATCATTCGAAGGTGCGGCAGTTGAGTGTTCCTGCCTACCTTTTTAAGGGGTTGGCTGCCTTGGCGGCGCTCGTTGTTCTAGCCCTCTCTTTTATAGTTTACGATTATGGGACCCTCCGTTTTTCCTCCAGTGAAGTAGCCGATATTAAAAAAGAAAACATCGAGCAGAAGATCCAGTTGCAGGCCTTTTCAAGCAAGGTTGGCACTCTTGAAGAGCAGATGGCAAAACTCAGGCAGTTTGACAGGAAGCTGAGAATAATAGCCAACCTTGAGAGCCCCGATTCAACTGAACGCCCCTACGGCGTCGGTGGTCCAACCCCCGAAGAGGACGCCGCCACATCCCTCGGCAACAAGAGGGATATTTTAATACAGCAGATGAACTCCGACCTCAATCAGCTTGATGCGGAGGCGTCAACGCAGGAGCGGAGTTTTACCGAGTTGCAGGAGCACCTCATCAAGCAGTCATCCCGCCTGGCATCGACGCCATCCATCTGGCCTGTACGAGGGTGGGTTGCATCAGCTTTCGGTTACAGGATCTCCCCCTTCACAGGACTCAGGCAGAAGCATGAGGGGATCGATATTGCCAACAGGATGGGAACCCCCATTATCGCCCCGGCGAGTGGCGTTGTTACTCGTGTGAAGCGTGAGGCAGGGTTTGGACGAAATATAACCATAAGTCACGGTCGCGGGATTGTCACAAAGTATGGACACCTCTCAAAGATTCTAGTGAAGGTCGGTCAGAGAGTAAAGAGGGGTGATACGATTGCCAAGATGGGGAGCACAGGCCGTTCTACAGGACCCCACCTCCACTACACAGTCGTTGTCAACGGCGTCAAAGTAAACCCCTTCAACTACATCCTCAATTAGTTTTCATCGATACCATGCCTGCGTGGCGCCTACCTCTCCTTCTCACGTCGAGGTGGCGCTTCACTGCCCCCGGAAAGTTCTCCGAGAAACCCTCAAGGGCAGATGGTCACCTCTGTCTCCATGCCCCTGTGCCTCCTCTGTTATTGGATATCAACAAGATGCTTGAGTGTCGTATGTTGAGAAAAAACGGGATTGGATGACGCATCATTCCGGGGCCGCCTTAGTCGTGTCAGAGTTGAGTTCCAAAAAAGGCTAAAGCCTTCGACTGTGGCATGTATCCGTGCAACACAGCATCCAAAAAAACATAATCATATTGTTATCCAGGATCGCCACGGATGTACAGGGTGAAAGAAAAAAGACTTTGCGCGAAGGCCCTAGCCCGCATTATTCACAAATGTGCTCGCGCCCTCGCTTGATCTTGAATCCACCAAGGCATTTGTTCGAGCTTGGCTGTATCCATTGGTACTGCACGTCCTCCAAAAATCGCTGGTAACTCCAACCTCTGCGCGATCAGCACGGCAATTCATGAATAATGCGGGCTTGACGACATTTGTCCGCCTTAATCTGTGTCAATCTGCGGGCTAAGAACAAGAAATTATTTTGAGGACTTGTTTGCTTTATACACACCTTCTCTGGTATACTCCTGCCCTGATTGAGATAGCTCTGAACAATTCGTCACTGCATTATTCAGAGGTCGAAAAAAGGAAAGTGCTAATTTCTTGTTCTTACATTTTCAATGACTTAGCGCCACAGTAAATGGCGATGCAGCCCTGTATCGCGGAAGGTCTCCACATCAAACCTTCCTTCACCTTAAAGGAGGAGCTATGGATCCCACACGATTTTCTGGAAAAGATGTTATAGAGATGGCGGTACGCATTGAGGAGAACGGTCTGGCATTCTACACCGAGGCCGCTGAGGCCTCCGAGTCGGATGAGATAAAGGAGCTTTTCCACTATCTTGCTGATGAGGAAAAACGGCACGTCTTCTGTTTTGAGAACATAGGTAAAAGTTTTGATGACGAGAACCTACCCGGCATTTCCGATCCATACATTGAAGAGACCTCGCTCTACCTGGGCGCCCTCGCAAACTCTAGGGTCTTTACGGAAAAGAATGAGGGGAGCCGGATGGCAAAAGAGATTCGTGATGAAAACGACGCCTTACGGACAGCCATCGACATGGAGAAGGACTCGATCCTCTTCTATTACGAACTGGACAAGGTTGTGAAGGGTAAAGACAAATCGGTGCTGGCCCTTCTCATCGCGGAGGAGAAGAAACACCTTGCCAAGCTGACAGAGCTTCAGAATATCCTCTCCGAAAAAACACCGCCCCAGTGAAGATTTGCAATTGGCCATTCCCTGATATTTGCGAGAGTGGACATTACCTCCCCCCCCTCTTCAAAGGGGGAGACGGCTACTCTATGCTCTCGCTGTCAGTAGAGGCGCCACCTGAAGAGGCTCCACGTTGACCAGACGTTATACGCCCCTCCTCTATCTCATTATCCCCCTCATCCTGACCGCCGCCAGCCACGCCCTTGACCCTCTGGCGATCTCTATGGCGCGGGATGGCGGTATTACCGCGATTGCGCGCCTCTTCAGCGGCCTTGGGAACGGCGGCATTCTTTCATTACTCTGTCTTGCCCTCACTATCGCCGGAGTCATCACTAACAAGGAGCGGCTAAGGGATGCCGGATGGAAGAGCCTCGCGGCCCTCATCCTCGCCTCCATCCTTCTCCACATCCTGAAGGCTGCCTTTGAGAGACCGAGGATGGCCCATATCGACGGGGCCCTCCTCCACCTCCTTGAGAACCCATCCATCTTCGATCTGACCGGCCATTACAACTCCTTTCCATCGGGACATACGATGGTCACCTTTACGGTTGCCGCCACTCTGGCATTCTACTACCCACGTATTGCCATCATCCTCTACCCCCTGGCGGCCCTTGTCGGTCTTTCACGGGTCTACCTCGGTTCACACTATCCATCGGACGTTGTGGCGGGCACATTTCTCGGCATCGGATTCGCCTACCTCCTGGTAAGCAACATCATAGTTGAGCGGTGGCGTGAGTGCCTCCTCCTGACGGCGGCAGTCGTCCTAGCATACTTCAAACTAGGTGGCTTCATCCTCTTCGATGTGGACGAGGCCGTTTTTTCGGAGGCTACGAGGGAGATGGTGACGGGGGGAGACTACATTACCCCCATGTACAACTTCCTCCCACGGTACGACAAGCCCATACTCTTCTACTGGCTCATGTCGCTGTCCTTCGGTTTTTTCGGCATATCCGAGTTCGCGGCCCGCTTTACATCTGCCACACTGGGGGTGGGGCTCATCATCATGACCTACCTCTTTGTGAAGCGGGTCGAGGGTGAAAAGGCGGCCTTCTGGTCCGGGCTCTGCCTTCTCCTGAACATGCAATTCTTCCTCTACACCCACTCGGCCGTAACGGACATGACCCTCACCTTCTTCATCACCGCCTCCCTCTTCTCCCTCTATCTGGGACTTGAGGGTGGAAGAGGAGGGGGCGCTCAAGGGGAAAGGGGCAGGTGGTACGCCCTCTGCTGGATATCGTCGGCCCTTGCCGTCCTGACGAAGGGGGCCATAGGGCTCGTTTTCCCTGTCACCATTGCAGGCCTCTACCTGATCGCCACGGGCAACCTGAGAAGGGTGTGGGAGGTTGTCAGAATCAGGTACCTGCTACTATTTTTTGTCGTTGCAGCCCCGTGGTTTATAGCACAGTTCTCCGTCAACGGGTGGGAGTTTTATGACGCCTTCATCGTCAAACACCACTTCAAGCGATACACGGGGGTCATATCGGGGCACAGCGGCCCGCCCTGGTTCTACCTCGCCATTCTCTTGGCCGGCTTCTTCCCGTGGGTCTTCTTTCTGCCCGGCGTTATTGTCAGGGGGTTCCGGGAGCGCGGTTTACACCGCTTCTGTGCCCTCTGGTTCCTCTTCATTCTCGTCTTCTTCTCCATCTCAAAGACAAAGCTCCCCAACTACATCCTCCCCCTATTTCCGGCGATGGGGGTCATGGTGGGGATACAGTTAAGCGAGCTTGTCAGGAACCGTGGGAGGATACCCTTATACTTTATTGCTGGAACCGCTCTGATGCTGGCAAGCGCCCTCCTTCTTCTGCCACTCATGGAGATCAAGATGGAGATCGCCTACTCAAATACCTTTTTCTATCTTCTTGGCGCCATATTCCTAACCATATCCATCTTCGCTTTTTTGAGGACACAGGGGCACGGGGCTGCCCTTGGGGGCGTCGCTCTCTTCACCGCCATCCTCCTCATTTTCATCCGTACCTACGCCTTACCTCCAGCCAACCTCTACCTCCAGGGCAACCTCTACACCTACGCAACCTACAGCAGAACGGTACTGGCGGCAGGCGACATACTCACCACATACGATATCAACCAGCCGAGCATACTCTTCTACGCGCAGCGGGGGATTGAAAAGATCGAGGGGGGGGATAAGGAGTACTTCCGCCACCTCCCAAAGGAGAAGACGGTCCTCATCATTACTAAATCAGACAGAGTCGCAGTGCTGAGAGATTTGGCAGAGTTTACCCTCATCGACAGTGACAAAAAGTATGCCCTCCTCGCCAACAAAAAGGGGCTCCCGGCCATAAAGAAAGAGAGCTGGCAAACGGTAGGTGCAAGTGGGTTCTAACCCGCTTTATTCATGAATTGCCGTGCTGATCGCCACTCTGCGCCTGCCTGTGCGTCGCACGCAGACAGGTGCGGCCACGCACAGGCAGCGTAGAGGTTGGATTTACCAACTATATTGGCAGGCGTGCCGTACCAGTGGATACGACCAGGTTCGAACAAACCCTTGGTGGATTCAAGATCAAGGGCAGGCGCGAGCACATTTGTGAATAAAGCGGGCTATATGGTACCCCCTCTCCACTTTGGGGAGAGGGTTGGGGTGAGGGGATAGAGCCAAGTGATTTCCCAGATGACTTTCATCTGTTTATCTGATACCTAAATCCTGCAAGCCTCCATCTGTTT
>JBHHTR010000065.1:0-11025 GCA_046753505.1 Thermodesulfobacteriota bacterium
ACTCCTCTTCTTTGTGGCCATAGGCTTTATCAACAAGAGCATTGAGGGGTGGTTCGGCATAAAGGTGGACGACTCCCTGAGGGAGTCGCTTGAGCTGGCGCAGAACTATTACAAGAATACTACGGACAGAACCTTTTCGGGGGCCAAGCAGATTGCCGTGAGGATAGAGAATGAGCTGCTCCTCCTTGATGTTGGACAACTACGAGCGTTCATCGATGATAAGAGAGCCCTCATGGATCTCTCTACGATAGAGATATTTAGAGGCGATGGCGTTCGTATTGCCTACTCTATCGCGCCGAGGGTAAATCAGAGATTTGTTCCCCAGGTATCGGCGGATGCAGTTGTTGGCGCCCTCAAGGGTGACGCATCTACCTTTGTGAAGAGCATGGAGATCGGGGATGTGGTGAGAGGCATAGCGCCCATAATGGATGGTGACGGTAATGTGCAGGGCGCGGTGGTGGCAAGTTACTATGTGCCTCACAGTCTTCTGGCTAAGATGAAGGAGATAGCCGCCACCTTTGAAAGCTACACGCAGCTAAACCTTTTAAAGAGTCCCGTCAAGGCGAGCTACTTCACTATCCTCCTCCTCATTACACTGGTGATAATCTTCTTTGCAATCTGGATCGGGAGATATGTGGCAAAGGAGATTACCGGACCCATAAAGGAGTTGGCTGAGGGTACCTACGCCGTTGCCAGCGGAAACCTCGACTACCACATTGATATAGAGTCGAAGGATGAGATAGGCCTCCTTGTGAACTCCTTCAACAGGATGACGGGAGACCTCAAGGCGAGCAAGTCGAGGCTTGAGGAGGCAAACCTCGATCTCCGTGGCAAGAATCTTGAGGTAGAGCAGCGGAGGAGGTATATTGAGATAGTCCTCGCCAATGTCCCAGCCGGGGTGGTCTCTATCGACAAGGTTGGCAGGGTAACTGCGATTAACAAGGTTGCTGAGGATCTGCTGGGGGTTGCGGCTAGAAGCGCCATGGGAAGAGGGTATAAGGAGGTCTTCCACCGACCGGAGTTGGAGACGCTCAGGGAGATGATACGTGATATGGCTGCTATGGAGGTGGAGACAATCGAACGGCAGATAAATATTCAGCTTGAGGAGAAGCCCATCAAGGTTCTTTTCAACCTCACGGTGCTGAAGGATGAGGGGGGCAACTACCTTGGTGTTGTGGTGGTTCTTGACGATCTCACCCACCTGCTGAAGACACAGAGGATGATGGCGTGGAAAGAGGTTGCCAGGAGGATTGCCCATGAAGTCAAGAACCCCCTTACGCCCATACAGCTATCGGCACAGCGACTGAGAAGAAAATACCTCGACAGCTTTTCAAAGGACGGTAATATATTTGATGAGTGCACGGCTACCATCATAAGGCAGGTGGAGGAGTTGAGGCTGCTGGTCAATGAGTTTTCCAATTTTGCCAGGATGCCCAGCGCCGATCCTGCGCCTAATTTTCTCAACGAGATAGTTGGAGAGACAATCTCTCTCTACGAGAGTGGCCATCGCAAGATCGTCTTCCACAAGAATATCGATGAGACTCTTCCCATTATGGAGGTAGATCGGGAGCAGATCAAGAGGGTGCTCATTAATCTTATAGATAACTCTATCGCATCGATGAATGAGGTGGGAGAGCTGTCGATAGGGACCTGCTACGACAGGACCCTCAGGGTTGCGAGGATAGAGGTTACCGATACCGGTCCGGGCATACCGCCGGAGGTGAAGGGACGCCTCTTTGAGCCCTACTTCTCAACGAAGAAGTCGGGCACAGGCCTTGGTCTCGCCATTGTGGCTAATATCGTATCAGACCACAACGGCTATATAAGGGTGAAGGATAATGTGCCCAATGGAACGCGGTTTATAATCGATATTCCAGTGAAGATGGCGTCGTAAAAAGTCCCGATCTACTGCTCTGTGTACATCGAATCTTTTACTGAGCCATCACACGAATTAGTACGAAACCAATAGGTGAAGGGTATCCAGGCATGAAGAGTGTAATGGTTGTAGATGACGAGAGAGATATACGGAGCTCCCTTGAAGGGGTCTTGAGTGACGAGGGCTTTAAGGTATTTCTGGCTCAGGATGGCGAGGAGGCCCTCAAGCGGCTGGAGGGGACCTTTGTCGATATTGTGCTCCTCGATATCTGGATGCCCGGCATGGACGGGTTGGAGGTGCTGGAGAAGATAAAGGCAAGAGACAGTGATCTTCCTGTCGTAATGATATCGGGCCACGGGACGATAGAGACGGCTGTTAAGGCAACCAGGCTGGGGGCATACGACTTTATCGAAAAACCCCTCTCTCTCGACAAGGTGATTCTGATTATCAACAACGCCATCAAGCAGCGAAGGCTCTCGGAAGAGAACAGGGTGCTCAGGGAGGAGCTTGCAAAGGATTATCAGATTATCGGCAGCAGTAGCGTTATTGAGACCCTCAAGGCGGAGATCATGAGGGTCGCTCCTGCCAGGAGCTGGGTCCTTATTACCGGCGAAAATGGAACGGGCAAGGAGCTTGTGGCCAGGAATATTCATGCTTTCAGCAACAGGAGCAGCAAGCCCTTCATAGAGGTGAATTGCGCCGCTATTCCGGAAGAGCTGATTGAGAGTGAACTCTTTGGATATGAGAAAGGGGCCTTCACCGGAGCAATTGGCTCTAAAAAAGGGCGGTTTGATTTGGCGGACGGAGGGACTATCCTCCTCGATGAGATCGGCGATATGAGCCTGAAGACCCAGGCGAAGGTGTTGCGCATCCTTCAGGAACAGCGTTTTGAGAGGGTTGGCGGTACGGCCACCATTGAGGTGGATGTCAGGGTCATTGCCGCAACTAACAAGGATCTCACAGAGGAGATAAAGAGGGGAGAGTTCAGGGAGGATCTCTACTATCGCCTGAACGTAATACCCTTTCATATCGTTCCTCTCAGGGAGCGGAGAGAGGATATACCACTCTTCGTTGAGCACTATCTGGAGAGGTTCTCGACAGAGATAGGGGGGGCCGAGAAGAGCATTGCCGGGGAGGCCCTCTCCTGTTTGTTAAACTACTCGTGGCCCGGTAATGTGCGGGAGTTGAAGAACCTCATGGAGCGCCTCTTCATCATGAGTCCCAGGTCGGAGATTGCAGTAGACGATCTGCCCCCCTCAATCAGAGAGGGGGGAGGGGCGGCGGTTCAAGCTCTGTCGCCGGCCTCGTCTACGGCTACACTTCGTGAGGCAAGAAGGGCCTTCGAGAGGGAGTACATACTTCACAAGATCGAGGAGCACAACGGCAATATATCGAAAACCGCAGAGGCGATTGGTATCGAGAGGAGCCACCTCTATCGCAAGATGAGGGGGTACGGGATTGAGGTTGGCAAGGATTGACGGCATCATCTAGGAGTGGGCTAGCAGCCTGTCGGACTTTCTCTGTAAGTGCCTGTTTTTATTGAAGGTTGGTTTTTGAGTGCAAAAACACAACTGTAATGTTTTTAATGAGTTACGTGACTCTATTGCCCTAAGTCCGACAAACTGCTAGTATCATGGCTGCCCCGGTGGATGCAATATCAAGCGATGGCTCTCCAGTACATGTGTGCATAAGGCTGGGTAAAGATGAGAGGGAGGAATGTAATGAATAAAAGACTTCTTGAGGACATAACATCACTGTTCAAAGTCAACCTTGCCGTCAAGAGGGGTGAGCGGGTTATCGTCTTTACCGACGAGCTGCCCCCTCTGGAGGGGATGAGTAAAGAGGAGGTGCGAAAGGGGCGAGACCTCCTCAAACTGACGCGGCAGGTGGCTGAAGTGGGGGAGGGACTCTGTAAATGCTCCTTTCTCTCCTACCCGTCGCTGGGGAGCCACGGCACCGAGCCTCCACGGGTGGCGTGGGAGGCAACCTTTGGAGGCGGAGTGGTTGAGGCGCTGGAGGAGAGCGGCCTCTTCAGCCGGATAGCGGACAAGAGTATAACCCCGCCACTCCTCAGAAGGGCGGAGGAGGTCATCAGGGGGGTCATAAAGGGTCGTAAGAGAAAGAGCGGTGTCGATGCTGTCATAGCGATGTCTCGCTTCTCAACAAGTCATACCCGTTTCAGGGGACTCCTCTGCGCTTTGAAGGGGGTGCGCTATGCGAGTATGCCCCTCTTCGAGCGTTCCATGTTCGCTGGTCCCATGAGGGGGGATTGGAAAGAGCTCGCCCTGCGTACGGAGCTCCTTGCAGAGACAATTCGTGGATCCAGGGAGGTGATTATCACCACGCCCAACGGCACCGACTTGAGGCTGGCGATAAAGGGGAGGCCAGTCCTGGCCGATACGGGTATACTCAACTCTCCGGGCGCTTTCAGCAACCTCCCCGCCGGGGAGGTCTTTCTGGCCCCCCTTGAGGGGAAGGCTGAGGGGAGGCTGGTTCTTGAGTGGGCTCCGACGCGGAGGCTCGTATCACCTGTAATACTCTATGTACGAAATGGGATTGTGACACGTGTTGCCGGAAGGGAGCCCTACGCCGATGAACTGAGACAGACGCTAAAGAAAAACCGTAATTTCAGAAATATTGCAGAACTGGGCATAGGCACAAATGAGAGGGCAGAGAGACCGGATAACATCCTCGAATCCGAGAAGATTATGGGGACGATACATATAGCGCTGGGCGATAACGCCACCTTCGGCGGTAAGGTCAAGACCCCCTTCCATCAGGATTTTGTCTTCTTTCACCCCACTCTCTCTTTAGCAAAGGGGAGGCGTAAGGTGGATATCCTGCGTGAGGGTAAGCTGATAGTGGCCGGTGAATAGGTGAGACTCCTTTGCCTGTCCAAAAAGACAGTTTACATCGGCGACATTCCTGTGGTACCGTCTGCGTTGCATAAGGGGGTAGAGTTCTCTCTATCCTGTCACCCGGGAGGCCATTATCCTTAATCTGATGGCTGGATTATCCTGACGATAAAACTCATGGAGGAGGTTTCGTCTGGTGGGAAGTGAAGCAGGGAAATGCCCTCAGTGTGGGAGTGTGTCTGATGGCAGCAGGAATGAAAGTTACCTGGTATGCAGGGAGTGTGGCATGGCCTATACTGAGCATGGAACAGACAGGAGGCGCGAGGGGCGCTTAAAGATAGAGAGAAAGTGTACCCTGACCTATAAAGATAGGGAGTTGCCTGTTGCCGCGAGCGTAGAGGATATATCGCTCAATGGCGCAAGGGTGCAATTTGTCGGTTCCCCCTTCTGTAAGGATACGATGCTCTATCTGGATGTTGACGGTCTGGATCTGCATACCCCCGCAAAGGTTGTATGGACTACCTCTCTGGTACAGGGGCAACAGAGCGCGGGATTGCGTTTAATATGGCCCTTCAAGACGGTGAGTACCGTTTCCCGCTGACAATACCACGTTACAGTACCGCATCTTCCCACAACCACCCTGCCATTCACTAATCGCCACACCTGTTAAACGAAATTGACAACCCCTTCCTCTTAAGGCATTATATAATCACTGTATCTGTTTTGCTGATAGTGGCCCCTGCCATTGCAGTAACCACTCCATACACTTGCCTACAGGTGGAACTATGATGACGATGAGATATGTCAGAACTATTGCAGCTGCGCTTACACTTGCGGCGTTCCTCGCTGGATGTCACTCCGTTGAGGTGAACCCATCAGCCCAGTCTCCCTACTACCCTCTTGAAAAACTCCAGGCAGGTTCTATCCTCCACGTTCCTACGGGCAGTCTCATCGCCGAGGAGCAGCTCTACTCCTATCTATCGGGAGCGCGGATCGTCTATGTAGGCGAGGCCCACGATAATCTTGACCATCATAAAGTTCAGTTACGGGTCATCAAGGCGCTGGAGGAGCGTTATCCCGGTTCGGTAAGCGTGGGGATGGAGATGTTCAGGAGCCCCTCACAGCCGGTCCTCGACAAATGGGTCAGAGGCGAACTGGAGGAGCGTGAGTTCTATAAGGAGTGGCTCAAGAACTGGGGCATCGATTACGATTACTACCGCGATATTCTGGAATATGTGCGGGAGAAACATATCCCCCTTATCGCCCTCAATGCGTCAAAGGAGCAGATTGCCGCAATGACTCATAAGGGTGGCGAAGGCGGCTTTGACCGTTCCACCCTGCCGGAGATAGACCCCAGCGACCCTTACCACAGGGCGATGGTGGAGGCCGTCTTCTACGATCCCAGTCACAAGAGTCACGGCGGAGGCGACTTTGACAAATTCTACAACATGCTCCTTCTCTGGGAGGAGAGCATGGCAGAGGCCGTCTCTGACCACCTGACGGAGATGGGGGGAGAGAGACGTATGGTGGTTCTCAGTGGTGGAGGGCACATCAACTACGGCTACGGCATCCCGAAGCGCGTCTTTCGCCGCGTATCACTACCGTACACAACGATCATTCCCGTCTCTCCGGCGATTACCAATGACAAGAAGCTTGCCAAAGAGAAGGGGGTTAAGCTTCTCGATGTTGACCTCCCCTCGGCCCCCCTCTATCTGGCTGACTTTGCATGGGCTACCGGATATACAAGGGTAGATACGGTGAGGCCGAAACTTGGCGTCCAGATCAGTGAGAGAGATGGCAGGGTCAAGGTTACCGGTGTAGCGGACGGCTCCGTAGCCGCAAGGGTGGGGATCAGGGAGGGCGACATCGTAGCGAGCTTTGATGGGCATAAAATCTCGGAGATAGCTGACCTGCTCTACCTTGTGAGAGAGAAGGAGTTTGGTGATGAGGTGGTGGTGGGGATTGAGAGAGATACAGAGGCTCTCACTCTTGAGGTGAAGTTCAAGCGTTCCGATGAGGAAGGCGCAGGGTAGCGGGGAGCCTTCCCGGCCCCATGCTGTTATCTGAACCGATAGGAGAGCGGTTTCTCTCCCTCGAAGAGCCCCCTCTCCACCGTACCGTCCCCTCTGAAGATGAGATAGCTCTTCCCTGTCAGGTGGGGGATCCTTCTCCCGATCCTTGACAGCCAACTCTGCGCCGCCGTTTCGCCTTCCCCCCTTTTGTCCCCTCTTCCTCCCCCCCTTCCAAATATAGCGCCTATCACCCTGGCCTGATTCAATGGGTTCTTTACCGCAAGGACGACCGTTGACTCGTCAAGGTTGTAGCGCCTGTTGTTAATGGTTATAGAGTTCGGACCAATCTCCACACCACCGGGGAGCGCATTCATAATGACCTCAAAGAGCCCATTCTCCCCCGCCCCCCCCATAATGAATATGGAGCGCTCTCCGACTGCCGTTTTGTCGATCTCTCCCTCCCCCTGGATTGTGAGGCCATATTCCATAGAGAACATTTCGGCAAGGGGGCGATAGAGGGCCAGGCTCTCCTCCTCCGAAGGTAGAACAATGACTCCATCCCTGTCGCCGAGGAGGGTTCCAACTGTCGGAGGACTCTCCCCATCGGAGAGGATTCGAAAGAGATCGAAGTCGGGATCGATCTCAAGGGAGAGGGGCATCTCCGGGAGTGTAACCTCTACCTCCTTACGCTCCTGCTTCATCTCTACAAGGTGCGTCATGGTTTCTCCACTTCGTGTGGTAAAGCGTATGGGGAGAGTGAGGGGGTAGGGAGGGGAGCCCTGATCGATGGTCAGAGAGACACGAACATCGCCGCCTATCCTCGTCACTTTGGCGTCAACAAGGGTAAGAGAGGGGCCGCCTTTTTCGTCGAGCCACCCACGGAAGAACACCTCAAGATCATTTCCCGCCGCCCTCTCAAAGGCCCGTTGAATCTCCTCCCACGTTGCCTCCGTAAAGGCGTTGTCTCTGTAGAAGTTGTGCAGTCCGGCGGAGAAGAGATCGTCACCGAGGAGCCTTCGGAGAGAGTGGAAGAGCATGGTCCCCTTGTTGTATCCTACAACCCGAGACGGGAGGGAGGTGGCGTCAACAAAATCCTTCAGAGGGATTGGGTCGGAACCGGCATAGCTCTTGTAGCCAAGGAGGAGCCTCTTCCGGTAAAGGAGAGCTTCCTCCTTGCTACGCTTCTCCGCGTAGAGGTGATCTGCCGTATAGCTTGTCAGGGCCTCCGCCCAGTTGCCGAGGGAGGGGTCGATAAAGACGGAGTTCCCCCACCAGTTATGAACAAACTCATGTCCCAAGGAGGTGTCGGGGATAAAGGGGAGACGAATGATTGATGAACCGAGAAGGGTAAAAGAGGGCATCCCGTAGCCTGTGGGGAGGAAACTCTCAACGACGGCAAACTTCTTGAATGGGTAGGGTGGCAGGAGTCCGCGATATAGGTCAAGGTAGGATTTGATCTTTTCTATATAGGTTTTTGACAGCCTCTCGTCCTTCTTGAAGAGGAAAGTCGATATCTCTATCCCCCTGTACCGCTCTCTGTTGATAACATACCTGCCTACAACCAGGTTTATTCCCTGGAGTGGTTGATGGCTCTTCCAGCGGCTTTTATTGGTGTCTGTCTCGCTTTTCCAATCCATCCACTCTCCCTCCATGACCGCCTGGTACCCTCTGGGTGTGGTAACGGTAACGTCATAGAGGGCCAGTCTACTGACCTCCTGTGGATACCAGAGCGAGTTGGATGGGAGAAAGGCGCCGGCCTCTCCTATGATTCCCCCGGTCACAAAGGCGACCCCTCTCCGCACATCCTCCCGGGCCGATTCAATATCGGGAAAGACGCCATGAAAATCTATGATGAGAGGGGTGTCATGGACATCGTCCTGTGTGGCAGGGATCGTTACCGTTATTGCCTGTGCCTCCTCACCTGGGATCTCCTGGGAGATCAATTGCAGCGGTTTCTCATCCAGCACTATCCGATCTATGGTGTAATCCTTTCTCAGTAAGAGGGTTAGCGTAGAAGCCTCCCCTCTATTTAAAAGGATGGTATCTCTTCCCCTGATACTCCTGCTTGCGATATCGATGGCGATCTCCATGGTATGGCGCAGGGGATAGGCGGGCGCCGTCCCTGCCGACACGGTTCCAGAGAGTGAGAGAATGGTGAGGAGTAGAGTGGCAATATATTTCATCGTAGTGTTCGGCCCTTTCGGAGCTGATTGCTCCAAAGCAGTCTAGCATAGCCGGGAAATATGTGTAAAGAGTATGGAGTTTTCCATGTGGAGTTTTCCCTTTTCAGCGGTCAAAGATTAAGATAGAATATAAAGCTATGTACCGGTTTATCATGCCATTGATAGTTTTATACTGCCTCGCCCTCCCTGTGGTTGCCGATGCCGGAACAGGGTGCCTCTACATACTCTACACAGGCGGTGTGGCGGGGGAGTTGGAGCCGTGTGGCTGTTCCCCTAAGACCGACTTTGGAGGTGTCGTGCGGAGGGGCGGCATTATCGAGGGTCGTGGTGAAAGCCTCTCCCCATCGGTCATTATCGATGGGGGCAACTTTCTCGGTGTTGATACCAAACAGGGGAGGTTGAAGGCGGCGACAATGACAGAGGCCCTTGCTGTTATGGGATACGACGCAGTAGTCCTTGGGGAGAGGGAGCGTCTCTACCCCGATGGATTCATCTCGTCACTGTTGCAAGCGGCAGAGCTTCCGGTTCTGTCAGCCCCGTCTGGAGATAGCAATGACGAATTTCCACGGTCAATCACACTTGACCGTGGAGGGCTATCGGTAAACGTAAGCGCCGACCCGGCACAGCGAAAGGAGGGGGCAATCAACATACTCCTCACCGAGGCCCTCTTTGCAGACCTGCCGAGTGTCGAGGGGTGGGATGTGGTAATCCTCTCGTCGGGTGAGATAATGGAAACTCCCAAGTGGAAGGAGGGCGCCGTGGTGCTTTCCGGCTACCCTAAAGGGGAGCGGCTGGGGGTTTTAAAACTTACCGTCGAGGAAGGGGGGGAGCCTATTGGTTTTGACCATCGATGGCAGCTCCTCGGTGTGGATGTAGAGGAGAGTCCAGCCGTAAGGAAGATCCTTGATGGATATGACGACAAGGTGGCGGCCCTCTTGAAGGAGAGTTACACGCCGCCGAGTGAGACCCCCTTTGCCGGTATCGCCCGGTGCGCCGCGTGTCATCAGAGCTATGTCGATGACTGGAAGAAGAGTGGTCATTCACGGGCCTGGAGCGTCCTTGAAGAGGTGGGAAAGACGGGCGACCCCGAGTGTATCACCTGTCATGTCGTCGGCTTCGGGGAGGAGGGTGGCTTCTACAGCATCGAGACCACGCCGGAACTGGCCAACGTCCAGTGCGAGGTGTGCCACGGCGCGGGGACCGAACATGTTGCCGACTTCAATAAAGCGCTGGCAGGCGTCGGCAAAGCGACCTGCCTGAGATGCCATACAAAGAAACGCAGTCCCGATTTCAACTACCCTCTATACAGGGAGAGGATCAATCACAAACAGATGTGGGAGGATTAAGATGAAGATAAGAAGAGTAGGCGCAGCGCTCATATTTTGTATGATTATGGCTCTGCCGTTGACTGCCCGAAGTGAGACGCCAATCAAGGGGAGCTACATAGAGCTGCCGGGCTACAGCAGCACCTTTGATGGCAAAACGGTAGAGATAATCGAGTTTATGAGTTTTTACTGTGGTCACTGCTATAAACTTGAGCGGTGGATCCCCGTCATCAGGGGGAACTTCCCGAAGAAAATACGATGGAAGACGCTCCCCATGTACTGGGGGAAAGGCTCCTCAAAGCCCGGCGAGGCGTATCTCATTGCCGTTGACAGCGGCAAGGGCGAGGAGTTGAAGGCCGCCATCTTTCATGCCAACTTTGTTGACCACAAGGATATCGGCAGCATCGAACTGCTGGAAAAGCTGGCCGGTGAAGTCGGCCTCGGCTTCGATTTCAGCATGAAACTTCGTGGTGGAGAGAAGGCGGACGAAGCCAGAGAGGCCCTTAAACTGGCCAATGCCTACGGCCTAACCGCAACGCCAACCCTCATCCTGGACAGCAATATCATGACAAGCCCCACCATGACAGGCCCCGACATGACCCTCTTCGTGAAGAACACGACCGCCATCCTGAAGGGGATCTTCAAGAGGTAGGGGAGGGGAGCTAAGAAGAGAGCGGGAATTACAGGGGAAGTGTCCCTGCTTCTTTGCTTTGATTCTTTGTAACTATTCAGCGAAAAAGATAAAAAAGTACTTGACACGTTATTTTGCTCAAA
>JBHHTR010000066.1:0-11011 GCA_046753505.1 Thermodesulfobacteriota bacterium
CTACTTGCGGTGCCGCCTATATGGAAGGTTCTCATTGTAAGCTGAGTGCCGGGCTCACCGATAGACTGTGCGGCAATCACGCCGACGGATTCACCCAGCTCAACTACCTTGCCTCGCGCCAGGTCTCGCCCATAACATTTAATGCAGATACCACGTCTGCTCCGACAGGAAAGAACGCTTCTTATCTTTACCTTGTCTATCCCTGCATTCTCTATCCTCTCCACACCATCCTCATCAATCTCAGCGCCTTCACCTATCAGAACTTTACTGGTAAAGGGATCCTTCACGTCCTCCAGGGCAACCCTGCCGAGCACCCTTTCACCAATGGGCTCTATAACCTCGCCACCCTCAAGAAGAGAGGAGAGGTAGATGCCGTCGAGTGTGCCGCAATCGTCTTCACGGATAATTGCATCCTGGGCGACATCAACAAGCCTCCTGGTCAGGTAGCCTGAGTTGGCCGTCTTCAACGCCGTATCGGCCAAACCCTTCCTGGCGCCATGAGTCGAGATGAAGTACTGAAGAACGGTGAGTCCCTCCCTAAAGTTGGCAGCAATGGGCGTTTCAATAATCTCGCCTGTCGGCTTTGCCATGAGTCCTCTCATGCCGGCAAGCTGCCTTGTCTGCTGGGCGGAGCCACGAGCGCCGGAATCAGACATCATGTGAATAGAGTTAAAACTTGGAACCTTACGCTCCTTACCGTCACTCCCTGTAATCGTATCTGTCGCCAGCCCTTTGACCATCTCTCCAGCAATAGACTCGGTAGTATGGGCCCATATATCAATTACCTTGTTGTACCTCTCACCGTCGGTAATGAGACCATCATTGTACTGCCGTTGAATCTCCTTAACCTCTGCGTTCGCTTCATCAAGAAGCTCCGTCTTGCTCTCAGGAATCCTCATGTCATCGATGCAGATCGACACACCCGCCTTTGTACTATACTTAAAACCGAGGTTCTTAAGCCCATCGGCAAGGATAACGGTCTTTTTATTCCCAGCCTTCCTGTAGCAGACATCTATGATATTGGCCAGCTCTCTCTTATTCATTACCCTGTTTACGAGGTTAAAGGGTATCTCCGGCGGCACTATTTCATTAAGTATAACCCTGCCTACTGTCGTATCGACCATCACTCCATCAACCCTTACCTTGACAGGGGCCTGGAGGTGTATCGCCCCGGTGTCGTAGGCTATCCTCACCTCATCAAAGTTGGAGAAGAGCTTCCCCTCCCCAGCGACGCCAAACCGCTCCCTTGTAAGGTAGTAGATACCCAGGACGATATCCTGTGTAGCAACAATAACGGGCTTACCGCTTGCCGGAGAGAGTATATTGTTTGTAGACATCATGAGCACCCTCGCCTCCGCCTGGGCTTCAACAGAGAGAGGAAGGTGCACCGCCATCTGGTCTCCATCAAAATCCGCATTGAACGCTGTGCAGACGAGGGGGTGAAGCTGGATGGCCTTACCCTCTATGAGGAGCGGCTCAAAAGCCTGAATACCAAGACGGTGCAGTGTAGGCGCCCTGTTAAGCATGACTGGATGCTCTTTGATAACCTCATCAAGGGCGTCCCATACCTCGGACCTCTCCTGTTCGACCATCTTCTTAGCGCTCTTGATCGTTGTCGCGAAACCCCGATCCTCCAGTTTTCGGTAGATAAAGGGCTTAAAGAGTTCGAGAGCCATCTTTTTCGGGATACCGCACTGATGGAGCTTCAGATCCGGTCCCACAACGATAACGGAACGGCCTGAGTAATCGACACGCTTACCGAGAAGATTCTGCCTGAACCGCCCCCCCTTACCCTTGATCATATCGCTGAGAGACTTGAGGGCCCGCTTGTTCTGCCCCGTAATAACCCTTCCTCTCTTGCCGTTATCGAAGAGTGCGTCTACCGCCTCCTGAAGCATCCTCTTCTCATTCTTTATGATAATGTCCGGGGCATTCAGCTCCATGAGTCTCTTCAGGCGGTTATTCCTGTTAATAACACGTCTGTAGAGATCGTTTAAATCAGATGTGGCAAAGCGGCCTCCATCGAGGGGCACCAGCGGTCTGAGGTCTGGGGGAAGAACAGGGATAATCTCCAGCACCATCCACTCCGGCCTGTTCCCTGAGAGGCGGCATGCGTCTACAACCTTCAACCTCTTGACGAGCTTCCGTTTTGTAGTTTCCGATGTGCTCTGTGCAAGGTCGGCGCGTATGGTGGAAGAAAGTGCCTCAAGGTCAATATCCTTAAGGAGTTCACGTACCGCCCCGGCGCCCATCTCGGCGTCAAAGCCGTCGGGACCGTGCTCTTCAATGGCGTTCTGATACTTCTCCTCATTTAACAGCTCACCCCTCTCCATACCGGACTCTTTCGGGTCCAAGACGATGTAGTTCTCGTAGTAGAGAACCCTCTCCAGCGCCTTAAGGGTAATGTCGAGGATTGTGGCAAGCCGTGACGGGAGGCTACGTGTGAACCAGATATGCGCTACGGGGGTCGCAAGGTCGATATGGCCCAGCCGGTCACGTCTCACCTTGGACGGAATGACCTCTACACCGCACTTTTCACAGACAATGCCTCTGTGCTTCATCCTCTTGTACTTGCCGCAGTTGCATTCAAAATCCTTCACCGGGCCAAATATCTTTGCACAGAAAAGACCGTCTCTCTCAGGCTTGAAGGTCCTGTAATTAATGGTCTCGGGCTTCTTCACTTCACCGTGAGACCACGACCTGATCTTTTCAGGAGAGGCGATGGTCAGTC
Source organism: Thermodesulfobacteriota bacterium (assembly GCA_046753505.1). Taxonomy (GTDB): domain Bacteria; phylum Desulfobacterota; class GWC2-55-46; order S146-70; family JAUXIU01; genus JBHHTR01. The sequence continues at coordinate 2,732 of JBHHTR010000066.1, forward strand.
TGATGGCGTCAAAGTCCATCGGCTTCTTCTGCTTTTCAAAAAGTGAAAGTAGGTTATTCAAGCCATCCTCCTTGGTATACCTGTTACTATACTGTGGTTAAAACCCTCTCCCTCTGCTCTCGTGAGGTGGTGGGCAAAAGATACTACAGACATAAAGGGACAGGGCAACTCACATCCCCCCACTATTCAATGACTGGCTGCCACTAAAATGGCAGCATATACCCGTTTCGCAGAATGCCTGAGTAGTCAGACACTCTTTAGGTCAACAATACTAGTCTTTCGTCTTCTCCAGCAACTCAACATCCAGCGTAAGGCTCTGAAGCTCCTTCACCAGAACATTAAACGATTCGGGCAGATTAGGCTCCAGGCTGTAGTCGCCCTTGACGATTGACTCATAGATCCTGGTCCTCCCGCTGACGTCATCTGACTTTACCGTCAGGAACTCCTGGAGGGTGTAAGCCGCTCCGTACGCCTCCATTGCCCACACCTCCATCTCTCCGAGACGTTGCCCACCAAACTGAGCCTTACCGCCCAGAGGTTGTTGAGTAACGAGCGAGTAGGGCCCCGTTGACCTCGCGTGAATCTTGTCATCCACGAGGTGATGGAGTTTAAGCATATACATGGCGCCAACGGTGACATTCTGCTCGAACTTCTCCCCTGTTCTCCCGTCGTACAACGGCACCTGACCACTCGTCGGGAGACCCGCCATCGTGAGAAGCCCCTTTATATCCCCCTCCGTAGCATCATCAAAGACGGGGTTGGCAAAGAGAATCCCCTTGCTGAGCCGTTTTGCCACCTCAAAGAGTTCATCATCGGCGAGGCCGTTTATGAGCGTGGTGAATGTTGGAGAGTCGTAGATCTTCTTGATCTTATCCTTGATGGCCTTTGCACTGTACTGTTTATCCAGACAGGCGGCGATATCATTGCCCAACGACTTTGAAGCCCACCCAAGATGGGCCTCCAGTACCTGCCCCACATTCATCCTTGAGGGAACGCCAAGCGGGTTCAGCACCACATCAACAGGTGTGCCGTCTTCGAGATAGGGCAGATCCTCTTCAGGCAGTATTCTTGAAACAACACCCTTGTTTCCGTGCCGTCCCGCCATCTTGTCGCCTACCGATATCTTCCGCTTTATGACCACATAAACCTTGATCATCTTGATAACGCCGGGGGGAAGCTCATCGCCGCGCTTCAGTCTGCTTAACCGCTCGTCAAAAACAACCTTGATGAGGTCAACCTGTTCTGTCAGAGAGGTTAACAACTCCTTAACCTCATCCTCCGTCTTCTCATCCCCTGCGAGTGAGATATCATCGATTTTGCCAAGAGGAAGCTCTGCGAGCCTTGCTGAAGTCAGGGTATCACCCTTCTTCAGAAGAAGATTCCCCTTTCTGTCGGAGATACTGATGGCGCACTTCTTCCCCTCTAGGAGCTCTTTGATCTTCTTGTATGTATTGGATCGTACAATGTCAGTCTCATCTTCCTGATCCTTGAGGAGCCGTGCAACCTCTTGACCCTCTATCGACTTTGACCGTCCATCCTTCTCCACACCTTTCCGCGAGAAGACCTTGGCGTCTATGACTACCCCCTCAATACTGGGAGGCACCACAAGTGAGGAGTCCTTTACATCTTCCGCCTTCTCTCCAAAGATAGCCCTTAGAAGCTTCTCCTCAGGTGTAAGCTGGGTCTCCCCCTTTGGGGTCACCTTTCCTACAAGTATGTCGCCAGTCTTCACCTCCGCGCCGATACGGATAATACCGGACTCGTCAAGATTGGCGAGGGCTTCCTCTCCAATATTTGGGATATCCCTTGTAATCTCCTCCTTCCCGAGCTTTGTGTCTCTTGCCACAATCTCGAACTCCTCAATATGGATAGAGGTAAATACATCGGCTTTTACCAACCGCTCACTCAAGAGGATGGAGTCCTCAAAGTTGTAACCACCCCACGGCATAAAGGCAACGAGGGGGTTCTTACCAAGGGCAAGCTCGCCATGATCCGTTGAGGGACCGTCGGCGATGATGTCGCCGGCCTTGATGATGTTTCCTTTATTGACAATCGGTTTCTGATTGAGACAGGTATTCTGGTTGGAACGGCGGAACTTTGTGAGGTTGTAGATATCCACCCCGGCATCCTCGCACCTGACCACCACCCTGGTAGCGTCAACGCTCTCCACAACGCCGTCCCGCTTTGCGATCTTTGCGACGCCAGAATCCCTCGCAACAGCCGCCTCCATCCCCGTGCCGACGAGAGGGGCCTCTGTCTCGAGAAGGGGAACCGCCTGACGCTGCATATTTGATCCCATGAGGGCCCTGTTGGCGTCATCATTCTCAAGGAAGGGGATCAGCGCCGTTGCAACGCTGACAAGTTGGTTGGGTGAGACGTCCATGAGGGTTACCGTCTCGGGCTTCACCACAACAAACTCTCCGCTCTGTCTGGCGGAGACGGTCTCAGCAATAAATTTTCCGTTCTTGTCTATCCTGGCATTTGCCTGTGCAATGACCTGGTCCTCTTCATCGAGGGCTGAAAAGTAGGAGGTCTTGCGACTCACCTTTCCATTGACAACTTCTCTGTAGGGCGTCTCGATAAAGCCAAACTCATTCACCTTGGCATAGGTACTGAGAGATACAATTAGACCGATATTGGGTCCTTCCGGCGTCTCGATTGGGCATATTCTGCCGTAGTGGGTTGCGTGAACATCCCTGACCTCAAAGCCCGCCCTCTCTCTGGTAAGTCCACCAGGGCCCAGGGCTGAGAGCCTCCTCTTGTGGGTAATCTCGGAGAGGGGGTTTGTCTGATCCATAAACTGAGAGAGCTGGCTTGATCCGAAAAACTCCTTAACCACCGCTGAAACAGGCTTAGGGTTAATGAGGTCGTGGGGCATGAGCATCTCGACCTCTCCCAGGCTCATCCTCTCCTTTATGGCTCTCTCCATTCTCAGGAGTCCCAGGCGATACTGGTTCTCAAGAAGTTCTCCAACAGACCTGATCCTCCTGTTGCCCAGATGATCGATATCATCAACAACGCCAAAGCCGCTCTTCAACGACATGAGGTATCTGACTGTCTCCAGGATATCCTCTTTTCTAAGCGTTGTCTCTTCAAGCGGAACGTCAAACTTGAGACGCCTGTTCACCTTGAGCCTGCCCACCTTTGATAGGTTATATCTATCAGGATCAAAGAAGAGGCTATTAAAGTGTTTGTTAGCTGCGATAACCGTTGAAGGGTCGCCCGGCTTGAGACGCTTGTATATCTCAATTCTGGCATTGAGGGTCATTGTTGTTGTAGAGTCATCGGGGTGGCTCTTCCTAAATTCGGTGGTTGCCCTCGCATCTTCACCACCCACCTTATCGTTCTGCAGGGTATCTCTAAAGGAGGGACCGGCAATATCCATAAAGAGCACCGTAAAATGCTGGATCCCCTTCTCTGTAATCTCCTCCAGCTTTTCAGCCGTCACAACATCGTTAGACTCGAGAATGATCTCGCCTGTATTGGGGTCAACGATGTCAGTTGAAGCAACCTTGCCGACGATATCCTCCAGATCAACGGCAATACGGTCGATACCACTCTGGACAAGCTTCTTGACGGAAAGCTTTGTAAATTTTCTCTCTCGCTTGACAATAATCTCGCCGCTATCGGGATCCTTGATATCGACACTCGACCTCTGGCCTGTGAGGTTAACGGGGTCAACACCCTTGAAGATATTTTTTCCCTCAAGGTATATCTCTTCGACAGGATAGAAGTGGTTCAGCAACTCCTCAACCGAGTAGCCGAGGGCCTTGAGGAGTATCGTTGCCGGCATCTTTCGCCGCTTATCTATCTTGACATAGACCCACTCCTTCAGATCGAATTCGAAGTCAAGCCACGAACCGTGGTAGGGGATCACCCTGGCAGTATACTGGAGTTTCCCTGTAGCAAGCTTTGACTTTTCAATCTCAAAGAAGACGCCTGGAGAACGGTGAAGCTGACTGACGATCACCCGTTCAGTGCCATTGATAATAAAGATGCCGTTCTCGGTCATCATCGGCATCTCGCCGAAGTAGACCTCCTGCTCCTTTATATCCCTTATGGTCTGGGCTCCAGTCAATTCATCCCTGTCCCAGACAACCAGTCGCACCTTTATCCTGATCGGCACGGAGTAGGTCATACCCTTCTGGTGGCACTCCTCAACCGTGTATTTTGGCTCACCCAGCGCGTAGTTAACAAACTCAAGCGATGCGTCGCCGCTTACAGCCTTGATGGGAAAAACGCTCTTGAATATAAACTGTAAGCCCCTGTCGGAACGTGCGTCAGGCTTCAGTTCGGCCTGCAGAAACTGGGCGTACGATTTTTTCTGAATCTCTATCAGGTCGGGGATCTCAACAACCTTTTCAATCCTCGAAAAGTTCTTCCTGAGCGACAAATTGTTGATGACGGCACTGGCCATATATACGGCTCCTCTCAAACAGCTATAAACGGGGCGCAAAGCGCCCCGTCATCAAGTACGCTCTACTTTACCTCTACCTCGGCGCCTACAGCTTCCAGATTTTTCTTAATCTCTTCGGCCTCTTCCTTCGTCGCGCCCTCTTTTACTACCTTGGGAGCCGCCTCAACGAGGTCTTTCGCCTCTTTGAGACCAAGACCGGTAATGGTTCTCACCTCTTTAATAACCTTGATCTTCTCCGAGCCAAAGGACTTGAGGGTAACGTCAAACTCGGTCTGCTCTTCCGCTGCCGGCGCCGCCTCGCCTGCGGCTGCCGCCGCAACGGCGACTGGCGCCGCAGCGCTCACTCCCCACTTCTCTTCCAGAATTTTGCTCAACTCAGCAGCCTCCATTACGGTCAGTCCACTCAACTGCTCAGCTATCTCCTGTAAATCTGCCATTTTATGATCTCCTTTACCTATAATTTAATTATTATTAGTGTTGTTAAAAGAATCGTCCTCTGACAATCTACCCCTCACCCTGTGCAGAGTGGGCCTCTATGACCCGCGCCACCTGTGTGGCAGGCGTGGTCAGTATACGGGCGATCTTTGTAGCCGGAGCATTAAGCATGCCTATGATACGGCCCCGTAAAACGTCGAGACTCGGCAGCGTAGCAAGGGCCTGCACAGCTTCAAGGTTCATAACCGTGCCGCCCAGAACGCCGCACTTGATATCGAGCTTCGGCTGCTCCTTCGCAAAGCCTGTCAGTATCTTCGCAGTTGTTGCCGGATCGGCGCAACTAAAGGCAACCGCCGTTGGCCCCGCACATGCGTCACTCAAAGGCTCCATCTCCGTGCCTGCAAAGGCCAGACGGGCAAGGGTATTCTTGACAACCCTGAACTCCGATGAAGCCTCCCGCAGAGACATTCTGAGTCCGACCAGCTCATCCACCGTCAGTCCGCGATAATCGGCGACAAAAGCCGCACTGGACCTCCCGACGGTCTCCTTGATCTCAGCTATTATTTTTTCCTTCTCTGTCCTATTAATGGTCGCTCCCCCCTTTCTCTCACCAGTTATTGTGTGAAGAAAGCAGCGCTATGAAGAGGGTACCGATAACGGTTCGCCACCACGATCACGCCGTGCTGACGATAGTCATCACCTTCTCCGGTCTCGGCAGGACAATTAAGCATCAAGCCCCTGCTGTCTTCAACACAGATTAAATTAAATGTTTTAGTTGTCCTTCTCTGAAGGTCTCTACAGAGTCGTATTATTCCTTATGCCACACAACCATAGTAGGGGTAGATTGCCCTACCCCCTCTCGTTAAAGAGCGACTATGGATGAGGTTGTCCACTGCAAGGTTTTTCTCAACGGTGACGGTGTACCTTTTAAATAGTCCCTACCTGAAGTTGTTCCTTATATCAACCGGGTCAATCCCTATGGCTGGCCCCATGGTTGTCGAGATTGTTGCCGTCCTTATATAGGCGCCCTTACTTGTCGATGGCTTTGCCTTTACCAGACTTTCCAGAATGGCATTCAGATTCTCTCTCAGTTTTTCAGCCCCGAAGGAGACTCTCCCGAAGGGGGCATGTATATTTCCGCTCTTATCTACCCTGAACTCTATCTTTCCAGCCTTCAGCTCCCCGACCACCCTGCCCACATCGAAGGTAACCGTCCCAACCTTGGGGTTGGGCATGAGGCCCCTTGGGCCAAGAACCTTACCAAGCTTTCCGACCACTCCCATCATGTCCGGAGTAGCAACAACCTTATCAAAGTCGAGCCACCCGTCACCAACCTTTTTGGCCAGTTCATCGCCCCCGACATAATCGGCTCCTGCATCGGTAGCCTCTTTCTCCTTCTCCCCTTTTGCAAAGACGAGAACCTTGACGCTCTTACCGGTTCCGTGAGGTAGCTGAACCGTGCCCCTGACCACCTGGTCGGCATGGCGCGGGTCAACTCCAAGACGAACCGCAACATCGGCAGTCTCATCAAAGCCGGCCACCGCCGTTTCAGGAAGAGCGGTCACCGCAGCCTCAAGTGAGCGAGTAGTCACATCCCCCAGCTTTTTCTTTGCCTCTATATACTTTTTTCCCATTTTTCTTATCCCTCCACTACGATGCCCATGCTTCTTGCCGTCCCCTCTATGGTCCGAACAGCCGCTTCAAGAGTTGCAGCCGTCAGGTCGGGGTCTTTCATCTTTGCGATATCTTCAACCTGTTTCTTTGTTACCTTTCCCACCTTGTCACGGTTAGGCACACCGGAGCCCTTTTCAAGACCTGCCGCCTTCTTTATGAGCACCGCCGCAGGCGGGGTCTTGGTAACAAAAGAGAAGGAGCGGTCGGCGTATACCGTTATCACCACGGGAGTCACAACACCATCATCCTTCTGGGTCTTGGCGTTGAATGCCTTGCAAAAATCCATTATATTCACGCCGTGCTGGCCGAGAGCCGGTCCAACAGGTGGTGACGGGTTTGCTTTGCCTGCTGGAATCTGCAACTTGATCTGGGTAAGAACTTTTTTTGCCATTGTCTACTCCCTCGCTATTATCCGCGTTCTTCCCTCCACGAGAGGGACGCCGATATAAAATATTTTCCTCAGTTACCTTCTTTCAAGTGTAAAGCGATATCAGCATTTACTTTAGATAGAGCTGAGCATCACCACTGCTCGTTTTTTCATTAAAAATGCTACGTCTTCTCTACCTGGACAAAATCAAGCTCCACCGGTGTCGCCCTGCCAAATATACTGACAAGCACCTTGAGCTTACCCTTATCAGGCTTAACCTCCTCTACTATACCAACAAAATTGGTGAAAGGACCGTCAATAACCCTGATATTCTCTCCCTCGTCAAATAGAACCTTCGGCTTGGGTTTAACCGCCCCCTCTTCCATATGACGCTTGATCTTCTCAACCTCAGCATCAGAGATTGACGGTGGATGAAGAGCGCCGCCGACAAAACCGGTGACCTTTGGCGTGTCCTGCACAAGATGCCACATCTCCTCAGTCAATTCCATATTTACCAGTATGTAGCCGGGAAAATACTTCCGGGAGCTCGTCTTTTTCTCCCCCTTAACCATCTCAACCACCCTCTCAGAGGGGACAAGAACCTCACCGAAGAGATCCTCTTGACCGGCGCTGTTTATCCGCTCCTCAAGACTTGCCTGCACCTTATACTCAAAACCAGAGTAGGTGTGAACGATATACCACTTTTTACTCATATCTATCCTAACTGGAGAATATACTTGACAAGCTTTCCGAAAAAATAGTCGGTGAGACCAAAAAAGATCGACATTATGCTCACCATGAGCAGAACTATCCACGTCGATGAGGTAATCTGTTTCTTTGTCGGCCAGGTAACCTTCCTCAGCTCCTGTCTTGCCTCAGCGACAAACTGCTTTGCTTTATCAACCTGCTCCATAGTTCTCTCCACCCCTTAATAGGCGTCACACATCCCCCACAGTTGTGAGGGATGTGGACAACAGTATAATAAAATGGCAGGCCAGGAGGGATTCGAACCCACAACCCGCGGTTTTGGAGACCGCTGCTCTAGCCGTTAGAGCTACTGGCCTGTAAGGACAACACTACCCGTATGCCCATTTGGAGTACAACGGGCGCCTCTACACCCTGCCGCGCCATCTACTTGGTCTCTTTATGCTCAGTGTGTTTCCTGCAAAACCTACAGTATTTTGCCAGCGTCAATCTGTCCGGCGTCGTTCTCTTGTTTTTTCTTGTTGTATAGTTCCTGCGCTTACAGTCGCCACACGCCAGCGTTATAATATCACTCATTACCCTTCCCCACCTTTACAATTATGTCCAGATACTATTTCAATACTTATCTTACTCAACTATCTTAGTCACGACCCCTGCGCCAACGGTTCTGCCGCCTTCACGA
>JBHHTR010000067.1:0-11009 GCA_046753505.1 Thermodesulfobacteriota bacterium
TCAATGGTCCTCTTTATCCTTTACAACTTTTCTTAATTCTGGTAGGCTTTGCTGAAAATAATATGATGGAATCCCCCCCCAATGAAGATAAAGCGACTCGACATTCACGGCTTTAAATCCTTTGTCGATAAGACAACACTCCACTTTTCCCAAGGCGTATCCGCCATCGTCGGCCCCAACGGGTGCGGCAAGAGCAATATTGTAGACGCCATCCGGTGGGTTCTTGGCGAGCACAATGCGCGTCACCTTCGTGGTAAGCATATGGAGGATGTCATCTTCAACGGCAGCGAGTCGAGAAAGCCCCTCGGCATGGCTGAGGTGGTGATGACCCTCTCAAACGATCAGGGGCTAGCCCCGGCTGAGTATGCCGGTTACTCAGAGATAGAGGTGGCGAGGAGACTCTACCGTTCAGGTGAGAGCGAGTACCTGATAAACAAGGTCCAGTGCCGTCTAAGGGATGTTGTTGACCTCTTCACCGATACGGGCGTCGGTAACAGGGCCTATGCAATCGTGGAGCAGGGGAAGGTGGACTGGCTCGTTAATGCGAAGCCGGAGGAGAAGCGGCTCATCTTTGAAGAGGCAGCCGGTATCAACAAGTACAAGCAGAGGAAAGAGGCGGCCCTCAGGAGGCTTGACTCGACGAGACAGAACCTCGTACGGGTAAATGATATTATCGGCGAAGTCAAGCGGCAGCTCAACTCCCTCAACCGGCAGGCAAAGAAGGCGGAGCGGTACAAGACCGTGAAGGAGGAGCTGAAGGATATCGAACTTTTCCTCGCCTCCGGTGAGCATAGTGCACTCTACGGAGAGGTAGGCACAATCGAGGCAAGGATTGAGGAACTCAGGGAGAGGGCCGTCGGGCACTCGGCAGAGCAGGCCGAGAAGGGGGCCCTCCTTGAGGAGACGAAGCGGAGATACCTGGAAGAAGAGGCCATCCTGAAAGAGATGAGAGAGGGCAGCTTTGCGCTGGCGACCTCCATCAACGGGAGGGAGCGGGAGATAGAGCTGACCAATGTGCGTGTAAAGGAGCTTGACCGTCAGGAGGGACGTCTCCTGACGGAGATTGATGAGATTACGTCCCAGCGGGAGCAGGCAATCACCGAGGTGGACGAGACAAGAGAGGATATGGAGCGCCTCTCCCTGGCAGTAAGAGAGGGCGAGGGGAGTATTCACGACGGAGAGGAGAGACTGAAGGGCGTATCGGAGGAGCTCTGCGAGCAGGAAGGACTTCAGAGGGCAAAGAAGGCGGAGCTCATGGATATACTGACGAGCCTCTCCACTATCAAAAATCAGTTGCAGGGATACATGAGGGAGGACGAACTCCTTCACCTCAAGGTTGGAAAGTCGGAGCGGGAGCGGGAGGAGTTGAGGAGGAGGGGCGAAGAGAAGAGGGACTCACTCAAAGGGATGGCCGGTGATATTGAGCGTTTGACATATGAGAAGGGAGAGGCGGAGCGTGGGAGTGTCGATAGCCAGGTAGTGCTCGATAACCTTGAGGAAGAACTCTCGCGCAGGGAGGAGTCGATACGGGAGACGAAGGAGGAGCTTGCCATCCTCTCTTCGAAACTTGCCACACTTAAGGAGCTGGAGAGGAACTTCGAGGGCTTCAGGGATGGAGTGAAGTCAATCATGAAGGTGGTACAGGGGGAGGCTCCTCAATCGCTTCATCATAGCGGCAGCGGCGGTACGGAAGCGGTTTCGGGAGAGAGCCTCCGCGGTATTCGCGGGGTTTTTGCAGATTTCATCGAGACGTCCAGTGACTGGGAGAGAGCCGTCGAGGCGGCCCTTGGTGAAAAGCTCCAGTATATCGTAGTGGAGAACCGGCAGGACGGTATGGCTGCGCTGGGATACCTCAAGAGTCACGCCTGTGGTAAAGGGACCTTTGTGCCCATGGAGAGGTCGGGTAGCGGCTGCAACGGAGGTGAGGCAGCGCCGACCGGTGGGGAGAGGGATCTCCTTAACTTTGTGACCGTAAAGGGAGGGTACACCTCGGTAGCGCGGGATCTACTGGGCGACGTACTCCTCGTTAACAATCTTGATGAGGCTTTCGCTATCTGGAATGAGAGCGGCGGGGCGAAGAGCCTCGTTACTCGTGATGGCGACTTGATAGACCGGGCCGGTTTCATTACAGGTGGCAGCTCCAACGGATCGGACAGCGGCGTCTTACAGAGGAGACGGGAGGCTAAAGAGCTATCCAGCCATGCTGATGACCTGAAACAGTCGTTACAGAGCGCCGAGGTTGAAAGGGAGACTCTCACTGGGAGGGTCAGGGAGGTGAAGGAGGCCCTTGAAAGTTTCAAGAGGGACGCCCACACTAAGGCCATTGAACTGGTTAACCGCGAAGCGATACAACGTGGAGCTGAAGATGAACTGAAGAGGATCGGGGAGCGGCTGGAGGTTCTTGACTTTGAGATGAGGGAGGCAGAGGAGGAGCTTGAGAGGATCGGCTTTTCCAAGTCGGAGCTGATGAGGGAGAGGGATGCTGCCGCCATCAGCCAGGAGGAGCTTGAAGTGGTAATAGAGGGGCTCTCGGTGGAGGTGGAGCGGCTCAGAAATGAGAGAGAGGCTGCGCTAGCTCTACTCACCGATGCAAAGGTCTCCCTCGCATCACTGCGGGAGCGGCTGGAGGCGGTCAGGGGACGTTCCCTGGCGAAGGAGAGCCTCATCCACGATCTGGAGGTGAGGCTTGTCTCACGACGTGAGGAGTGCGAGAGGGGCAAAGGGGAGGTTGGAGAGCTGCATGATAGGGGGCGCGGCCTGAAGGAGGAACTGGAAGCCCTGCTTAACCGACGCGAAGAGGTTCGCCGTGAAGAGGTGGTCAAGGAGGAGAGCATAGCCTCACTCACAGAGGGCGTCAGCGACCTTGAGAAGGGGTTGGAGGCTTTGCGGAGAGAGAGTGGCAGGATAGAGGAGGAGAGGAGCGCTCTTGAACTGAAGAAGCGGGAGGTGGAACTAAAGTCTATCCATCTCAGTGAGCGGATGAGCGAGCGGTACGATGTGGCAATCGACAGCTATGAACCGGCTCAGGAGTTGATTGACGCAGAGCAAAGCGAAGTAGAGTCCCGTTGTGAGGAGTTGAGGGAGAGGATTCGACTTATTGGCGAGGTCAACCTTGCCGCTCTGGAGGAGTACGCAGAGCTTGAGGAACGGCATACCTTTCTTACCGGTCAACAGGAGGATCTGACCAGCTCTATGGATACCCTCCACAAGACGATTAACAAGATTAACCGCACAACGAGGGAGCGCTTCACTGAGGCCTTCGAAGCCATTAACGAGAAGTTCAAGCTCCTCTTTCCCCGTTTCTTCAGGGGTGGGAAGGCGGAGCTCAGGCTTGTCGATGAGGGGAACATTCACGAGTCGGGCATAGAGATCGTGGCTCAACCGCCTGGAAAAAAGCTTCAGAACATCTCCCTCCTTTCGGGGGGCGAGAAGGCCCTTACCGCAACTTCCCTCATCTTTTCAATCTTCATGGTCAAGCCTACCCCCTTCTGTTTTCTCGACGAGGTGGACGCCCCACTCGACGAGGCCAATACGGACCGTTTCGACGGCCTCCTGAGGGAGATGGCAGAGAAGAGTCAGTTTATTCTCATTACCCACAACAAACATTCAATGGAGAGCGCCGACCGGCTCTTTGGAGTCACCATGGAAGAGCCCGGTGTCTCCAAGCTAGTCTCGGTCCAGTTAGCATAAGATGACCTTTAAGGCAATACTGAAAGACTTGGTAGAGAGAAGCCCCGGCGCCATAGGGGCCATCATGATTGACCATGACGGCGAGACCGTTGCCAACTATACAGCAACGACGTACCTCGACCTGCCGGCCATCGGCGCACATCAGGGCGTCATCCTGCAAATGGTCAAGAGGGTTATGGCCGGGAGGAGTACAAAAGAAGACGCTCAGCATATCGGAATATCAACAAATATGGCGAAGATCGCCATCTCCACCATACAGGATGGGTACTCCCTTGTCCTCCTTATCAAAAAAAACAGCTTTCTCGGCAAGGCCTTCATGGAGTCGAGAAAGACGGTCGCAGAGCTGGAGCACGAGATTGGCTGTCCAGTCGACCAGACCATTGAACGTATCAGAACATTGGAGCACGCAGGTGCAAAAGAGGCCCGGAGAACCAGGCTTATCGAGGAACTGAACAAGGATCTCGAGTGGGAGTATGCATCGGCCATTCAGTATATCCAGCACGCGGTAACCGCCACCGGCCCCCAGTTCGACTCGATTAAGCGGAAACTCCTCACCTACTCTCACGACGAGATGGAGCACGCAGCAATACTCTCCGATCAGATACACTTTCTGGGCGGCGCCCCGACGACCAACGTTGAAATAAGAGTCCACTCCCTCGACAGTCTTGATATGGTGCGCCACAACCTGAGGGCCAAGGATAGTGCGATAGACCGCTACAAAGGGAGAATCGCCGAGGCCGAGGCGCTCTGTGAATACGGCCTGCGCCGTCTCCTGGAGGATATCCTCTTAAAGGAGGAGGAGCACAAACGGGTTCTGCTGACTGCCATTGGCGCCTGAAAGCCATCAGTTCGGCAGGCTTGAGCCGTCTGCACCTACCCACTGAATCCGAAGTCGAGGGCCTTAGCCCTCGTTTGTGTTGATGCTATTTGCTGTGCTGGATTCGTAAGAAAAAGGAACCACATTGAGCCAAAAGAGAACAGACAACCCAGGAATTTATCACATTATATTAACCAAGCCGTTTTTTGATTTACCCGCTGGGCGTGTCATTTACATTGGCAAAGGTAACGATGTAGAATACAGATTAAAGCAAGAGCTTGGCAAAGTCTCCGGTGCAGCGACATTCTTCAGGTCTATTGGTGTTATGCTGGCCAAAACAGTCATTCCCGGCTCTGGCAAGAATTTTAGATTTTATGATCAACAAGGGATCGCAGATTGGTTAGAAAAACATACCGAACACACTCTTATAAGGTGCGATTGGCGAAAAGAAGAAAAGAAATTAATCAAAAAATATAAACCACCGTTCAACATTACCCACAACACCAGACATTGTCACCCGGACCTGCGGGAATTAAGAAAAACAGCACTCGCAACTGCAAGAAAGCAATCAGCCTCCTAATAGTTAGAATGTCCCGTGACTAGGCAAAAGGGCATAATCTCTAAACCATGAACAGTGAGCGAGAGGAGACAAAAGGCCCCGAAGGAGTCATCCAGTCCATCGGCCTTCTTGCCGGGCCCCTCCTCTCCGTAGCCTTCCTCCTCTTCTTTGACCTCGATCCGGGACGCCCCGAGATAACACGGACGGCGGCGGTCGCCATCCTGATGGCGGTCTGGTGGATAACCGAGGCGATACCTCTCGCGGTCACCTCACTCCTTCCTGTCGTACTCTTCCCCGCCCTCGGTATCATGAGCGGCAAAGCCGTCTCCCCCATCTACTTCAACCACATCATATTCCTCTTCATCGGCGGTTTCATCGTAGCCCTTGCCATGGAGCGGTGGGAACTCCACAGGAGGATCGCACTCCGCATTCTCCTCCTCTTCGGCGTCCACCCCTTGAGCATTCTCATGGGTTTCATGGTCGCCACCTGGTTCCTCTCCATGTGGATATCGAATACGGCGGCTACAATGATGATGGTGCCCATCGTTCTGGCCATCATCATCAAACTCGAAGAGAGCATTGGTAAGGAGGCGGTCTCCCGCTATTCGGTCGGCCTATTGCTGGGGGTGGCCTACAGCGCATCCATCGGCGGCATTGCCACACTGGTGGGAACGCCGCCGAACCTCTCCTTCGCCAGGATATTTGCCATCACCTTTCCCGAAGCGCCGGAGATATCCTTCGCCACATGGTTTGTCTTTGCCCTCCCCATATCGGTGCTTTTTCTCTGCGCCGCATGGTTGCTCCTCTCACTACTCTATTGCCGGGTGGGGCGGTTCAGGGTCGATATAGGGCTCTTCAGGGATCAGTACAGAAGCCTTGGGCCTATCGCGTTTGAGGAGGGTGTAGTCCTTGCAAACTTCCTCCTCCTCGCCCTTCTATGGCTGACGAGGAGCGGCATCACAGTGGGGAGCCTCCATCTGCCGGGGTGGTCGCAACTTTTTCCGAATAAAGCATTTTTAAACGACGGTACCGTGGCTATTGCCATGGCCGTCATACTCTTTCTCGTGCCTGCCAGAGGAGTGAAGGGGGGGCGGATTATGGATTGGACTACTGCATCCAGGTTGCCGTGGAATATCGTTCTCCTCTTCGGCGGCGGCTTCGCCCTCGCCACCGGCTTCAAGGAGTCGGGCCTCTCCATGTGGCTCGGTCACCAGATGGGGGGGGTGAGCGCACTCCATCCCATCCTGATTATCGCCGTCATCTGCTTCGTTATCACCTTCCTGACCGAGTTTACGTCGAACACGGCGACGGCCGAGATGCTCCTCCCTGTCCTGGCCGCACTGGCGATAGCTATCAATGTCAATCCCCTCCTCCTCATGATACCGGGGACACTCTCCTGCTCCTTCGCCTTTATGCTCCCCGTTGCGACCCCTCCCAACGCCATCATCTTCGGCACTAATCGTATCCGCATTGCGCAGATGGCGCGGACGGGTATATTCCTGAATCTGCTGGGGGTTCTTGTCATCACCCTGGCGACCTACCTCCTCGGCAGGGTGGTCTTCGGCATCGACCTCACCCACTTCCCGACGTGGGCGGTCATTAAATAGCGCTGAGGGGGGGATAGGGTAAGGCAAGTCTGCTTTGCTCAGGTGGTTCTATGGGGTCGTGGGTGACGCAGGTGGCAGTCGAAAGTGGAGCAGCCTCTCAACAACTGCGCCTTTTTTTACATGACCCTCGAAGATATCGTTGATATCATCAAGTGATACATTCCTGTACCATGTCCCCTCGGGGTAGACCACAATGGCGGGAGAGAACTCACCGTCATTGTCCGTCTCTTTACAGACTTTTAAACAACTGGTGCTGGAGAGCCTGACCTCATGCTTCAACTTTTCTTTGGAGATACGATCCTTCAAGGCATCATAGATGCGCTCTGAACCCTTCCGAGAACAGTGTTTGCCCAGACAAACGAACAGGTGGATACGATACTTTTTCATCTTATTGCCTCCATAATAGTTGAAAATCTTAAAGACGACACTGTCGGCACAGCGGGAGTTGCCATATCTGAGAGGTTTCTACCCCTTCTCCTGAGTGAGGCGGATAACCGCCTCCTCCAGCTTCTCTGCTATACCAAAAACCTCCACGATATCACCAGCATGGAGAACTGTATCTCCCTTTGGTACGGAGAGTCTGCTCCCACGCCGCAGGGAGACAATGATACAATCATCCGGCAGAGCGATAGCGCTGAGCCGCTTCTCGGTAACCTCTGCGTGAGGGGGGATCTTCACACACGCCAGGTTCGCGTTATCCGCCCGTCCCTGACGGAGGAGGTCGGTCTTGTGCTGTTTGTGTGAGCGCTTGACGATAGACTGGTTGTAGGCGCCGATGATATCCTTACGGTGAACAACACCGACCAGCTTACGGGACCCCTCGCTCTCAACGACGGGCATCCTCCCCATATCGCGGGTTCCCAGGCGTCGTAACGTCATCTGCATCGACTCTTGTGGGTAGGCTACTACCAGCCCCTCCGTTGTCGCAATATCGGCCACCGTCTTTCCCATAATCGTATCGGTTTCAAAGATCCGTTCCAGATCCTGGAGGGTGACTATCCCTGACAGTTCACCACCATCGTCTACAACGGGAAAGCCGTGGCGATTGGTCCGGGAAAACTCATTGCTCAGGTCCAAAAGGGTCATGTTTAAAGGAACGGTGTCCACCTTGGTGGTCATAACCTCCTCTACGGTGACCCCCTGCATGATATCAACATCCTGCCCCTGCTCCAGATGTATGCCCCGCCTGCTCAGTTTGAGTGAATAGATGGTCTCCTGCGTAAGAACCCGTGAAGTCAGGCTGCTCACAACGGTCGCCAGCATGAGGGGCAGTATAATATTGTAGTCGTTGGTCATCTCAAAGAGGATGAGTATGGCCGTCACAGGGGCGCGAGCGGCACCGCTGAAGAAGGCGGCCATCCCTACCAGCGCATAGGCCCCCGGTGGAGCGGTGCCGTTTGGAAAGATGTAGTGCACCACCTGACCAAAGACATTCCCGAACATGGCCCCCATAAAGAGCGACGGCGCAAAGACGCCGCCTGAGCCGCCTGAGCCGAGGGTCGTTATGGTGGCCACAATCTTGATAAGGAAGAGTAAGAGGGCCACATGGAGCACAAGGTTTCCTGTAAGGGCGTCTGTGATGGTGTCGTAGCCAACGCCAAAGACCCTGGGGAATCCATCCACCTTGTAGGTGAGGAGACCTATCACACCCAACGCTATGCCACCTAGAACGGGCTTAAAATATTCTGGGAAGCGCACCTTTTCCCATAGATCCTCCGACAGATAGAGGAGTTTTGAGAAACCAACAGAGGTAAAAGCGGCGGCAACACCGAGAACAACATACAAGAGAAGCTCCCAGGAGCTCACCATCGTGTATGCCGGGATGCTGAAGATGGGGATGCCACCCTCAAATATATTAGCTATTACACTGGCCGTGACAGCCGAGATGACAACGGCGCCAAAATAGACTGCATTAAACTGGGCAAGTATGACCTCGAGGGCAAAGAGAGAGCCTCCGATGGGGGCGCTGAAGGTAGCGGCTATACCGCCTGCCGCGCCACAGGCTACAAGGTTTTTGACGCGCTCGTCAGATAGCTTGAAGAGCTGACCAATCGCTGACCCAAGGGCTGAACCGATCTGGGCAATCGGCCCCTCCCGCCCTACCGAACCGCCGGTGCCGATACAGATAGCAGAGGCGAATGCCTTGACTACGGCCACACGGGGCCGGATACGTCCTCCCCTTAGCGCGACCGCCTCCATCACCTCAGGGACGCCGTGCCCCTTCGCCTCACGGGCAAAGAGGTAGATGAGGGGGCCGAAGATTGCTCCTCCCACGGCAGGTATAATCAAGAGGTGAAAGGGAGCCATCCAGTGGAGGAACCCACCCAGTCCATCATAGGATATGGTCTGCACCCATGATATGAGATGCCTGAAAAAGACCGCGCCAAGCCCAGCGCCGACGCCTACTGCGAGGGCCGTAAACATGACCATCGTTGACTCGGAGACGCCATGTTCGTCGAACCAGTGGGCAAGATGTATGCGCCACTTCCGGCCCAACATAGCAACTCTGCCTTCAGAAAAACCTTTCTTCAAAAGGGAACACTCCTTAGAAAAGGGTAGTATTGTACCAGTGGTGTATAAGGTGCGAAAAAGCACTACAATCTACCACCTTTTTCCTATAACTTCAAATATGATCTTTTGTCCCAAATTCACCGCCTATCCTAGACAGCAATTGATATTCCAAAGAATACAAGTTTTGCTCTTCATATTGCGGGCGAAACTAAAATTATCGAAAAAGCTGTAGTGTCCAGCGGTTATGAATTTGGGCGGTGGATTTGGGTTTGAGTTCTCTTATCCCACTTTATTCACAAAGGTACTCGCGTCTGCGCTTGCTCTTGAATCCACCAGGGCATTTGTTCGAGCTTGGCCGTATCCATTGGTACGGCACGCCCTCGAAAAATCCCTGGTAAATCCAACCTCTGCGCCTGCCTGTGCGTGTCCACACCTGTCTGCGTATGACGCACAGGCAAGGAGCAGGTTTCTTCTTTTCTACTGACAGCCATTATGATATGGCTAAGACAGATGACTTTCTGAGGAAACTCACTTTAAGGGAGGTGTGCAGGATGGAGGTCAAGATTGTCGGTGTTGCTATCTCACTCGTGATGGGGGACATCACGGAGGAGAAGACGGACGCTATTGTCAATGCGGCCAACTCAAGACTGGCGGGGGGTGGTGGCGTTGACGGGGCCATTCACAGGGCCGGGGGGCCGAGGATCATGGAGGAGTGCAGGGCAATCGGCGGCTGTCCGACGGGGAGCGCGGTGGTCACCTCCGGCGGCAACCTGAAAGCCGCCTATGTTATCCATACGGTAGGCCCCGTGCACCAAGGTGGAAACCGTAACGAAGCGGCGCTCCTTGCGAGCGCCTACAGAAGTTCCCTCAAAGCGGCGGATGGGAAAGGAGTAAAGAGCATTGCATTTCCCTCTATCAGCACCGGCGTCTACGGTTACCCTCTCCGCGCCGCCGCCGCCATTGCGCTGAAAACGGTCATCGACTTTGTAGAGGCCGGGAGTGGTATAAAGCTTATCCGCTTCGTCCTCTTTTCTGAGGAGGCTTTAGATGTCTACAAGGAGACCCTCACAGGTATGGTGGGTGGATCCCCTTGAGAAGTTGTCTCGCTGGAGCGCTCCCATCACCTGCGCCAGAACAGAGACCGATAGATAATTACCACGCTTTTTCACACTTTATTCCCTGCCCGTACCAGATTGACCTTGACAAAGCGCCTCTATTTATGGGTAATATACGTGTTTAAATAATTGAGAGGTGCATTATTATGGGTAAGCCAACATACAATCCGAGCAACAAAAGCAGAAAACGTACCCACGGTTTCCTGGTCAGAATGGCAACCAAGGGTGGAAGAAGTGTCATCAACCGGAGGAGAGCGAAGGGGCGGAAACGTCTCGCCGTGACGGTAAGCACCAATAAGTAGTCATGACCGGCCACTCCTTCACAAAGGAGGAGAGACTTCGCAAGGGCAGGGAGTTTATCCTTACCAGAAATGAGGGTCGGCGGCTTAAGACGAAGAGCTTTATCCTCTATGTCCGGCGCAACGGATTAGAAGTGACACGACTCGGTCTTGCTGTAAGTTCAAAGGTCGGTGGAGCGGTAAGGAGAAACAGGATCAAGCGGCTCCTCCGGGAGGTCTTCAGGCAGAACAAGAGACTCTTCCCTCCCTCAACAGATGTGATGATTATTGCCAAGCGGGGTATGACTCTCAACGGTTACGACGAGGTTGAGGGGGAGTTGAGGAGACTCTTTCAGGAGCAATGAAAAGGATCTTTACAGGGGCAATTAGGCTCTATCAGTATCTGGTATCCCCCCTTCTCCCGCCGTCATG
>JBHHTR010000068.1:0-10861 GCA_046753505.1 Thermodesulfobacteriota bacterium
AAATAGCAAGTATTTTCAATGACTTGGGAAATCCGACTTTTTACGAGGCCATCACCTTTAGAACCACAAAAAACAGCCGATACATGAATCTATAGCGGAAGGTTTGCATAGATGAGGTCTCCCCCTGGCGAATCTCCTACAGCCCAGCAAAGCTTGTACCTCGGAGAGAGCGTGTAATCCATATCGCTCTGGCATGGTCCGGAAAGTGTACAGTTTTTGCACAGGCGTTTACAGGTAATGGAGCGCGACTATTTTGAATACTGTTGAGTTCGGCTTCAAGATAAGGTTCATGTTGCGGTTCTGCATCCTCGTCATTCTGGGGGTTGTCGGTACCGGCGTCCTCTTCTACCTGCTTTCATTCAGGAATTTAAGCACGGGCTACGGCGATGCTGTCTATACCATCTACAACCTCAAGAGGGTGGTTCTACCCACACTCTTCGCCTCTCTTGAATCGATCCTCCTCCTCGGCATTGTTACAATCATCATAGCGGTGATGAGCCTCTTCTTCTCTCACAAGATTGCAGGACCCCTCTTTCGTATCTCCAGGGATCTGGAGACTATAGCCGCCGGTGATCTGACCGTGGAGACCAGGCTGAGGGCTAAGGATCAGATTGGCGAGCTTGCTAGGATAGTGAACGACTTGACGCAACGGCTCAACCGCCGGGTTAAGGCAACAGGGGATGCGCACACATCGGTCGAGGTCGCCACGGCGAGTTTGCAAACTATCCTTGCCGGAGATCCATCGCCTGAGGCATTGAGAGAGGCCGCCGACAACCTTAGGGGTGATATCGAAAAGTTCAAGTTGGCGGTTGTCTCTACAGAGGGGAAGAGTTAAGAGGTGCGACGGTCACTTGCTATTGCTGCGCTCATTGCCATATTCGGGCTGGCGGGCACCTATGTCTCCTCCCAGTGGAGCGGCTATCATGACTTTACAGGACGGTGTCAGGAGTGTCATCTCACTGGACAGGTTATTAAAAGCGCAAAGATGGTATTTACCAACGACATCAGCTTTCTCTGCCTCACCTGTCACGGCGCTGTTAAGGAGGTATCTCATCCCGTGGAGATGACGCCCTCAATGAATGTTCCCGGCGAATTCCCTCTCGACTGGAAAGGGGAGATGACCTGCGTAACCTGCCATACGATCCACAGGAGAGGGTACGACCCCTACCATATGAGGAGCGCGGTACTCGGGGAGGCCTTTTGCAAGAGGTGCCACACTAGCCTCTACGACGGCGCTGATATGCATAAGACTGTGGTCGAGACGGCACATGTGGGTGGCAGATACTCAGTAGGTGATGTGACACGGGTGATCGACGCCCTCTCAATGAAGTGCCTGGTATGTCATGACGCCACCCTGGCGTCAGGAGGGGTCGTTGAGAGGGTTGGTCTCGGTAAGTTCAGACACCGCACAAATATTGGCCTCAGTCACCCTATTGGCGTATCACACGTCGAAGCTAGAAGGAAGTACCAGGGCGCCTACAGGAGGGTAGAGGATCTGCCGCCTGCAGTAAAGCTTTTTAACGGCACGGTAGGGTGTGGAAGCTGTCACAATCCATTCTCGGTAGGCCACTCTGAACTGGTCATGAGTAACGAGGAGAGCGCCCTCTGCTTTGCATGTCATGTCAAATGACAGGGGGTGAGGTGAAGCATGGGAAATAGCATTACCTACAGAAGAAGGTTCTTCATTAATAAGGGGCTTCAGTCGAGATTTATCCTGATTTTCGCCCTTATTGTAGTCGTTGCCTTCCTTCTCAACTGGCAGCTCGTTTATTATATGGTTGACAAAGAGCTTGCCGTAGAGTTATATAAAAGTCATATAAAGATCAGGACAACGGGTGAAATTATCAAGCCTGTCCTGATCAAAATGAACATGGTTCTCATCCCGCTCCTTGCTGTTGTCACGGCATCGGCGGTGATGCTCCTCACCAGGGCGATAGAGCTACCCATTGCCGGTTTTAGGGATGCAGTGGTGAGCTTCGGGGAAGGACGGCTCGACACACGTTTTACTGGTGAGGCTCCTGGTGACCTGGCCGCCGGTTTTAATGCTCTGGCGGAGCGGTATGAAGGGAGCTTTGTTAAGATAGAGGAGGAGATCAGCGCCCTTGAAGATGTGGCTGCGAGGCTTGAAGACAGAGTGAAGCAGCCAGAACCCCCTGTGAGCGAAATGAGCGATATGGCGAGGGCACTTGACAGTATCAATACAAGAATAGCGGAAGAGCTATCACGATTCAAGGTGTAACTATTTTGCAGAGATTATCAGCGCTCCATAATAACGTTGGCCGGTTCATAATCACTCTACTCCTTGTCTGTACGGCATGGGTCTTCTCGCCTGCCGCCCCTCTCATGGCTGGTGACTGGCCCATGTTTATGAAGGATGGGGTTCACTCTTCGTCGTCCGACGAGTCTATCGGCACTTCTCTCAAACTCAAGTGGAGCCTTAAAACGGGCGGCGGGATCTACTCTTCACCTGTCGTGTCGAATGGGACGGTATATGTCGGCTCCTACGATCACACTCTCTACGCCATCGATGCAGAGAGTGGTCGCATCAAGTGGAGTTTCGAAAGTGGAGGAGAGATACTCTCCACCCCTGCAGTTGCGAATGGCGCCGTCTTCTTCGGTTCAAAAGACGGTTTTGCCTACGCCGTGAATAGTGAGGATGGCGCCCTGCTCTGGAAGTATGAGACGCGGGGCAGGATAGTCGCCTCACCCGTCGTTGGTGACGGAAGGCTCTACATCCCATCGAACGATACCTACCTCTATGTGCTGGATGTAAAGGATGGCAGCAAGGTATGGAGGATGCGTTTTGTTGATTATAAGTATAGCGGGATATACGCCTCGCCAATCTATCGTGACGGCATAGTGTACGGCGCAGGAAAGACAGGCGCCGTCTACGCCCAGGATGGTGAGAGCGGCGCCCGTATCTGGCTCTGGTCGACAAGGGCTCCGGTCTATGCATCACCCACCGTTAAAGATGGAAGGGTCTACATCATATCCTATAATCGCAATGTCTATGCGCTGGATGTGGAGACGCGAAGGGTCTACTGGAGCAGGAGTGTTGGTGCGTGGGGTTATGCATCGCCTGTCGCCGTGGGTGATCTGATCTATGCAGGTTTCAAGGACGGCAAGATAAGGGGATTTTCAACGAGTGACGGCGCTGTCAAGCAGGAGATATCCCTCCCCGATGCAGTCAATTCGACGATGGCAGTTACATCTGACGGGATCGCCTTTGTTGGGTGTGAAGATGGCTACCTCTACGCTCTCGATCTCGAGAGAGACGGTACGGTAGTCTGGCAGTACAAGACAGGAGGAGGGGTCCACTCTTCTCCTGCTATTGCGAACGGTACGGTTTATGTCGGCTCCAAGGACGGTGTGCTCTACGCCTTTTCTGAATAGGGCATTTCGGCAACATTGAGATCGTATGAGGTAACCCTGTTATGACAAGAATTCCCGTTCTTCTTACTATAGCGATCTCTCTTCTCCTGATATGCTCCACCTCTTATGGGGAGGGATCTGGAACGAAGCAGAGAATATTCCCGGGCTACAATCCGCACAACCAGATTAATGACGAGGGTGAGATCAGGTGGAAGAAGTGCCTCATCTGTCACGTCGAGGTGCCCGATATCGATACGGCCAAGTCCATTGAGGATGTAAAGATACGCTACGAAGAGGATATGAAGATGCTCTGTTACCGGTGCCACCCAGAGGTGATGCACCCTGGCGGAGGATGGATAGGGCTGGCCTATGGGAAGTGGGAGGGCGCTCCGAACCACTGGGTGGTGCCGCCCAAGATGATTGCCAAGAATATCAAGCTTTCCGAGGGTGAGTCGCCGATATATCTACCCCGTGAACCTAAGACAGGGAAGATATTCTGCGCTACCTGTCACAATCCCCACGAGCGGGGGCTCCTCATAGGCAGGGCGGATTGGGGGGCAGACTACCTGAAGAGGCTTCGCGGCGCAGGTGGCCCAATATGCCAGTACTGCCATAGAAAGTAGCGAGCCATACGAGAGTCTATTGATATGTCACTGCATGTACAGATAGAATCATCGTCAGAGAGACGGGAACTGAAACGGAGTTGCTTCGTGCGCTCCCTGGCGCCGCTCTTTCTCCTCATGCTTGTCGTCTCCTCCCTCCTTCAGGGTTGTTCGGGGACGAGTCAGCACGAGGAGCAGACCTCCCTTGATGCTCCCCTCCTATGGCCCTCCCCCCCGGCGTCTGCAAGAATTGCTTTTGAAAAGAGCCTGGAGAGGCCCAGTGATATTGGAGCCCGCAAGGGGTTCTTGCAACGTATATCCAACTTCCTTCTCGGCGAGTCGCCTGACAGGGTTATTAAGCCCTACGGAGTTGCCGCAGACAGTAGTGGGCGGGTTCTAGTTGCCGATACGGCCATGAAGGCGGTACATATATTTGACCGTGATAAAGAGCGGTACTCCATCATTGACAGTGCGAAGAAGGAGATGTTTCGCTCACCTGTTGGTGTGGCCACAGACGGGGACGACAACATATATGTTTCAGACTCGGAGCTGGAAAAGATCTTTGTCTTCAACAGTGGAGGGCACCTTAAGTACTCAATAGAGGACAAACTGGACAGACCTGCCGGGATTGCCGTTGATAAAGGCGCCAAGCGTCTCTACGTGGTTAATACATGGGGACACAATGTGGGGGTATACGACGTAGTCAAGGGAGACTTTCTCTTCACTTTCGGAGAGAGGGGGTTGGATAAGGGTGAGTTCAACTTCCCAACCAATATCTTCGTAGATAGAGGAGGCGACCTTTACGTTACCGATTCGCTGAACTATCGTGTACAGATCTTCAGGAAAGATGGAAGATTTATCTCCATGTTTGGCTATCAGGGGGACAGTTCCGGTGATTTTTCGCGACCGAGGGGCATAGGTGTTGACAGGGGGGGCCATATCTATGTGGTTGACGCCCTCTTTGATACGGTTCAGATATTCAATCGAAAGGGTGAGTACCTTCTCCGTGTCGGCTCATCCGGCCAGGGGAGGGGTAAATTCTGGCTTCCATCGGGTCTATTTATAGACGACAACGACCGGATATACGTTGCTGATTCCTACAACAGGAGGGTGCAGATATTCAGGTATATCGGGGAGGATTCAGGGGAGGCAAAACATGAGAACAAATAGGCGTATCTTTATTGGTGCTCTTCTTGCGGCACTGCTTGTCTCCGTGCTTGCAGTAACTCCGGCGCGCAGTGGAGTTATCAATACAACACACAATCTCTCCATGTACGGGCCTGGGAGTGTGAAGTCCCTTTCGACGACTCAGATATGTATATTCTGTCATACGCCCCACAATGCGTTGCCAAGCAGCCCCCTCTGGAACAAAGCTGATACCGGCGCTACCTACGATATCTACGGTGCTCCAACTGTCGTTGCAACCATGGGGCAGCCGACAGGTTCATCGAAACTCTGCCTTTCATGTCATGACGGCACAATAGCCCTCGGGAGCCTCCTTACAATGCCGGGCAAGGGGGCGTCGCCGGGCGTTCTCAGCATGGAGGGGGTGACGCCTGAGGGCAAGATGGATCCGGCGTCAACCGCCTACATCGGTACAGACCTGAGAGACGACCATCCAATATCGTTTAAGTACTCCCTCTCATACCCGGCAAATCCTGAGATTAGAGACCCCGCAACGCTCCCTGCAGAGTTGAGTCTCGACAAGGACGGCGATCTGCAATGTACAAGTTGTCACGATCCCCATACGGAGGCCAACCCCAACTTTCTTGCAATGGGCTATGGCTCAGGCTCTCCCCTCTGTACCGCCTGTCACGACAAGCTATACTGGGATACAATGCCTGCTGTCCATCGTGATGCCACTGCCACCTGGAACGGTTCCGGTCAGAACCCGTGGCATGTGGATCTGGGGACGACGGGCTATACCGATGATAATAATCAGACCCACGGCTGTCTAGCGTGCCATCGCTCCCATGGCGGCCAGGCTGGAGCCGCACTTCAAAAGGGGGTAAATCCCACCGATCCAACGGAGATAGGGGAGGAGTGGAACTGCCTCTCCTGCCACAATGGAAATGTCGCCTCAAAAGACATTGCCTCCGTTATGAGCGGGAGCTTCTCCAGCCATCCCGTCACAGATGTTTACGGCGTGCACCAGCCCATGCGGCCGGTGACGGTGAGCCCGGTACGGGAGGATCAGGCGAACCTTGGCGCCAGCACCCGTCATGCAGAGTGCAGTGATTGTCACAACCCTCATGGACTGCAATCGGGACTCCATGTTGGCGGCACCAATGTAATCGGCAATACACTGCTTGGGAGCTGGGGGGTGAAACCGGCCCTGTGGAGTGGAGTTGGGAACCCCGCCACAAGCTACGATATTGTAGATTTTACCGATACTAACGCCGATAAATATGAGGCATATCTCTGTCTCAAGTGTCACTCCTACTACGCTTACGGTGCTATCCCTCCCTACGTGCCATCGGGGAATGCTGACAATTCTCTCATTGCGGAGTCCGACCCGACAGTTGATTTTAACCCCTTGAATCACAGCTTTCACCCCGTTTTCAACACAGGGAAAAACCAGCCCTCTGCCGCAGCCAATCCAAACTGGCCCGCCAACGGATTGGGGCTGACCAATACATTCATGAGAGCCATTGACCCGGTAAATTACCCTGTGACACACACAAGCAAGACAACCTGCACAGACTGTCACGGGCCAAGTAGTGTCAGCGATCCACAGGGCCCCCACGGCTCCAATAACAAGTGGATACTGAGGGGCAATGAAACCGGCTTCGGCTCCATAAATAATTTCTGCTATAATTGTCACAGGCGGGATGTCTACGGAGATGTGGGCTTTACCTCGCCTCCCAAGGCAAACTATTCACGAGTGCCCCACCCCCCCAACGGCACGACATCACCCTTCTACGGGCTGGGCCCCGGTAAGGGTAATAATTCGAACAAGTGGGGCATCCTCTGTCTCTCCTGTCATGGCGGCGACACAACCGGTGGTATGCACGGCACCAATGCCGGATTGGGCAGTGGTGCTAATAATATGGGTGAGCGAATGCTCAACGGCGCCTGTTTAACAGGGACTACCAGAGCCACCACCACGGTAGCGCCAAAGTTCTGGTCAAAGAGTATTGCAGATAAGGTATGCAGCGACACATCGGGCTGGTCCGGCAAACCGGGTGCGAATACCGCCACCTATAACTATTAACGGTGAAGGATATGGCGACCTTTAGAGAGAGAGGGGTGAGACAGCTCTCCATCATGTGTGTGGCGGCTCTTTTTATGCTGCTTCTAACCTTCCCAGGAGAGAGTATTGCGGAAGATAGGGTCAATCCCCACAATTTCAAGTCCAGAAAGCTCTGTGCCTATTGTCATGACAGTGTGCCATCTCTCAGGCATGATCCGGTCTCAACATGCACAAAATGCCATATGACCAATGCTGCAAACCACCCTGTCTCAAAGCACCCTATTGGTATAGTCCCTGTAAAGGCCAGGCTATCGAAGCCTATGCGACTCTCCAAAGAGGGGACACTTGTCTGCTATAGCTGTCATGACCACCACGGCAGGAGAAGTTTTTCACATATGTTGAGGGTGGATATGGGCAGAGTATGTACTGCCTGCCATAAAGGACATTAAGAGTGCCGCTCTGCCCATCTTGAGCAGTAGGGGGCGCTCCGACAGGAGTAATCATTAACGGAATGGGGGATCTTTTGAAGAGAGGTTTTATCTGTCTACTACTGACTTTTATTGTCATTGTCCCAGTAACCTCGGCTGGTGGGGCGGAAGTCTCGCTGGAAAAGGAGCTGAGAAGCGACTACATAGGCATCAAATCGCCTGGCGCTTACGGTACTGTTTTGATGGACAGATATACCGGTGAGGGAAAGGCGATGAAGAGTGTTGTTTTTCCCCACTGGGCACATAGGACAAAGTTTACCTGCAAGGTCTGTCACAACGATATGGGTTTCCCCATGAAGGCTGGGGCTTCCGATATAAAGATGGCTGACATCAATGCGGGTAAGTCTTGCGGCCAGTGTCATAACGGCACAGACGCCTTTGGCGCTACATCATGCAATCGCTGCCACTCCCTCGGCATGGATGTGCCTGAAAACGGCACGATTGAGGAGGCGCTCAAGGATCTCCCCAGGGACGGCTTCGGGAACCACGTTGATTGGGTCAAGGCCCTCAGAGAGAGGAAGATAGAGCCGAAGGCGACGCTTGATGGAACGGAGGAGATGTGGGTCTTTGACAAGGACATCCCCCTACCGGTAACAAAGTTTTCTCCCCACCCGCCCGATGTAGTCTACCCCCATAAGGGACATACGGAGTGGCTCCATTGCGGGAGTTGTCATCCAAGCGTCTTCAATATGAAGGCGGGGGGGAATCCAGAGATGAGTATGCGGAAGATATATGGCGGCCAGTATTGTGGCGTCTGTCATGGCAAAGTCGCCTTCCCACTGGAAAACTGCTTCAGGTGCCATTCACATGCTCCGCAAAAGCCTCCCTATCCAGACACGGAGGATGGGGTCGAGAAGGGGAAGAAGTAGCTCTCGCAGCCGGCTGCTGCCCCTCTCCTACCAGAGAGAACCGTTCCCTAGTCAGTGGGCTGACCAGTCTTTCCAATTCGCATCAAAGTCCCTCCAAGCTCTTCCGTGAGCATCCATCACAGCCATCGCTCTGCTACACAAACGTTTTTTGCGCATATGAAGGGTGCCTCCAGGCGCCCCCTTCAGTGAATCGAGCCTGGCGATATTCGCTTGGAAAAGGGCGGGAGTAGAAGAGGAGTGGAACGAAGATCACCTATTTACATAATATGACACAGAAAATAGGCACATACAGGGAAGTAAGCGCCCTTATCATTTTTCTGGTAATATTGTCGCTCTGTTCAGCCAGCACTATCAGGAGGAATCAGCTATGGAGCAGTGAGGTGATTCTATGGGAGGACGTGGTCAGCAAAGTACCTTCCTCTCACAGAGGGTACAATAATCTTGGACTCTCTTACGCTGCCGCAGGGATGCATGAGGAGGCAATTGAGGCATTTAACAAGTCCATCATGCGCTACCCCTATCCGCAGGCATACAATAACCTTGGCCGTGAGTATTTTCAGAAGGGTCTCTATAGTAAGGCGGTCGATGCCTTTTCAGCGGCTGTTGAGATCTTTCCAACCTTTGCCGAGGCCCATAACAATCTCGGATATATATACTATAAGCTCAGATTATATGACAAATCAATCGACGCCTTTCGGGAGGCCGGTAGACTGAAGCCGGCACTCGTTCAGATTGATGTCAACCTGGGGAATGTATACCGTGCGAAAGGGGAGATTGACAAGGCCAGAGAGCAGTACCTGACTGCCCTCTCAAAAGACCCCGGTTATGCCCTTGCCAGAAGAAATCTGAATGCACTCATGGAGAAAAGCGGTCGATAGGCACGCCAGAGTTTTCCAGCCCGTCGTGACACACTAAGCAGACCGCTGGCGGGAACACAATAGGTATCTGGCGCAAAACAGGACTATTCCATACATAACCCAAAGGTTGTGTTGCGCTAGAGCATTCCCCTGTTCCGCCGCCTTCCTGAACCACTTTACAGCCTCACCATAATCACGGACTATACCTTCACCTTTCTCATACATAAACCCAATGGCAGATCGAGCAAAAACATCCCTCTGTTGCACCGCTACACATGGAAGTGCCTATGTCAAACCGTGTCATGTGCTGCCTGTTTCATCCTTGTTTCGAGATGTTCATACTCTCCCAGATGGGCCCGCATCAGGCTCTTCCAGAGCTTGCCGTGATTGGGAACAGAGAAGTGGAGTAATTCATGGACGATGACGTAGTCCCATAGATCCTGACTCAACTCAAGTAGTTCTGCGTTAAAGTTCAGATAGCCATTGGCAGAGCAGGAGGCCCATTTGTTGCGCATCGGCCGTGCTGGTCTGGCGGTTCTCGAAACTCTCCTGCACCGCCCTAGCACGCTCGGCCATGGCGACCAGGAAGGGGTCGTCGCTCTCTTCCTGGGCCTTCCTCTCGATACTCTTTACCAGGTTGATCACCTTGGTTGCTTTACCATCCTTACTCTTTTTGATTGTTTCGATTGTGTTGGCATTGATTACCAGATACTCGCCCTGAGGGTCATCAACAAAACTGTCGCCGACATACTTCTGCACCAGCTCGCTCGTCTTTTTCTGGAAAGCACGATCAACCTGAATGCGTTTTGCGTAGGCCTTTCGGACAACGTCATAGACGGCTGAGAGGGTTCCGTAATCATCAATGAACGGCCGCAGGAAGGCATCGGGGGAGATGATCTCGTAGAGCATCTCAATCTCCTTGTACTCCTTGAAGAACGTCTTTCGCCGCTCCGGGTCACGCGGCTCCGGTATCGAGGACGACGGCGGCGGGGCCCTTGTTATTCAGGCTGGCATGCATGTGCTGAACCCAGCCTCAGTCGGCGGAAGATTTGCCGGGGAATCCGGCCCCGGCGGGGAAGCGATCGAGTTCGTCGTTGTCGTAATCCGCTTCGGTAAACCAGTCCTGGTTCCACATGGGATTGGCGACGACGCAGTCGAAGGTGCGGAGAGCACCTACTTGAGAGGGGCGGCGGCAAGTGACGGGAAATAGGGAAAGGCGGCGATGACTGGTTCATACCTGCTCACGCCCCTCTCCACCTGTGTCTGCTGGAGCATGACCTCCGAGACGAGGATCTGGTACGGGTTATCCGTCCGCCGCCACGGGAGATCGCGGCCGTTCACTTCATAGTAGTCGTAGATAATCTTGCGGTAGAGCCGGACCGCCTCAGGCATCAGACCGCGTGCCCCATACAACTCCTTAAGCTGTAAAACTGATATGGCTGTCAGTAGTCAAGAGGTAAAGCGCTGCCTTGCCCTTTGT
>JBHHTR010000069.1:0-10834 GCA_046753505.1 Thermodesulfobacteriota bacterium
AAATAGCAAGTATTTTCAATGACTTGGGAAATCCGACTTTTTACGAGGCCATCATTCTATGTCATAAAGCAGAAGCTCATTTTTCGGGCGTTTCTCTTTCTCGTCTCTGTTATCGGCTTCGGCTATACAGGGGTCTTCCTCTTTGAATACGGAAAGAATGAGAGCATTCAAAGCCCCTTTGATATCCTCTATTTTCTATTCATTACAATGACGACGGTAGGGTACGGCGACATCTCTCCCCAGAGCATGGGCGGGAAGATGGTGGTCATCGTTATTGCCAGCTCTACGGTCATTCTTATTGCCCTCTTTTCGGCAATCACAGCGGCGGTGCTCATTGAATCCAAGATCAGGGAGGAGGTAGGAATGGGAAGCTTTCATTTAAAGAATCATATCGTAATCATCGGGTGGAACTTCAAGGGGCCTAAGATCGTCGATCTGATACACCGTGAAGGTCTGTTTCAAAGCAAGAAGATGGTTGTTGTTGCCAACCTTGATAAAAAACCGCTCAGCTCACCCTTCACACACTATATCAAGTCGGAAAGCACTGTTCACGTAAGCGACCTCCAGCGGGCCGCCATTGAGTCGGCTGAGGCAATCTTTCTCCTTGCAGATTATGGGAAGAAGGAGGGGGCGGACGCCCTGACATCGGTTAACTGCATGCTGGCACGCCACCTCAACCCGGAGGCGGCCATTATCGCAGAGCTTCTCAACCCTACAGCGAGGGAGTATCTGGAGATATCGGGGGCAACCCATATAATAGGGGTGGGAGAGATCGGCGGAGCCCTCCTGGCCGAGTCGTATCTGGGAAGAGAGGACTTCACCACATTCCTCGACAAGGTTGCCTGACGCCGCCGGTAGCAACGGCAGAGGCTGCCTGGCCGACGATGGAGCGCCCGTTTCAGTCGTTGAACATGATGGCTTCAAACCTGCTGGTAATCCGGTTTTCCACCCACTGCCTGTCCCACCACTCGATAGGCGTCACCGGGATGCCGTGGACAAGGATGCCGAAGTGGAGATGGTCTCCACCGGCCAGACCAGTAGCGCCGGTTCTGCCAATGATATCCCCCTGTTCGACATTATCCATCACCTCAACGTCTATACTGCTCATATGTGAATAGAGGGAGGAGAGACCAAATCCGTGGTCGATGATGACGGCATTTCCGTAAATTCCCAGGTTCCCGGCAAAGGCGATAACGCCGCTGTTTGAGGCCGTTACCGGGTTTCGCCGTGTTGTGGAGAGGTCGAATCCCAGGTGGTACTGTTTATCGATGACCCGTCCCTTGTAGAGATAGCTCCTTAGGTCGGCAAAACGGGCCTCAACCTTGCTGTTCCTCAGCTGCTTAAAGCGTCCCTCCCACAAGATTTCAGGCGTCGATTCGGCGGCGACTGCCCGTATCGTCTCCGCCTGGTTATTTCTCATCTCCCTGTTGATGTAGAGGAAGTCCTCCAGGAGGTTACCGCTCTCCTCCCTCTCTGTGGCGGAGAGCACCTCAGGCACCTTCCGCTCAAGGAAGCTATCCGATATCGCTATGCTCCGCTTACGGTATGTCCTGGAATTTACATGAACTGGAAGGTGCTTCTTGGTCCTGTTTCCGGCGCTGTCTTCCGCAACGATAAAGAGAGGCTCGCCTGTCGGGAGATCGTGGGGATAGGAGAAGAGGGAGAGGTAGATGTTATCCTCTTCAAAGGCGCCGCTCTGACCGGGAAAGAGGGTATCGCCAACCTTGACCCCCGTCTTGATGGTGTCGTGTGATGAGCGGTATATCGTCATCTCCGTCCCCCCCCGGGAGACTACGTGGCGGCTGGTAAGGATCTCGACCATGGGGGGAACCGTATCGATCTCAACAGCGTACTCCTTCCGGGTGGAATTTCCCTTGCCGAAACGCCATTTAGAGCGGTCGGTTGCCTCAAGAACGATAACCCCATCGCCATCCCCTATCCTGAGTTTCTTAAAATTAATGGGGATATCGAAGGACTCCTCATGGAGCAGCTGCTCCTCTGCCGGAAACTCTCTGGAAAAGAGGGGGTAGCTCTTATCAGCCCCTCTGTAGGTCACCTTTACCGCCTTCAGACCGGTGCCTCTATCTGAGGCGGCTATCTTCAAGGCAGCCGTTCTTTGCAGATAGTTAGAGCTGTTCTGCCACTCGACCGTCGGCGGGGTCGTTTCGAGAAAGGTCATAAAGCTGTATGCCGCTGCGGCAATTATGAGTATGAGTAGAATATAATACCCTTTTTTCATGGATTGATCCCTCTGTTCTTTGAATGTTATAGGGAAGGTCTGATTAATTCAGACCTTCCGCGATACATGGAAGTATCGCCATTTTCAGTGGCGGCAAGCCATTGAAAATGTGAGAAAAATAAAATCCCACTTTTATTTGACCTCCTCTGAATAGTTCAGGGACGAATTATTCAGAGGTTCCATAGAGTTCTTACGGGACAGAATCCCGAATGTTTGCTAAAATCAGTACAGTATATTCCCTTTACGGTGAACATGCAAGAATGAAGTGGTGGAAAGAGGAGGATGCACATGGAAGAGTTGATCGTTGAAACCGTACCGTACAGCTCCGATAACTACTGCTATCTCATCCACCACCCTCCATCGAATATGACGGCGCTGGTCGATTGTGGTGACGCAGAGGCGGTCGCCAGCCATCTGGAGACGCGGGGGTGGAGCCTCGACATGATTCTTCTCGCCCACTACCACTACGACCATACCGCCGGTGCTGGTCGGCTCATCGAGTCACTTTCCGATGTCACCGTCTATCAACCGGAGGGGGAGGGGCGCATAAACATCCCGGCTGTTGAGGTGAGTGACGGGGAGGAGATACCATTCGGACCGCTGACGATTGAGGCTCTCAGGCTCCCGGCCCACACCCGTTACTGCACCAACTACTACATCGCGGGCCACCTCTTCGTATCGGACACCCTCTTCTCCGCCGGATGTGGTAGGCTCTTTGAGGGGACGGCAGCCGATCTTGAGCGCGCCATGGAGAGGATCGCAGCCCTTCCACCTGAAACCCTCGTCTACTTCGGTCACGAGTATACCCTTGCCAATCTCGACTTCGCCCTCACCGTCGAGCCGAACAACCGGGATATTATCGAATACCAGAAGCGGTGCCGGGCCATGAGGAATAAGGGACTCTACACCACCCCGACCACCATAGGCCAGGAGCTGAAGGTGAACCCTTTCCTGCGCATCGACCATCGTGATGTTATAGCCTTTGTCGATCCCGACAGGCGCTACAGCAGGATCGAGCGGATCGGCCTCCTGCGCAGAGCCAAAGATCGATTCTGATGGCGTCAAAAAAACTACACACCAGCAACCCACTACTCCTGAGTTTTTCCCCGCGGGGAAAAACTCTTAAGCCGACAGTTAAACTAAGTGTATAGCAAGGTGTAATGATATGTTTTGGTTACGCTTTATTTGAGCAGGATTATTGCTGAACAGTTGCCGGGTTAATAGAACAGGAACATTTCTACCTATCTCCTCCTAAAGGATGCAAGATTAAGGACCTGCCCCCCCCTATCGCTGCTGACCCTATCGGCCCCAGGCAATTTATGAATAATGCGGGCTATCTAATGCTTAACGAAATGATAAATGAGAATATCACCATACAGTATATTTTCATCCCGATACATTCTAGGCAGTTGTCTCGTCATAAGTCGTGCCAGAATCGGCCAGGGAAATCTCTTTCCATAAAGATTATTTGTTGTAATGGAGTGTATTTTCAAGTTGGCCTGCCTACGGTGTCGCTCTATAAATACTCTATCAATTGTGTGGATATGACCGGATAATCGCTCAGTTTCACTAACAGGTCCAAAATGCTTCGGGTAACCGTTTCTGAAAACTCGAAAACGGGAATGGAGTGACTCTGGATTGGGTGTAGAGATAATCAAATTGCCGCCCTTTTTTAATACTCTCGCAAGTTCGTGAAAAAAGTCTGCCGGTCTTTCAATGTGCTCTATGCCTTCAACAGAAACGCAAAGGTCAAATGATTCATCTTCAAAAGGCAGTGATGCATTCAAATCATGTTTTAACGTACATATATTACTGTCAAGCTTTTCAGGTGGAATAATATCTATGGCAGTGACCTTATAATTCCTGGAGTTGAGAAAGATCGCCATTCCGCCAAAGCCGCACGGCGCTTCAAGGACACGCAAGGTATCACCTGTAACGGGTAAGGCATTAATCAGCTCCTTAACCTTATCGTGTGTACCCTTAGCCGCTTGTTCTTTCATACTGATTTATCCTCTGAGCAAGTTACGGTTACGTTCAACCCTGTGAGCGTAGCGAATATCCCTTAAGCGCTTGGTAAATCCAAACTCTGTGCCTGCCTGTGCGTGTCCGCACGCAGACAGGTGATCATCACGGCAATTCATGAGTAATGCGGACTATGAGAGAGTCTTCAACACGTAG
Organism: Thermodesulfobacteriota bacterium; assembly: GCA_046753505.1. Taxonomy (GTDB): domain Bacteria; phylum Desulfobacterota; class GWC2-55-46; order S146-70; family JAUXIU01; genus JBHHTR01. The sequence goes on from JBHHTR010000069.1 coordinate 4,418, forward strand.
GTCAAGTCGGCATCCACACTCCAGCTTAACCCCCTTGTACTCCACTGGCAGGGGAACTTCTAAACCCAATTTTATTACCTGAAGACACAGTTCATGCGACAGACACTGCTTGTAGCTATCTTCAAGCAATCCTGCCCCAAGGAACCGGTGAACCTCAATAGCACAAAAAAATCACCTGGTTCGAAAGATTCGTGGTTAAATATTTATTACCGAACTACCAATGCAAATCGTCCAGGAGGCTGCCTTGTCTGCTACATCCCGTTACTATTTGTCCCTCTTTTTCTTGACATGAGTGATGAGCGGTCTCTGCCCCTTTTCCTTGAAGCTGACAACGATTTTCTCCGCCTTTGCAAAGGGAACGGTTATGAAAGAGAATTTATCCATCACCTGAATATCGCTCAATTCTTTGGCCTTGATTGAAACTCTGCTGGAGATAAGCTCAATAAGTTTCTTTGGATTAAACTTGTCTTTCTTGCCAAGGGCGACAAAGAGTCGTGTCTTGCCATGTTGATCCACCTGCCTGCTCTTTGCTCCAACCTCTTGGATTTCACCGTATGCCTCTGGATTGAGTTCCTCTTCGAAACAGTAGTTGAGTATGGCGGCCATGATGTCTGACGGGTTATTCTCATCAAGCAATTTGTTGGCCCAGTTACAATATTTCTCATCAATTTCATCTTCGAGAATAGCTGACAGATCTTCGTAAATCTTTCTCTTCTTGGCCTTGATAATATCCTTTACTCTGGGCACTTGTGATTTTTTAATATCAGACTTGGAGATCCGCTGTATGAACATGAGCCGGCTATACTCTCTGGGGGTAATAAAGGTGATCGCAGTCCCCTCTTTACCAGCACGGCCCGTGCGTCCTATCCGATGAACATAGGACTCCGGGTCCTGAGGCAGCGAGTAGTTTATAACGTGGGTAAGGTTGCTGACATCAATGCCGCGTGCCGCAACATCTGTCGCTATCAAAATATTGATCCTCTGCTTTTTAAACTTTGCAAGAGTTCTCTCTCTCTGCATCTGCGATATATCTCCATGAATAGCTTCAGCGTCATAACCTCTGTCCGTCATATGAGATACCACAGAATCAACATCGCTCTTTGTTCTGCAAAAAACCAGGCCGTAAAAACCGTCTTCAATATCGATGATCCTGCACAGAGCCTCAAACTTGTCAGACTCTTTCACCTCGAAGTATATCTGCTCAGTCAGGTTAGTTGTCAGTTGAGCTTTCTTAACCTTAAGAAGCTCATAACCCTCCATGTATTTGCGCGCAAGCTCCTTTATCTTCCCCGGCATCGTCGCGGAGAAGAGGAGCGTTCTCTTCTCAGGGTTTGTATGCTTCATTATCTCTTCCATATCCTCAATGAACCCCATATTAAGCATCTCGTCAGCCTCATCGAGTATGAGGTGCTCAATCTTCCCAAGCTTCAGGGTCTTCCTGTTGAGATGGTCGATTACCCGGCCCGGCGTCCCAACAACAATATGGACGCCTCTTTTCAGTCTCCGCAACTGCTCGACAATAGACTGACCGCCATATATGGGCACTATCTTGAGGTTCTTTTTCCCTTTGAGTGAATTGATCTCTTCGGCAACCTGAACGGCCAACTCGCGTGTAGGAGCCAGTATCAGAGCCTGCACCGTTTTGGCCTCTGTGTTAATCATCTCTATCAGAGGCAATCCGAATGCCGCTGTTTTGCCTGTGCCCGTCTGGGCCTGGGCGATGATATTGGTGTCATCTCTAAGCATTGCTGGTATCGTTATGGCCTGAATTGCCGTGGGCTCTTCAAACCCCTTTTTATTAACCGCCTCCAGCACATCTGCCGAAAGTCCAAGATCATTAAATGTTACTTTGTTTCCCATATAGCTCTCTCTCCAGTTACGCTCCATGTGCACAACGGCACTCTAACGATACCCTTGATGGGCAAAGGACTCTTCCGCCCGGGATATCATCCATACGACTCCCGATCTCCTCAGCGATAAGCGAGTGGGCGAATGAGTGTAGTTATTCTATCCCCGTACAAGATTTTTACCATAAAAGCAGAGGGCTTACAAACCTATTCTCCGAATGGAGCGGCAAAACGTATTATCCCGTATGTGATGCGTCGTGGGCAACAGGATAGCCAAAACTACCGTGTCATAAAACCCCTTGACTGTCCCCACCCTCTGTGTCATTATACGTCCAACATCGCGGGGTGGAGCAGTGGTAGCTCGTCGGGCTCATAACCCGAAGGTCGCAGGTTCAAATCCTGTCCCCGCTACCAACAAAAATCAAAGGGTTACGGCGTTTGCTGTAGCCCTTCTTTTTTGGGTTGTACTAAGGAACCTCTGAATAATTCGTCCCTGAATATGCCTCGTGAGTTTATATCCTGCTGCACGATGCAGGATATACTAACGAAATAGAGACGGTAACTACTCACTACATATCGAAGCTCAGCCGCAGCAAAGCCGTGGGATGCTTCCACTATTCAGAGGAGGTCAAATAAAAGTGCTCTTTATTTTTCTCACATTTTCAATGGCTTGCCGCCACTGAAAATGGACGATACTGCCATGTATGTCTGTCGCTTCGTCAAAGAGAAGGATCTGGTGTAGCTCCTCTGTGGTCAGCTGCTCGGATTTACGCCCAAAGAGACGGGCCTTGAAAAAATGTACCTGCTCTGCCAGTATGTTTTTCTCCTCTTCCAGAAACTTGACCCACTCTTGGCACTGCCATTTTTGTCTGAAATAGCCTTGCTCAAGTTCGTTGTAACTTGCCTCGAGCGTACTATGTGTTACGAAGATGCAGACTGTCCGGCATTTTAGCACATGAGTTGTCCTGTCTGCCGTGGCACAGGCACAGGCACAGGCCGGTTTATGGTTATCCCTGGAAAGGGGAAGCCATGAGACGAACATTTGTTGACAACTGCAGATGTGAGAAGATTATTCTCGGCTCATGCTCGCTCCACAGAGGAAGAGAGGCAATCATTTACTGCAAATTGTGACCGGAGTGCGTCGGGTGACAACAGGATCGTTGTAAAGGGAGAGTTTCTTAGAGAAGGTTGTTTGTGGTTGGTTCTATGGCCACAGCCGGGTTTTCCATTGCCCCTGTGGGGGGACGACCCCCCTTGACGACGACCCGCCTTCCCTCTACTTCAAGCCTCCCCTCCGCAAAGAGGCGAATCGCCTGGGGGTAGATGCGGTGCTCCTCCTCGAGTATCCGTGCCGCCAACGTCTCTTCTGTGTCATCGTCATGAACAGGGAGGATGGCCTGTATGATGATCGGCCCAGTATCGACCCCTTCATCGACAAAGTGGACGGTGGCGCCTGAGAACTTTACACCGTACTCGATTGCCTTCCGTTGGACATGGAGGCCTGGGAATGCAGGGAGAAGGGCGGGGTGGATGTTCATGATCCCAGCAGGGAAAGCGTTGATCAGTGTGGCCGTGATTATCCTCATGAAGCCGGCAAGGACAACGAGTTCAACCTCACGGCTCGTTACTATATCAACTACCTTCTGGTCGTACTCTTCCCTCGATGGGAATGCGTTGTTGGCTACAATCTCGGTTGGGATGTTGTGATCTTTGGCCCGTTTCAGGGCGAAGGCCTTCGGATTATTGCTTATGACCACTGCGATTTCTACATTAAGTATGCCCGTCTCGATGGCGTCAATAATCGACTGGAGGTTGGTTCCCTTTCCCGACACAAGGACGGCGATCTTCATCATACAAACCCTACCGCCCCCTCATTCTCTCCTCTCCTGGTTATCTCGCCGATGATAAAGGCCCTCTCTTTACGCTTCTTGAGCACTATCATGACATCTTCCGCTTGCCGTTTTGTGACGATAAGGACCATACCTATCCCGCAGTTGAAGGTTCTGAACATCTCCTCCTCGGAGACTGGTCCACCTCTTTGCAGGAGGGTAAAGATGGGTGGAACGGGCCAGGCATCACGGTGAATGATGGCCCTGCACCCCTCGGGGAGGACGCGGGGTATATTCTCGGTGAGACCACCCCCGGTAATATGGACGATCCCCCGGATGCGGAACTGCTTCAAGAGTGGGAGGAGTGGCTTGACGTAGATCCGTGTCGGAGTAAGGAGCGCCGATCCCACGGTTTTTCTCAGCCCCTTCGGTTTATCTTTAAGGGTGAGTTTTAAATGGTCGAATATGATCTTCCGTGCGAGGGAGTAGCCGTTGCTGTGGAGTCCCGAAGAGGGGAGACCGATAATGACGTTACCGGGGCGGATCTTCTTGCCGTCAACGATCTCCTTACGGTCAACAACGCCGACAGAAAAGCCGGCCAGGTCGTACTCACTCCTCTGGTAGAGGCCCGGCATCTCCGCCGTCTCTCCTCCGATGAGGGCGCATCCGGCATCCCTGCACCCTCTGGCAATCCCCTTAACGATATCGCGCCCCTTCTCCGCCTCAAGGTGGGCTGTCGCAAAGTAGTCGAGGAAGAATAGTGGCTCCGCTCCGCACGTTACGATATCGTTGACACACATGGCGACGAGATCGACGCCGATAGTATCGTGTCTGTCGGCCATGAAGGCCACCTTCAGCTTTGTCCCCACGCCGTCAGTGGAGGAGACGAGGACGGGCGCTTTATAACGCCCGAAGCGTCCATCGAAGAGGGCACCGAAACCGCCGATTCCAGTCATCACCTCCCGCCGGGCCGTTGATCTAGTCAACGGCTTGATGAGTTCGACGAGCCGCGCCCCCTCATCAATATCAACGCCTGAGTCTCTGTAAGTTATTGAACGCTTCATGGAGTAGATTCCATCCTGAATGTAATTTTGTTTCCTGTTTCAGCAGGCAGATTGGAGTATACTGCCCCCCTTCTGGAGAGATTTTCTAAGGGTAATGCAACCCATCTTCAATGTCAATTCCTTTTCCGTGTGTGTATGGACAGAAATCGTTGACTGCGCCAAAAAGACAAGATTTCACCATTCAGCACTTTGAGTTCATGAAGGAAAAGCAACACCGCTCCCCATATTTCCGTGACGCCTGATTTGCTTGACTTTATCGCTCCTTTACAGTAGTTTAGCCAATAATCCCTTGCAATAGAGCATACGTGTCCCGTAGCGTGAAATGGGAGCATCAACCATCTTAACTTATTGAGTATGCAGAATATACGCACTGCCACACCTAGCAGTTTGTCGGACTTAGGGCAATAGAGTCACGTAACTCATTAAAAACATTACAGTTGTGTTTTTGCACTCAAAAACCAACCTTCAATAAAAACAGGCACTTACAGAGAAAGTCCGACAGGCTGCTAGCACCATTTCTCCAGGCATTACTTTGTCCCGTATTTTCTCGAAAACGGTTATGATCTCAGAACAGTGCTGGAACTCCTTGGACGTAAAGACGTACGAACCACAATGATTTACACCCATGTTCTGAACCGAGGTGGCAAGGGTGTGAAGAGCCCGGCTGACGACCTGTGAGGAAAAAGCGCCTGCGTGTTATGCGGAAAACACATAAGACGCCGTCTATTTGCTAGAAGACTCCAACTTGCTGATTCCATACATCTTATACGAAAACGAAGTATGCGTTATATCTGGAAGCAAAGCGAGAAAGCGGGTTTACCTGGAAACCATATATGCAGTAGTTATGTGTGTATAGGCCAAATTTGGTAGTTATAGGCAAGGCATATGAATGACTTGAAGGAGTATGTAGAAAAATATTTCAAATCCTTAAAAGGAATCTTGAAAGCTTTACCAAAGGGGGCGACTCTTCCACCTTTTCTATCAGATACCTCTTTTGTTATAGAATACTCTGACATTCAAGGTAAGTTAGCGATACAGCTATTAAGTCGTGAAAAGGTTCCAGGAATAGTAATCAATGGAAATGTTGTTAAGCCCAAACCGAATGACGAACCCGGAATTATATGCGTTCCTAACGCTCAAAAAATAGAACAGTCTATTTTCCCACAAGATAACAAAGGCACCTCGAAATCAATGACGATTAGTCAGCAAAATGTAGTATTAAATGGGCTGGCATTTTCATCAAAGCAATATAATGATAAATACTGGAGTAACGCAAAATTTTACCGCATGTGCGCTGGCGATATTCCCTTTTCTGTTACAAAAGATGGATCAATGTTGGGTCTAAATCTTCTTTGGGGAACAGAACTGGCTGGTTTACGTGAGGAGAAAGTATTTGAATTTATAAAAATTTTCGGTAATCAAGAATTGCTGCCGACCACTGACAAAGAGATACAAAATGAAGCATTCCGTGACTTCGGACATTCTGCGTCCGGACTTGGCAAAGAGCTAGACAATTGGAGCTTTACAGATTTTGTATTAAGCTTAGAGGCCCCAGTTGAAAGAAATGTATTATTGCTCGGGTCTTATAAGTCAGATGATGAGTTTGATCATTTAAGAACTGTACTAGCAGTCTGTCGGACTTTTGAGCGCATAGATGTTATACTCACTTTGCATTAC
>JBHHTR010000070.1:0-10808 GCA_046753505.1 Thermodesulfobacteriota bacterium
GAACGAGGGTGAAGAGATCACTGCTCACGGAAGAGAGGGTCTTGCCCGATTCAGAATGGTGAAGTTCCATGAGTGTCGTTTAATAAGGCCATCCCTCCCCTCTATAACGGCAGAGACCGTATGTTCACCGGCATCGGGAATGATCTCTGTGGTGTAGCTGACCCTCTCCCCGCTGAAGTCGGCAAGGGGTGTTATATCCGTATCGTCGAGGAGGAGGGTGACCCAGCGGCCGGAGAGAGGGCGCTCTGCGCCGTGAACCTCTATGAGGAGAGTCAAAATATTTCCCTCCACAGGCGAATCCGTCTCCGGCGAGAGAAGCCTCACTTCCATAGAGTGAGAGCCGTCACGAACGCTCAACGTGTGGGGAGTAAGGCGAGGAGTGGCTTCGGGGGAGGTGACAGTTCTGCCTGATACATCGGTAATTTCAACGTAATAGTCAATGCCAGGCGCTACAATCGCCTCTGGCGGAAGGAGTATATTTACAACCCCTGCACCTGCTGTTTTGAAGGGAACACGCTGATAGTAGCCGGTTCCGGACGGCCGGTAGAAGAGTGTCCCCCCTGCGGGCTCTATCTCCGTCAGCTCTAGAAGGAGCGTTATAGCCTCCCCTTGACGAGGAGGAGTTTCCGGTGAGGCAATCTGCATCAAGGCCCAGGCGGAGGGCAGAGGAGAGAGGAGAGCGATGGCCGTAAGAAGCGGCAGTAGTAACCGGAAGATTACCTTGCTACCTACATATCTCAAGAGTTGCACCCGATATCTCTCATAATTGATGCCTTCGTAAAAAGTTGTGATTGACTGCATGGCGAAAGGCTACTCCGCTCCCTGCAACCCCTCTATGATGTGTAAAAGTTCCTCCTTTGTCCTGAACGCCTCCTTGCGCTTACTCCCCACCGCCTCTACAGTGCCGACCAGCCTCTCTCTGCCGGTCTGGTCACGGCGATAGATTGTCAGGAGATATACCTCACGTCTCTCGCTGCCCCCTGCTGCGCTGCTGTTACCCATGATGGTGATTTATACCATGCAAAAGGTTTCCAAAAGGTTTCAACTTTGGTTACAGATGGTGCTTTTTTGTCGTTTTTTGAAAGTTTATTTCTCTTTCCCGCCTTGAAGGGGGGGGGGAAGGGGAAGGTTGAACTGTTACACACAATGTGGGTGGTGAAAGGTTGGGCAACAGAGAAGAAGATGATGGCCGTGAAGGGGGAGAGTGTGGTTGACTCCAGGTCTTTTAATGGCGATGTCGAGATGATTTTCGGTCAGTGGCCGCCGTCGATTTCGTGGGCAATGGCGACTAGGGCGTGGCCGGGCTTGATTGCCAGGCCTGCCTTGAGGGATGCGCTGGCATCATGATAGGTCTTGAGTGCCCGTGCGGGAAAACCCCTCTTGATGTGAACTTTCATCAGAAGGGCGTATGCCCTTTCATGGAGGGGATCCGTTGCAATAGCTCTGTTGAGGTAGGGGATGGCATCAGACTCTCTCTCTCTCTTCAGGGATAGCTCGGCAAAGAGCAAGGCTCCCCTCAGAAAATCGTTCTTCAGCGCCTCCCTGTGCTGAATGATCCAGGGCTCTTCAAGATCACGGGGCAGGAAATCATCTGTATAGAGGTCGAGGGCCTCTGAGAGAGAATCCATATCGTCTGCCGCGACAGCCGCCTTCAATTGCTCCCTAAAGAGGATGGAGTCAACGGAGCAGAGCGACGCTGAAAGAGAGACCTGTTTGTGGCGCACAACGACCCAGTGGATGGGCCGGTCATCACTCCTTAACCCTGTGCGCCTGAGCCGTGTTATTGCAACCTTGAGATTCTTCATGGCCCGGTCTCCATCGAGGTCGGGCCATAGGGCGTCGGCGAGACACTCGGACGGAACGTTGGTTCCTCCGTAGACGATGAGGGCCTTGAGGAGCATCTTGCTTCTGGCGCCCCGCCACTTGCGGTCGTAGAGGGTAGTGGAGCCTATACGGAGACGGAGACCGCCGAAGGTTTCGACCCTTACAATAGCGCCCGCTCCGGCGGCAAGGTTGTTTCGCCCATCTGTGACGGGAAGCAGCGCGCTCTGGAGTCTCTCAAGGAACTCCTTTGGCCGGTAGAGGAGGGGGATCTCCTCTCCGTGGGGCATGAAGGTGGACGCCCTTTCATAATACTCCCTGGCCCTGTCGATCTCGCCCCTTCCGCTCAGGATGGCGGCTATCTCGATGGCCCCTGCCGAGGCCAGAATATTGAATTCCGCCTTGGACCACCTCTCCAGCCACGCTGTCAGGTGATCCAGCGCATCCCGGTCCCTGCCGAGGTCGGCGAGGGCCTGCCCCTTGAGAAGGGCCGGCATACGCTCTGCGATGGGACTCCCGCTTATTCGTCCCCTTGTAATAGCCTCCTGACTGTAGGCAAGAGCCTCATTGGGCCGTCCAGTCCTGAGATAGGCAACACCAAGATTAAAGTGCATGTAAGAGTGGTGGAAGGCGCACTGTTCAACGACGGTGCGACTTCGAAGCTTGTTGGCAATCTCCTCAATCTCCTCAATGAGGCCGCCGTGAGAGAGGGCGTATAGGAGATTGCCGTATCCGAGATAGAAGACAGGAGGGGAGAGTCTCACAAAGAGGGGGTTGTCCATCACCTCCTGCAACATTCTCCGTCCCTCCTCAACCTGACCGCTTATGACGTAAAAGAGACCGCAGGTGATTGTATAGTATACCCGGCTTATGACGGAGGTCTCCGGAAGGGCGGCGAGGGGGGCGCCGTCTGCAAGGAGCACTCTGACCCTGGAGAGGCTGCCCTGCCAGAGGAGGCAATAGGAGAAGGCGGCAACGTGGAAAAGACGCAACGAGGAGGAGTGTGCCTTTTCGGCCCATAGATGCTGGGACTCAAAGCTCTCAACCGCCATGGAAAGGTCGCCCATACCCGTCATCTCTACGAGGGCTTTGAAACCGAGGAGGGAGGCCCTGGCCAGAGGTGAGATATCGGGTGTCCATCTTTAAGAGGGTGGTAATTCTGTCGTGCCATAAAGCGTATCGCTCAAGATCGATGCCGCTGTCCCATATGGCGGCGGATGCCAAGGCGGCGGCCTCGTGGTCCCCCACACCTGAAAGATGGAGATAAAGGCTGTCGAGGTTCTCGACAGACATATAGTCATTCAGGCTCCTTGTAGCCTCCGCAAGGAGCATTATGTGGGGCGGCAGGGTGAGGTCCTCCCCTATGGATTGGAGGGGGGCGAGGTGGACGGCGAGGCGGGGCACATCCATATTGAACCACCAGCCCGGCCCGTCATTGGAAAGGGTGGCGATGTACTCATCCAACCGCCCCTGTTCAAGGAGGTTGTTGTAGGGAGCGTCCAGTTGAGAAAGTGGTTCTGTATCCATAAATTCCTTTACCCGTTGTAATCGCCAGCCGCCCTCATTAATGGTGGGCATACTCACTTATGGAGAGACAGTAAGGACTCTGAATTTGTACAGTAATAAAGATAATCCGGCTAGAGAGCTGGTCTCTGTAAAGCAGCAATCGGCAGGAGGTAAATAAACGCAAGAGCACAAGTCGACTGCCTGATAGCAGGCGCAGAGAGTATCATAGACAGCGCCTGGAGGTCAATTGTTTGGAGCACTCTGTTGGGAGCACTCTTGGAGCAAGATTATTTGGCACAAGATTTGAGGAAAGTGGGGACACGAAAAGATCCATTTCATTTGATACGAGCCTGCTCAGACTACTCTCCTTTCCCCTACGCTTTCAGCACCGTATCCTTTTGCCACTGCTCATCATCCCTTTCAGGGTAGTCGATATTGTAGTGGAGGCCACGGCTCTCCTTTCTTAGTATCGCCGATCTTATGATGAGTTCTGCCACGACGGACAGATTTCGTAGCTCAATGAGGTCGCTTGTTATAGTAAAGTCCCAGTAATAGTCGTTGATCTCAGCCTTGAGGTTCTCTATCCTCCTGAGCGCCCGTTCAAGACGTCTGTTCGATCGGACGATGCCGACGTAGTGCCACATGAAGCGCCGTATCTCGTCCCAGTTCTGGGTAATGACGACCGCCTCGTCGCTGTCGACGGCCTTGCCGCTCTTCCACGCCGGTATTGGCGGGAACAGCTCCCGGTCACTCATGAGGAGTTCCACCGATCTCGCAGCCGCCCTGTCGGCAAAGACGAGGGCTTCGAGAAGCGAGTTCGAGGCGAGGCGGTTTGCCCCGTGGAGCCCGGTAGAGGCGCTCTCCCCTATGGCAAATAGGCCGCTTATGTCGCTTGCTCCGTGGCTGTCCGTTACGATACCTCCGCAGGTGTAGTGGGCCGCAGGGACGATGGGAATGGACTCTCTCGTTATATCGATATCAAATTCGAGGCATCTTTCGTAGATGTTCGGAAAACGGCTCTTGATGAAATCGGATGGCTTATGGCTGATGTCCAGATAAACGCAGTCGGCGCCGCTCTTCTTGAGTTCAAAGTCTATGGCCCGTGCAACGACGTCCCTGGGGGCAAGCTCCCTGTCGCGGTGGTGCTGTTCCATGAAGGGGGTTCCATCCTCCGTTCTGAGGATGCCTCCCTCGCCCCTCACCGCCTCGGTAATGAGGAATGCCTTTGCATCAGGGTGGTATAGGCAGGTAGGGTGAAACTGGATGAACTCCATATTCGCCACACTTGCTCCGGCACGGTAGGCCATGGCGATACCGTCACCTGTAGCGACGTCGGGGTTGCTCGTCACGAGATACGCTTTCCCGGCGCCCCCCGTGGCCACAACGGTTATACGTGCGAGAAAGGTCTCTATCTCTCCACTCTCCTTATTCATCACATAGGCCCCCATACAGCGGTCCTCTTTTACTGGAGAGAGAAACTTTGCGCTGGTTATGAGATCGACAGATATATGATGCTCAAAGAGGGTGATATTCTCCTCCCTCTCTATGGTCCTCAATAGAGCCTCCTCTACCTCACGACCGGTAATATCCTTTGCGTGGACGATCCTCCTTTTTGAGTGACCACCCTCCTGCCCCATGGCAAGCTTCTCGATGCCGTTGCTTCTCTCCATGGTAAAACGGGCGCCTAAGCTCAACAATTCATCAATTCGGGCCGGGCCGTCACTGACTACCATCTGGACAATATCGGTGTGACAGAGACCGGCGCCGGCCTTGACGGTATCTGCCATGTGGTCGGAAAAGGTGTCGTCGCTCCCCAGAACCGATGCGATGCCGCCCTGAGCGTAGTAGGTTGCCGATTCGGAGCGGTTCCGCTTTGTAATGATAGCCACCGTGCCGTGGCGAGCGGCCTTCAGTGCAAAGGTAAGACCCGCAATACCACTCCCTATGACAAGAAAATCAGATTCCATTGTTTATAAGCCTCTGTGTGGATATATCTCCTTAACCGAAAAGACCGACCATAGGCCGGTCTTAATGTTACTCATAGAGAATGCATAACTCAGAGCAGTTCAACCTCTATCAGGTTATCATCGATAGAGAGGAACCGTGACTTCTCTTTCAGACGGCGCAACTTTCCGGCCACATCCCTGAAGCCGCTCTCTATGGTGTTCACTTTATTAAAGAATTTAAGGGCCCTCTCATCATTCTCGGCGCTCTCGTATGCAAGGGCAAGTTCATACATGAGTCCCTTTTTTTCATCCTTCGTCCGACCAGTACTATCAAGACCGTTCGTATAAGAGGCTATGGCTTCCAGGGGCTCCCCTCTGGCCATATAGCTCAGTCCCAGCCTCACCTGACAATCAAAAAACCTGTTGGGGTCTTTAAGGGCGACATTAAACTCCCTGACAGCCTCGTCATACATCTCCATCTCCATATAGGCGATACCCATATTGTAGTGGGTCTCCGTATCCTCCCTGTTAAGCTGGCGCTCTATGCCATCATGAAACTCCTCAATTGTCGTCTCACGTTCTTCCACCCCGTCAAGGCCAAGTTCTGAGGAGAGGTCCACATAACCACCTTCGCCCTCTGTGCCGCTATCGGGACTCATACTCTCAGGGACATCTTCACCGGCCTCTTCGGCAGCATCCTCATCATCCGGCAACTCATTGAGAGGCTGCTCCACATCGGGCGGCTCAAAAGCCTCAACCACTTCGGCATCTTCCTCTACGAGCACCTCTTCCGCCGTAATCACCTCAAGGTCGCCCTCTTCAGTGATCGGCTCCGGCTCGATATCCTCAACTTCAACGGTCTCCAGCGAGTTGTCATCTACCTCTTCAACAATCTCAAGCTCTTCAGGCAGATCATCCAGGAAGCCGATTGCTTCAGAGTGCTCATGCGCCCCAGAGGTTTCGGCAGTCACTTCGATCTCAGCGTCGCCCCCTTCGTCCTCCATCTCAAAGGCGGACTCATCCTCAAGAAGCTCTATCACATCATCTGCGGAAGAGTCCTCTTCAAACTCATCAAACTCCTCAACAAGCACCAGATCGTCAGGCAAATCATCGAAAAATGCATTCTCATCTACCTCGTCTACCTCATCAAGCGTTGCCATAGCCGGTTCAGATGTATCGGCAACTCCAATCTCTTCAATAGGCGCCTCTTGAAGTTCCGGCTCTGACATGCCTTCTGTCTCAATCGCCTCTTCTTCAACCTCTACCAAAGACGCCTCGCCTATCTCTTCGACAGGTTCGTCCATGTCAGGCGTCTCAACTGCTCCGCCAATAGGCTCACGTACAGATTCAACTGCCTGACTGCCTTCCATCTCAACAGTCACGGCCTCTTCACGCTCCTGCTCCGTCTCGACATCCTCATCTAAAAGGCCATGAAAAAGATCCCCGAAGAGCTCCTTGTCACCCTCATCCAACAGGACATCGTCCTCCGCTACCCCGAGCTCTTCCGCCGACGCCCCCGTAGAGTTGTCGGAAGGTTCACTATCCTCTTCTAAAAGACCCTCAAAAAGCTCCTCCATATTCTTCACCGGGGGTATATCTACCCTCTCATCTACACTTGCAGAGGCAACGCCGGTCACACCTTCCACACCCTCTTTTTTGGACTCCCCATCAGCCCCATCTGCATCGACGCTACCATCTCCCCCGTCTACAACCACCACTTCCTCAACTTCACTCGGATCGGCTTCATCGACCTCCTCCGCTCTCTGCTCATTCTCCGATAGCTCTTCGTCAGATGATTCCGGTTCATCCTCGATCTCTATCATCTCACTCCAGGGGGAGAGTGGCTCATCAGGCTTCTCCTCCTCTTCGGGCGTTTCATCTTCAGGCGTTTCCTCAGGCTCATCTTCCAGGACATCCTTTAAATCACCATCTTCTTCGGCCACTTCTGTTTCAAGAGCAGGGGGAGATGCCGCCTCGCTTCCGTCTTCTCCAGCATCCCGCCCATCCTCTTCCGCTCCATCGTCTCCAGCCTCAACCTCTCCACTACCGCTATCTTCCATAGAGGTTTCCTCGCCTCTACTCAACATATCGGCCACGACATCACTCTCCTCCGGGAAGAGCGTAAGGAGTTCTGTGGAGAGTTCCCTCTCTTTATCCACTTCACCGAGTTTATCGTAGAGCTCTATCAGCTCCCTGGAGTAGCGCAAGAAGAGCTCCCTCTCGCCCTTCTCCTTCGCTACAGCCCCAAGCCCCTCAAGCACCTTCAGTTGTTTCTCACCTCTGTTGTAGAGGTTCAGGAGAAGCTTCTCCGCCTTCTCTATCTTGCCATCCTCTATGAGCCGTTCCGCTGCGCTGGCAAACTCAAAGGTTGCATCTTCTTGAAAACCGGACTGCTCGTAAATCTCCGCCAGCCTGAGCCGTATTCCCACGTTCTCTTTGTCAATCTCAAGCATCTTCTTGATAATATTAAGTGTATCCTCCCGTTTGCCTTTGCTCTCAAAGTGTCTTGCGAGGATGTCGTACTCACTTATGGCGTCGGCGATGAGATCCTGTCGCGCATAGAGCTCTGCAAGCCTGTACCGCATATCAAGATTTGGAGGATCAAGCTTCAATATTTGCTTGTAGACGGCAATCGCCTTGAGATAAAAACCGTTCTGCGTCAGCGTTCTGGCAACTTCATGGTACTCTTCGATAGCCTCATCCTCTTTGCCGATTTTCACAAAGAGGTCGCCCACCCTAAGACGAGTGCTCACATCGCCGGGCTTTGCGCGCAACACCTTCCGGTACTCATCAATGGCTCTGTCAAGGTAACCCTTCTGAATATACTTCTGGGCCTTGTCAAATATTTTGCTCTTCTTGTCCATAACAGTAACCTTTGTGAGGAATAAATCTCTCCTCTACTCTACCTTGCTTGTCTGCATCCGCCTGATAATTGATGTCAATGGAGCCCTCTCTTGTTCCACCGGTCGCTGGTATACTTCTCGTGAATCAACCTCTCCTTTACAGACTCCTCTTTGGCTGTAAGTGTAGAGAGAGAGAGACGGAGGTCCAGGAGATCTTCAAGCCTATTCACACATGCTCTTCTGAACTCTTCCTTATCTACCTTCCCGAAGAGGTGGAGCCACGCCATACCATCAAGGCTCCTCTCACCAAAGAGCTCTTCTACCATGCCTCTGTCAACATCAAAGAGGACAGAACCTTGCTGAAGGAAGGCGTTTTTCAACCTTCTCTGGGCGCTCCCTGCCACCTTTTTACCATCAACCACTATCTCATGCCGTGATGTAGAGGCGAAGCACGACTCCCTGACCCCACCGGTCGGGAGACGTTTGCCCGATGGCACTGTCGTGGCCTCGATTGACAAATCATTAAGGGCATGAGAGAGGGCGCGGCTGATTAATCTATAGGAACCGTTGATACCTTCAGCGAAGAGAGGCGACCCATCATTGCACGAGATAGAGTAGGTAACCTCAGTACCATGTATGACCGCCCTCCCACCACTCATCCTCCGTACTACAGGGAGATCTATATTGTAAAAGGGATCGTAACTCTGTAGATAGCCGATGGAGATGGTTGGACTCTTCCAGTCGTAAAAGCGCAGCGTCGAAGGCTCCCCTCTGTCACATGAGAGGAGAAGAGTCTCATCAACGGCCATATTCTCATAACCGTCAGCAGGGGTGTCAATAATTAGGCGCCACTCTTCCATGAGATATCAACCTTAGATAGAGACAGTAAAGTAGTGATTTAAGTGATCTAAACATGCAAATAGCCTTAGGTGGTGTACGACTAACCTTACGAAAATCGGCTCAAAAAGTCTATGGTTAATCTGCCCTCTATGAAATCGTGCTCCTTGAGAATCTTGAGGTGGAGGGGTATGTTCGTTTTGATCCCTTTAATGGAAAACTCCTCCAGTGCTCTCCTCATTCTGTCGATTGCTTCCTGTCGTGTATGAGCGTAAACAATGAGTTTTGCGATCATAGAGTCGTAATGGGGGGTCAAAACATAATCACTGTAGACAGCCGAGTCAACCCGTACTCCCAGCCCGCCCGGCATATTAAATTCAGTAATCATTCCAGGTGAGGGGATAAAGGTATCAGGGTCCTCCGCATTGATCCGGCACTCAATACTGTGTCCCTGGATATTGATGTGGCGCTGTTTGATGCCAAGCTTTTCACCGCAGGCGATTCTGAGCTGCTCTTTTACAAGATCGATTCCCGTCACCTCTTCGGTCACCGGGTGCTCCACCTGTATCCTAGTATTCATCTCCATAAAGTAGAAGTGCTTATCCTTGTCGAGCAGAAATTCTACCGTGCCGACATTGGTGTAGCCAATCTCCTTTACAAGGCGCAACGCCCCATCTCCCATCTGCCTACGCAGACGGTCACTCATAGCAGAGGAAGGGGCCTCCTCCAGTATCTTCTGATTCCTCCGCTGTATGGAACACTCCCTCTCACCGAGATGGACGGCATTCCCGTGTTCATCGGCTACTATCTGTATCTCAATATGCCTCGGCTGGTCGCAGAATTTTTCAATCAAGACCCTCCCGTCGCCAAAGGCCGCCTTTGCCTCGGTGACAGCCGTATGAAAGGCATTTCCCATGCTCGCTTTGGTATGGACCACCTTGATGCCCCGTCCGCCACCGCCACTAGTAGCCTTTATCATTACCGGATAACCTATCCGCCTGGCAATGATCTGAGCCTCGTGCTCATCGCATACCTCACCCTGACTCCACGGCAACACGGGGAGTTTAACCGTCTCCGCTATCCTTTTTGCCTCTATCTTTTCGCCGATCATCCTCATGCTCACCGACGATGGCCCGATAAACTTGATGCCACAGTTCTCACACACCTCCGCAAAGGCAGGGTTCTCGGCAAGGAAACCGTATCCAGGGTGTATCGCCTCGGCGTCCGTCACCTCTGCCGCGCTAATAATCGACGAGACATTGAGGTAGCTGTTCTGACTGCTTTCAGGGCCTATGCATACGGCCTCATCAGCAAGCCTTGTGTGGAGAGACTCCTTGTCGGCAGATGAATAGACCGCAACCGTCCTGATGCCAAGCTCCTTGCAGGCACGAATAATCCGTACAGCAATTTCTCCCCTGTTCGCTATGAGAATCTTATAAAACATTATCGACCTTTATTAAATTAAAGAAGAAGCCGCCAGGAATGTATGAGAGGCGACGCAGATGACACAACATGATGATCTTCACTATTTTCCAGAGACCGGCTCTATGAGGAAGAGTGGTTCGCCATATTCAACGGGTTGTCCATTCTCAACCAGTATCGAGACAACCTTGCCGCCATACTCCGACTCAATTTCATTCATCAGTTTCATGGCCTCAATGATACAGAGCATCTGCCCCTTGCCAACCGTATCGCCAATTTCAACAAAAGGGGAGGTGTCCGGCGAGGGGGCCCGATAAAAGGTTCCCACCATTGGCGACTCTACCGTCTTGAGATTTGTCTTCTCCTTCTCCCCACTCCCCTTCTCCTTAATGTCATGAACCGGGGGTTGAGAAGCGGTCTGTACGATATCAAC
>JBHHTR010000071.1:0-10791 GCA_046753505.1 Thermodesulfobacteriota bacterium
CGTGTCCGCACGCAGACAGGCGATCATCGTTACAATTTATGGGCAATTCATGAATAATGTGGGTTATTATCAGTTCAGTAAATCCGGCGCCATCTCTCTCCTGTCTGACAGAATCAGCCAGTAGATTGTGGCTGCATTGAGGCCAAAGGGGCGTCTTGTAATTGACGGCTGGTTCTGTTACGCTTCTCCAATGCTGGATGGCAGTAAAAAGGTCTTTTCCGTGTCGGAGCTGACAAAGGCTATTAAGGGACTCCTTGAGGCGAATCTCTACTACGTCTGGCTTGAGGGCGAGATATCGAACTTCAAGCGAGCCGCTTCCGGCCACTGCTACTTTACACTCAAGGACGAAACCTCTCAGGTGCGGGGGGTGATCTTCAGAGGGCAGTCTGGGAGTCTCAGGTTCAAGGCCGAGGATGGTCTCCACGTTCTATGCCGGGGGATGGTGACTGTTTATGAGGCGCGGGGTGAGTATCAGGTAATTATCGACTATATGGAGCCTGTTGGGGTGGGCGCTCGTCAGCTCGCCCTTGAGCAGCTAAAGGAGCGGCTGGCGAAGGATGGGTGGTTTGATGAGGAGAGGAAGCGTCCCCTCCCCCTCCTTCCTGGATGCGTCGGTGTGGTGACGTCGCCAAAGGGCGCTGTCATAAGGGATATTATTCGTGTCCTGGAGAGGAGACATGCCGCTATGGGGCTCCTCCTCTATCCGGTAAGGGTCCAGGGGGTGGAGGCGGCACGGGAGATAGCAGAGGGGATTGAGGCGCTGAACAGATGCGACGATGTTGATGTCATCATAGTTGGTAGGGGCGGCGGCTCCGTAGAGGATCTATGGGCCTTTAATGAGGAGATTGTCGCCTCGGCAATTTTTAAATCTCGCCTCCCCGTCATCTCGGCGGTTGGTCATGAGACGGACTATACAGTGGCCGATCTGGTTGCCGATGTGAGGGCGCCTACCCCCTCTGCGGCGGCGGAGATTGTCGTCAAGTCGCGGGAGGAGTTCTCCCTTCACCTCTCCGCCCTTCAGGGCAGAATGAAGGCCGCCCTGGTGGCCTCTCTCGATGAGGGTCGGATCAAGCTTCGCGGTCTGGAGAGGGGACTCATAGACCCACGGCGAAGATATCGGGATATGAGGCTCCGTCTTGACGATATGGGTGAACGCCTCAATATGGCGGTGAGCCACAGACAGACAATGGCTAGGAGAGGGCTGGAGGCGACCGTCGCCCGCCTCAATGCCTTGAGCCCCCTGAATGTGCTCCAGAGAGGGTACAGCATAGCGAGGAAGGCGCCCTCTCACGCCGTCATACGCGATGCCCGTGAGGTGTCTGTGGGCGACGATATTAATATTATGCTCCACAGTGGGGAACTCTCCTGCAAGGTCTATGAAAAAGTCGAAGTTTGAAGCGTCACTGAAACGGCTCGAAGAGATTGTCTCCACACTGGAGGATGGGAACCTCTCCATCGAGGAGTCGTTGAAGCTCTTTGAGGAGGGGGTGGGCCTCTCCCGTCTCTCCAACAAGATACTTGATGACGCGGAGCGCCGTGTCGAAAGCCTGGTCAAGGGTGACGATTCTCTCACGAGAGAGCCCTTTGCCGCAGATGATTCGACAGTCGATTCAAATCAGGCGGAGGCTAAGTAAGATGGACCTGGAACTCTATTGCAGTGAGAAGAGGAGGACGGTGGAGGAGGCCCTTGCAACCTTTCTCCCCGGTGAGGATGATTTTCCCCAAACCCTGAACCGGGCCATGCGGCACAGTCTCTTTGCCGGTGGAAAGAGGATTCGCCCCATCCTCCTCATGGCCGCCGCCGAGGCGGTCGGAGGCGATAGGGACGGTGTGATTAACGGGGCCTGCGCCATAGAGATGATCCACACCTACTCCCTCATCCACGACGATCTCCCCGCCATGGACGACGACGACCTGAGGAGAGGTAAACCGACCTGCCACAAGGTTTTTGGAGAGGCGGCCGCCATACTCGCCGGTGACGCTCTCTTGACTCTCGCCTTCGATGTTTTGGCCGTGGCGCCTGCTTCGCCAAGCGAGGGCGGGGCAATAAAACGCCTCCAGGTTATCAATGAGATGGCGCGGGCAGCTGGCTCCCGTGGAATGGTGGGCGGCCAGATGGTCGATATAGAGTCGGAGGACAAGGAGATACCCTTCCCCCTCCTCGAGTATATACATATCCATAAGACGGGCCACCTCATTAGGGCCGCCGTGCGGTGCGGAGCCATCCTAGGCGGAGCCGGAGAGGAAGCTCTGGCCTCCATGACGGCCTATGGCGACAGTGTCGGCCTCGCCTTCCAGGTGGCAGACGACATCCTCGATGTCGAGGGGGAGACGGCAAGTATGGGGAAGAGTGTGGGCAGTGACAGCCAGAGGGGGAAGGCGACATTCCCCGCCGTCATCGGCCTGAAGGAGTCGAAGGAGAGGGCCGATGAGTTGGTAGAGAAGGCCCTTGCTGTACTTGACGACTTCGACGAGAGGGCGGAGCCGCTGAGGGAGATTGCGCGGTATATAGTGGCACGAGAACAGTAATGGCGTCGCCATCACACGACTTTTTACAAAACCATCAGAGGTTCCGAGATGTATAAACTACTCGACAAGATAGATAGTCCCGAAGATCTGAAAAAGCTGTCACAGGAGCAGCTGCCACTCGTGGCAACGGAGCTGAGGGAGATGATTCTGGAGACGGTCTCCAAAACGGGCGGCCACCTTGCCTCCAGCCTCGGCGCTGTTGAGATTACCTTAGCGCTCCACTATGTTTTTGACGGGACCAGCGATGATATTGTATGGGATGTAGGTCATCAGGCATATCCACACAAGATACTGACCGGGAGGAGGGACCAGTTCAAGACGCTGCGCCAGTTGCACGGGATGAGCGGCTTTCCCAAGCGTTCCGAGAGCCCCTATGACGCATTTGGTGTTGGCCATGCGGCGACATCCATCTCTGCCGCCCTCGGCATGACGGTGGCCAGGGACCTCCACAATGGCTCCAACAAGGTGATAGCCATCATCGGCGATGGCTCCATGACTGCGGGCCTTGCCTTTGAGGGGTTGAATCAGGCCGGTCACCTCAACAGGGATCTCATCGTTATCCTCAATGATAACGAGATGAGTATCTCAAAGAATGTGGGCGCCCTCTCCTCATTCCTCAGCAGGAAGATTACCGGCAGGTTCGCTACAAAGTTGAAGAGAGAGGTCGAGGGGATATTCCAGGCCATCCCCTTCGTTGGCGACCGGCTCATTAACATAGCGAAGCGAGCGGAAGACTCCCTCATCTCACTCATCACACCGGGGATGCTCTTTGAGGGGCTCGGGTTTCACTACATCGGTCCCATCGACGGCCACGATATTGACGGCCTCATCAAGACCTTCACCGATACTAATGATCTGGAGGGTCCACTCCTCATTCATATCCTGACAAAGAAGGGGAAGGGGTGCGCCTTTGCGGAGGAGGAGCCGTCACGCTTCCACGGCCTCGGTCCCTTCAACATCAAGAGCGGAAAGTCGGAAGGGGTCAAGAAGAGGAGCTATACTGACGCCTTCAGTGAGGCTCTGTTGGAGATTGCCGAAGAGGATGAGAGGGTGGTTGCCATTACGGCGGCCATGCCTGAGGGAACGGGACTGGCAAAGTTTGAAAGGCGATATCCCGACCGCTTCTTCGATGTTGGCATCGCGGAACAGCACGCCATTACCTTCGCGGCGGGACTGGCCGCCAAGGGCTTTGTTCCCGTGACGGGTATCTACTCCACCTTTCTCCAGCGTGCCTACGATGAGGTGATGCACGATGTCTGTCTTCAGAACCTCCCCGTTGTCATTGCCCTCGACAGGGCGGGGATAGTCGGTCAGGACGGCCCCACCCATCACGGGCTCTTCGATATCTCCTTTCTCCGTCATCTGCCGAAGCTCATCATCATGGCGCCAAAGGACGAAGAGGAGTTGCGCCATCTCCTCTACACGGCGGTCAAGGCGGGATGCCCGGCTGTCGTACGATATCCACGGGGCAACTGTGAGGGGATTGTAGAGACACAACCGATGAAGGAGCTTCCCCTGGGAAAGGCAGAGGTCTTGAGAGAGGGAGACGATATCACCATCCTCGCGACGGGGACGATGGTCTATCCAGCGCTGGAGGCTGCGGAGCTATTAGGAGGTGAAGGTATAGCTGTGGGGGTGGTCAACTGCCGTTTTATAAAGCCCCTCGATGATGGGCTGATTATCGATCTCGCCTCTCGTAAGACGCGGCTGCTCACTGTTGAGGAGAATGCCCTCCAGGGTGGTTTTGGAAGCGCCGTCCTCGAACTTCTCGAAGAGCGTGGAGTGATGTGCGAGATAAAGAGGATGGGGGTTCCCGACCAGTTTGTCGAGCATGGGACACAGCAGGAACTGCGGGCCATGCTTGGACTCGACAGCAGCGGAATAGCAGATAAGATTAGAGAGATGGTCGGAAAATGTCGCGAGGAGAAAAAGGGCGCATCGATAAGCTGCTTGTAGATCGAGGTCTCATAGGGACCAGGGAGCGGGGAAAGGCGCTGATTATGGCCGGTAAGGTCATGGTCAACGGGGCGCGGGTCGATAAGCCGGGGGCTGCTGTCCCCATAGACGCCGAGATAATAGTAAAGGAGCCTCCACCCTATGTGGGACGGGGGGGGATAAAGCTTGCCGGCGCGCTGGATCACTTCGGGATCGATGTGGAGGGAAGGGTGATCCTAGACATCGGTTCATCGACTGGCGGTTTTACCGACTGCCTCTTGCAACGCGGGGCGTCTAAGGTCTACGCCATAGATGTGGGGAAGGGGCTTATCGACTGGAAACTGAGGAACGATCCGAGAGTCGTCCTCCTTGAGGGTAAAAATATTCGCTACCTCGAAGCGGGTGAGGTTGGTGAAGACGCCGATATGGCAGTCATCGACGTCTCCTTCATCTCTCTCGAAAAGGTCATACCAAGAGTAAGTCAACTTCTGAAAGGCAGCTGGGAAATAGTGGCCCTCATCAAGCCCCAGTTTGAGGTGGGAAAGGGGCAGGTGGGGAAGGGGGGCATTGTCCGGGATCCAGCAAAGCATACGATGGTTGTTGAGCGGATACAAGCCTTCGCGGAGGCATCGGGGATGGCCGTGGAGGGGGTATGCGATTCCCCGATAAAGGGCGGCAAGGGTAACAGAGAGTTCTGGATATATCTGAAGGGGGAGACTGGCAGAGTGGTTGCCGACAAAAGCGCCCATTTATCTTGACAATCATAGAGGAATGTCTTATCTCTATCGAATGGCATCCATTCACGAGGTGAGTGCCCCACGGTTATTCTACAGACGGCATTAATAATAACAAAGGAGAGACTACTTGATGAGACGATTTATCAGCTTTGCCCTTATTACGATGACAGCGCTATGGACCCTTTCGACTATCCCGGTTGCTGCGGCGGATTCGCTCATCTCCCTTCGAGGGGGGCAGGTCAAGGTGGGGGGCGAGCTGGAGCTAGAATTTATTAGCTCGGAAAACAATGCGGGCAATAATCCTGCTGCCGCCCCTCCCAAATATACGAACAACTCCAATGCCCGTTTCGCCATCGACGAGATAGTTCTCACCCCCCAGGTGGCCTTCACCGATGCCGTCACCTTCCAGGCCGACATTGAGTTCGGGTCCGGTAGTTCAAAGATTGATGAGGCGTGGGTGGCCTATAAGGGGCTTCCCTACGGTACCTTTGTCAAGGTTGGTCTTGAGGATATCTTCATGAAGCCCCACCGGAAGACCGAGTCGTACCCCATAAACGGTCACGCCTTCTTCCAGGATGAGGACCTCGGCATTTACGCGGGCGGCGAGATAGAGAGGTTCTACTGGCGTGCCTCGATAACCAACGGGAGACGGCTCGCCGACCGGAAGATACAGGAAGACAATGTATACCCCATCATCCACGATGATGACGACAATGTGGAGGAGAACCATAATAAGGAGATTGGGCTTGGTGTGGGGGTAAAGCACCACTTCAAGGAGGGGCACGAGATCGATGTCTTCCCCTTCCTCTATGTCGGGCAGCTGAGCAGTGCTGACATTACCCATCTTAATGGCATCTCTGGCTACTCCTCAACCGATGACTCGAAGGATCGGTTTGGTATAAATGTCGAGTATCTCCTCGACGACTTTACCTTTTTCTTCCAGTATATCAGCGCTACCGACGGTGCAATGGACAGGACGGGGTGGTACATCCAGCCGTCATACAAGGTGCACCTTGATGGACGGGATACCTTCACGGCTGTCGAGTTCCTCTTCCGTTACGACGACTACAATGTTGATCTGCCGGAAACCTTCGTCGATTCGAGGACGTGGGACCGGACTGAGGTCACCCTCGCCGCCATCACCGATGTGGTGAAGAACATAAAGATAAAGGCGGAGTTGAATTTCCATGACGAGTCAACCGGCGGAGCTGAAGTCGATAACAACGAACTACTCGTCCAGCTTGAGGCGAAATTCTAATGGCGTTGTAATAAGTCCGATCTACAGCGTCGCAGCAATTTTTCAGACACTCGACATACCAAATGTATGCCTTCGTGCCCGAAAAACCACTGCTCCTTGTATATCGAAATTCTTACTTAGCCATCACATGACTTTTACGAGACGGTCAAGTTCTCAGGAGCAATAGTATGAACAGAATAATTTATCTCATAGTTATCACTATAGTTAGCGCGGGGTTTGTGACGACCGCCACTGCAGGTTCCATGCTCAACGGGGCGGGGGCGAGCTTTCCCTATCCGGTCTACTCTGCCTGGGCCTATACCTACCATATGGAGGTGAAGGAGCAGGTCAACTACCAGTCCATCGGCTCCGGCGGCGGTGTGCGGCAGATAGTCAACAGGACCGTCGATTTCGGGGCGTCCGATGACGCCCTGAAGCCCGAGTTCATCAATGAGAAGAAGCTTCTCCAGTGGCCCCAGGTGATTGGCGGGGAGGTGCTCGTCGTCAACATCCCCGGTCTCAAGCCGGGGGAGATGGTCCTCGACGGGGCGGTGGTCTGCAAAATATTCCTCGGTGAGATTTCACAGTGGAACGACCCAGCTATCAAGGCGCTCAACGCCTCTCTTACCCTGCCCGCCAAGAAGATAACCGTCGTCCACCGCTCTGACGGCTCGGGGACGACGGCGGTCTTTACCCACTACCTTGATGAGCTCTGTCCGGCATGGCACGAGAGGGTGGGGTACGGAAAGTCAGTCAAGTGGCCAGTGGGGATCGGAGGCAAGGGAAACGAGGGGGTTGCTAATTATGCCAAGAGGGTCAAACACTCTATCGGCTACGTTGAGTACGCCTATGCCAAACAGAACAGGTTGAGCCACACCCGCCTGGTGAACAGGGCCGGTAAGGTTGTGGAGCCGACGCTGGAGAGCTTCGCGGCGGCAGCGGCCTCGGGGAACTACGACCCGAAAAAACACTTCTACACATGGGTCACAAACGCCAATGGCGAAGCGGCATGGCCCATCGTAGCGGCTACCAACATAATCGTGGCCCGTGACAAGGTTGAAGCTAACAGGCGGGTTGTGAAGTTCTTCGACTGGACCTTTTCCGATAAGTCCGACGACGTGGCGCGGCGCCTCGTCTACGCCCCCCTACCTGACAGCCTGAAGAAGAAGGTTCGGGAGTACTGGAAGACGAACGGTCTCTACTAACCCGCTTTGTGAAGTGGCACCCAGATGAGCCGTAAATAAGCCGTTTTTGTCTCTACTTATGAAGGCTAAAGGCTGAAGGAAGAAAAGCAATTCTTTTGTTCCAGTGATTTCATGGAGAGAATCAAGCGACGGAGTTTACCCACAGAGTCTGGGAAATAGAAAAACCTTCAGCCTTCAGCCTGAGCACCTGAGTTTTTACCTGTTTTCAAGCATATAGAAGGATACTCCTCACTTGTCGAAACCTGTCCCAAGAAATCCGCTCGACCTGCTCTTTTCTACACTAACAGGAGCGGCCTCTATCGCTGTCCCTCTCCTGATAGTCGGGATTGTTATTACACTCTACCTGCGGTCGTCTCTCGCCATAGAGCGGTTCGGTGTTATCGGTTTCATCACCTCCTCGGAGTGGGATCCGGTAATGGAGATCTTCGGCGGCGCAGCTCCACTCTACGGCACTCTTGTCACCACCGCACTGGCCCTCCTTATCGCAGTCCCGGCCGCTCTCGGTATCGCCGTCTTCGTGACCGAGGTGGCGCCCGACTTCCTCAAGAAGCCGATAGGGATCGCCATCGAACTCCTTGCGGCCATACCGAGCATCATCTACGGCATGTGGGGGCTCTTTACCCTTGCGCCTATAATGGCCGACTACATAGAGCCCGCCCTTCAGGAGAGTATAGGGGGGCTCCCCATCGTGGGGATCCTCTTTGAAGGGACGCCCATGGGCATTGATGTTCTGACGGCCAGCCTCATCCTGAGCATCATGATCATCCCCTTTACGGCGAGCATATCGAGAGACACCTTCAACCTTACTCCGCCTGTCGTCAAGGAGTCGGCCTACGGCCTAGGCGCTACAAAGTGGGAGGTCATAAAAGGGGTGATTATCCCCTATTCAAAGCTCGGTATCTTTGGCGGGATCGTCCTCTCTCTCGGCAGGGCCATCGGCGAGACGATGGCGGTTGCCTTTGTTCTTGGGAACAATCATGAGATAAGGGCCTCCCTCTTTGCTGCGGCATCTACGGTTACAGTTACACTGGCGAATGAGTTTACCGAGGCCGATACCGACCTCTACCTCTCCTCCCTCTTCTACCTTGCCCTCATCCTCTTTGTCATGAGTTTCGTGACACTGGCGCTGGCAAAAATATTCCTGCTCAGGGCCGACAGGAGCGTTGTGCGATGAGACGGGAGACAGCCAGGAGATTGGAGAACGGTCTGGCCCTTGGACTGTGCAGTTGCGCCGCCCTCTTCGGCCTCTTCTGGCTCGTCTTTATCCTCGGCGATGTCATCATCAACGGCATTGGCTCCATCAACCTTGGCCTCTTTTTTAACGACCCGGCTCCTCCCGGCATTGAGGGTGGCGGTCTGAGAAACGCTTTTGTCGGACAGTTGATAATCACCCTCTTTGCCACCCTCATAGGGGTGCCGGTGGGACTCCTGGGGGGCACCTTCCTCGCTGAATACGGTCGGGGCGGAAAGATCGCACGGGTAATCAGCACCCTCGCGGACATCATGGTCAGCGTCCCCTCAATCGTTATAGGCACCTTTGTCTACGCCATCCTCGTGAAGCCCATCGGCCACTTCAACGGCTGGGCCGGCTCCGTAGCGCTGGCGATTATCATGATTCCAGTCGTCCTCCGAACCACCGAGGATATGCTCACCCTCGTTCCGTGGAGTTTGAGAGAGGCAGCCTTCGCCCTTGGAGCGCCCTACTACAAGGTGATTATCCAGGTGGTCTACCGTGGCGCGGCGGCGGGCATCTTTACGGGCGTTCTTCTCGCCATCGCCAGGGTTATCGGAGAGACTGCGCCCCTCCTCTTCACCTCATTCAACAACTCCTTCTTCTCCGTTGACATGAATGAACCCATATCGTCCCTCACGGTGACGATCTTCCAGTACGCCATGGGGCCCTATGAGAGTTGGCATGGACAGGCGTGGGCTGCATCGTTTATGATTACACTCTTTATTCTCTTCCTGACCATAGTCGGAAGAATAATCATCAGGTGGAGGTACGGCAAGAGATGAGCAATAGTGATGTGGCCAGAGAGATCGAGATAGAGGTAAGTGGACTCAATTTTCACTATGCCGGCGGCAAGCATGTCCTGAAGGATATCTCCCTCTCCGTACACAAGAACGCGGTGACGGCCCTCATTGGCCCTTCGGGGTGCGGGAAGACAACCTTCCTCCGCTGCCTGAACAGGATGCACGACCTCTATCCCGGCAACAGGTATGATGGGGAGATTCTGGTGCAGGGGAGGAATATCCTCGACAGGGATGTGGATCTGATAAAATTGCGAAGCCAGGTTGGTATGGTCTTCCAGAAGCCGACGCCATTCCCCATGTCCATTTTCGACAACATTGCCTTCGGGCTCAAGCTGATGGAGATAGACAGGTCCGAATTTCCCGACAGGGTCAACAAGGCGCTGAAGGATGCCGCGTTGTGGAAGGAGACCAGTGAACGGCTTAACGATCCCGCCTCAGCCCTCTCAGGGGGGCAGCAGCAACGCCTCTGTATTGCACGGGCGCTGGCGGTGGAGCCCGACATCATACTCATGGATGAGCCGTGCTCGGCCCTTGACCCGAACGCAACGGCCCGGATAGAGGATCTCATGACTGAGCTGAAGAAGGAGTACACCGTGGTCATCGTGACCCACAACATGCAGCAGGCTGCGCGGGTCTCCAAGTACACCGGATTCTTTATGATGGGAGAGTTGATCGAATTTGATGAGACCAACACGATATTTACCAACCCATCAAACAGGCTGACAGAAGACTACATTACAGGAAGGTTCGGCTAACGGTCGCGTCATGAAATAGATGTTGGTCAAAGCGCAAAAATCCTTTATTGCATACGAAGGCGCTAAGGTACAGAGAAAATATATTTGTTATCTGTGAGCTTTGTGGCTTTGTGTGAGTATATGCTTTTTGCCGTAGAGTCCAAGTTGCGTCAATAACAGACCTTGGCATATTTTACGAAGAGGAGGGGAACGAGGTATGGTGAGAGAGAGGTATCACGAGAAATTACAGAAACTGGAGAAGGACCTGGTAAAAATGTCAGGCATGGTATCCGAAGCCATTGAAGGGGCGGTAGAGTCGCTTGTGGTGATGGACCACAAGGCCACAAAGATGTTTATTAAGAAAGATTCGGTGATAAAAA
>JBHHTR010000072.1:0-10762 GCA_046753505.1 Thermodesulfobacteriota bacterium
AAACAAAGGGCAAGGCAGCGCTTTACCTCTTGACTATTGACAGCCATATCAGTTTCTTCATAAAAACTATAGGCCGCGATATTGCGGCATAAGACACCTGACTATTTTGGCCTGAAAGCTCTTGGTTTCCATAGGTTTGAAGCTCTCAGTCACAGTTTGTGGGGGTCTTATATGGTTTCTATATAACACCCCCGAGCTTGGATAGCAGGCACTCCCCTGTCACGCTTAGGAATGCTCATGGTGGGGAGTTACTAGATACTGTAAAAGATACTCGCTAAAGTAGTGCAAGAGCACAATGAAGTCAAGGAGTTCCTGAATTCATGGTCCCCGCTTCATGTCACTGAGAAGGGGGATGGAACGGTGCTGAGCGAAGGCTAACGCCTTCGACTACGGCATGTATCTGTGCTCATCCGTCTCCTTCAACGGAATTAGACGGAGGATTCTGTTTCTCTATCTTCATGAGCTGGCAAGAGATATAACGGTCTCTATTATTAAAAACCTGAAACTTATCTCTCACAAAGCCACAGAGATCACAAAGTTACGAAGGGCAGATACTCCTTTTCTATTCAATTCTGCATTCCTTTGTCTTCTTGGTGCCTTGGTTTGAGATTGTTTCTTTCAAGGGCGTAAAGTAGATATATTAGCTGGACAAGTGGAGATTGACTTCCCCTGCACCATCTGATAATCTGCATGGAACGCTAGGGGAGCCCCATCCTGCCGGATGGGGGCTGAGAGTTCCGGGAGAGCCGGGAGACCCTAACGACCTGAACTGGATAATGCCAGCGGAGGGAAGCGGCACAACTTCATCTTTTTACGTCGAAGGAGCTTTCAATTTTTTTCCTGAATCTCTGAGACGGAGAGTAGGCCGCCCCATTTCTGGTGCGGTTTTTTTATTGTGAGGCGTGATAGATGATAATTGATACGGAGAGAGTGGAGGCCGTTCTGACCTCTGCCACCGTAAGGGAGCCGTCGGAGGCGGAGGTTGGGGAGATACTCTCAAGGGCGTCACTGCTTAAGGGGCTCTCTCTGGAGGATTGTGGAACCCTCCTTGCCATCGAAGATCCTGGCCTTCTCAAGAAACTCTACGAGAGGGCGGGGGCGGTAAAGGCCACCCTCTTCGGAAAGCGTATCGTCCTCTTTGCCCCCCTCTATCTTTCAAATTACTGTACAAACAACTGTCTCTACTGTGGTTTCAGGAAGGATAACAGTGAGGCCCAGCGGCGTACCCTCTCCGTTGACGAGGCTGTTGCCGAGGCGCGTCAACTTGAGGGGATGGGGTTTCACCGCCTCCTCCTCGTTTCAGGGGAGGACAGGCGGCAATCGACTCTCGACCACCTTATTGCCGTTATCGAGGGGATCTACCGTGATACGGGGATACGGATTGTCCATGTTAATGCGGCGCCCATGGAGGTAGAGGATTTGCGACGGTTGAAGGGCGCAGGAACGGGCGTCTATCAGGTTTTTCAGGAAACTTACCACCGGCCAACCTACAGCCACATGCACCCCTCCGGGACGAAGAGGGATTACGACTACCGTCTTGAGGTCATGGAGAGGGCAATGGAGGCCGGTTTTAACGACGTTGGTATCGGGTCGCTCCTCGGCCTCTACGATTACCGCTTCGATGTCCTCTCCACTATAGCGCACTCCTACCACCTCTATGAACGGTACGGCACACATGCCCATACCGTTTCGGTCCCACGGCTGCGACCGGCAGACGGCTCCGGCCTGATTGAGCCACCGGCTCCGGTTACCGATGAGGAGTTCAAAAAGATAGTTGCCGTCTACCGTCTGGCCCTCCCCTCCGCCGGTGTTGTTGTCTCCACACGGGAGAGCAGAGAGGTGAGGGATGCGGTGATGAGCATAGGCGCCTCCCAGATGAGCGCGGGCTCCAGGACCGATCCCGGCGGCTATGCCGTCGAGACTGGCGGCGATATCCCGGCAGGGGAGGTGGAGACGGTTGAGCAGTTCTCAACCAGTGACCACAGAACGGTGGCGCAGGTCATGGAGTCGATCCTTGACGGCGGCTTCATTCCCAGCGTCTGCACCTCATGCTACCGGGTTGGGCGAACAGGGAAGGCATTTACCGAAAAGACAATGAGTGGTGATATGGGGAAGTTCTGTAACGCCAACGCGATCCTCACCCTCCAGGAGTTCCTCCTCGACCACGGCGCTAACGGGATCAGGAAGAAGGGGGAGGTCGCCATCGAGCACGCCCTGAAGGGGATCAAGGAGCCTGCCCTAAAGGGGGAGGTGATAAAGAGGATCGGTGAGATCAAGGGGGGGAAGCGTGATCTCTTTTTTTAGGGGCGGGGCGTGATAGGGGTTGTCGTCAACGGAGAGGCCCGGGAGGTTCAGGATGGGGCTTCCCTCAGGGATCTTCTCGACGAGCTTGCCATAGGGACGAAGGGGATCGCGGTGGAGTTGAATCGTGAAATCATCCCCAAGGGGCGCCACGCCACCACCGTGTTACAAGAGGGGGACAAGGTGGAGGTGATACAGATGGTGGGCGGGGGGTAGAGGGCAATACTTATAATTGACAATTGAAAAATGATAATTGAAGAATTTTCATGATTCGTTGTTCCTGTTTTGCAATTTACTGAAACCTTATTTTATTTAATGGAGGTAGTTTAATGTCAGAGATATTAAAGATAAGAGATAGAGAGTTCAGGTCACGCCTCATGGTGGGCACGGGGAAGTATGCCACCAACGAGCTTATGGTGGAGGCCCTTGAGGCGTCGGGCGCCGAGGTTGTGACCGTCGCGGTGAGGAGGGTTGACCTCAAGAGAGGTGCAGATTCGCTTCTCAACCATATCGATTCTGATCGGTACACGCTGCTGCCGAATACGGCCGGTTGCTATACGGTGGATGATGCGGTAAGGACGGCGAGGCTGGGCCGTGAGGCACTCGATACGGAGCTGGTAAAGCTGGAGGTCATTGGAAGTGAGAAGACCCTCTTCCCCGACAATGAGGCCCTCCTTGAGGCGGCACAAATCCTGGTGAAGGAGGGCTTTACCGTGCTTCCCTATACCAATGACGACCCCATCATGGCGAAGAAGCTTGAGGATGCGGGGTGCGCCGCGGTTATGCCCCTTGCGGCCCCCATTGGGAGCGGCCTGGGTATCAGGAACCCATACAATATTCGGATCATCCTTGAAACAATTTCCCTGCCTGTCATCGTAGACGCCGGTGTCGGCACGGCCTCCGATGCGGCGATTGCGATGGAGCTTGGATGCGACGGTATCCTGATGAACACGGGGATTGCCGGAGCGAAGGACCCTGTGGCGATGGCGAAGGCCATGCGTCTCGGGATGGAGGGTGGACGGTTTGCCTTTGAGGCGGGACGTATACCGAGGAAGCTCTATGCGACGGCGAGCAGCCCGTTGGAGGGCTTGATAGAGTAGAATAAGATATGACGGCAGAGGATATACGATAGATGCATCCAGTACTCATTCAACTGGGGCCCCTTGAGATACGTTTTTACGGTCTCATGTATGTGGTGGCCATCATTGTCGGGAGCTATCTCATCAAGTCTGAGGTGAGACGGAAGAGGGTTAACCTGACCGATGATGAGGCGGTGAGCTTTCTCATGTGGGTTGTCGTTGGAGGTATCATTGGCGCCCGCCTCTACTACGTCCTCTTCAACTGGGGCTTCTATGCGGCACATCCCATTGAGATACCGGCGGTGTGGCATGGAGGACTGGCGATTCACGGCGGCCTCATCGGAGGGATCTTCGTGGCATACTTCTTCCTGGGTAAGAGGGGAATCCCCTTCTGGCGGATGGCCGACGTTGTGGCCCCTACCATAATCCTGGGACAGAGCTTCGGGCGCTTCGGAAACTTCATGAACGGCGACGCCCACGGCAGGCCGACGGAGATGCCGTGGGGGATCGTCTTTCCCACATCGAGCATTGCCGGAGCGGAGTTTCCCGGTCTCCCCCTCCACCCGACGATGCTCTACGAGTTGGCCTTCAACCTCTCTATCTTTCTCTTCCTCTGGTTCGGCGTCAGGAAGAGGGAACACCGAAACGGTCTTGTATTTGCCCTCTACCTCGGTCTCTACTCGGTGGGGAGATTTATCGTCGAGCACTTCAGGGCGGACAGCCTGATGATGGGCCCCCTCAAGGCAGCCCAAATGGTGAGCATAGCAGTTGTCATCGTTGCCGCCGGAGCCATCTTCATGGGGAGGTTGTGGGAGAAGCCCGTTTGACCTGGTCGGTGTTAGCAACGGATGGTTGATTTTCAGCTCTACCTCATAACCGACAGGAGAGGGACCGGAGGGAGAGGGCTTCTTGATGTCGTTGAGATGGCCCTCAAGGGGGGCGTTGGGGCGGTTCAGTTGCGGGAGAAGGATCTTTCGGCGCGAGAGTTGATGGAGTTGGGGCGGGAGTTGAGGAGCATTACAAAGCGGTACGGGGCACCCTTTCTGATAAACGACCGTGTTGATATTGCCATCGCTCTCGATTGTGACGGTGTTCACCTCGGACAGAGAGGCATCTCCCCCCGTGAGGCAAGGAAACTGCTGGGGAAGAGAGGGCTCATCGGCGTATCGACTCACGGCATAGTTGAGGCGCGGAGGGCGGAAGAGGATGGGGCCGACTTCATCACCCTGGGGCCGATCTTTCATACGCCGTCCAAGGCGAGGTACGGCGACCCCATCGGTGTGGAACAGATAGGTCGTGTGAAGGGGGAAATATCCCTCCCGATCTTTGTCCTGGGGGGAATAAAGTGTGAGATGGTGAGAGAGGTAATGGATGGCGGCGCTGACGGGATTGGGGTGATATCGGCGATCCTGGCGGCGAAGGCGCCTGACCAGGCCGCCGCGTCGCTGGTCAGGGCACTTGCAATTCCACCATCGTGAAGGCCGTCAGTGGAGATGGGTGGGAGCGTAGTCGAGGGCTTCAGCCCTCGTAAAATCCGCGTGAAAGAGAACCGTGAAGGTTTAATACAGGGCCAACTTTATTGCCCTGACGACTTGTTTTCATACAAAAAGAATCACCAATGAGAGGGGAGTCTATATGACACAGTTAGAAGAGGCAAAAAAGGGGAATATTACCAAGGACATGAAGGAGGTTGCCCTCAGTGAGGGGGTTGATGTCGGGCAGTTGCGCTCCCATATTGCTGACGGGACGGTTGTAATTACCCGTAACAGGAACCACGACATAGAACCCCTTGCCATCGGCAGAGGACTCAGGACGAAGATCAACGCCAATATCGGAACCTCTCAGGACTCCTGCTCTGTCGATGTGGAGCTTGAGAAGGTGAGGGTGGCCGTCGACGCCGGGGCCGATACGATTATGGATTTATCGACGGGTGGCGATATCGACGCAATACGAAAGAGGATTATTGCAGAATCTCCCGTCCCCATTGGAACGGTCCCTATCTATCAGGCGGCCCTTGACTCGGCGAGGAAGGGGAAGTCCTTTGTTGAACTCGACAAGGAGGAGATGTTTGAGAGTATCGAAAAGCATGCCGAGGACGGTGTTGATTTTGTAACAGTCCATTGCGGCGTCAACAAAAGCTCCCTTGACCGAGTAAAGAGAGAGGGACGTATAATGGGCATTGTAAGTCGTGGAGGGGCGCTCCTGGCTGAGTGGATAGGGCACAACAAGAGAGAGAACCCCCTCTATGAGGATTACGACAGGCTCTTAAAGATAGCGAAAAAACATGACATGGTGCTCAGTCTCGGTGACGGTCTCCGTCCCGGCGCCCTTGCGGACGCCACCGACAGGGGGCAGGTGGAGGAGCTGGTTATTCTTGGTGAACTGGCGCAACTGGCTCTGGAGGAGGAGGTACAGGTGATGATCGAGGGGCCCGGCCACGTCCCTATCAACCAGATTGAGGCGAATATTGTCCTCCAGAAGAGGCTCTGCCACGGCGCGCCCTTTTACATCCTGGGTCCTCTCGTTACCGATATCGCGCCGGGATATGACCATATCACCTCTGCCATAGGAGGGGCAATCGCCGGGGCGGCGGGGGCAGATTTTCTCTGTTATGTAACGCCCTCGGAGCATCTGCGCCTTCCGACCATTGATGATGTTCGGGATGGGGTCATTGCCTCAAGGATCGCGGCTCACGCGGCTGATATCGGGAAGGGGGTCAAGGGCGCTTTAGCCAGGGATATAGAGATGTCGAGGGCGCGGAAGGCTCTGGACTGGGATGAGCAGATACGGCTCTCGATAGACCCCGAACGGGCGAGAACCCTCCGAGAGAGCAGCCCCCCCCACGATAGCGACGTCTGTACGATGTGTGGAACGCTCTGCGCGATAAAGGTGACGGCGGCTGAGTAGAGTTCCTATCTCTCCTTGTGCTCTGTCTGGACAACGACTCTGTTTTTGCCGCTCCTCTTTGCCTCGTAGAGACCGTTGTCGGCAAGGTTGACTAGATCTCCGGCGTTGGCGACACTATCGTTGGGATATGCGGCGACGCCGGCGCTTATGCTGATAACGATCTCCTTGAGGCTGGCGTAGGAGTGGCTGACAACCATTTCCCTGATTCTTTCAGCCTCTTCCTGCGCGCCATTGAGCGATGTATGGGGAAGAATAACGGCAAACTCCTCACCTCCGTAACGGGCGACTACGTCGGTCTTTCTGACCGCCTTTTTTAGCAGCCCCGCAACCTCTCTGAGAGCCGTATCGCCCGTCGGGTGACCGTAGGTGTCATTGATCATCTTGAAGTTATCGAGGTCGATCATGATGAGCGAGAGGGGGACTTTGTACCGTACAGCCCTGTTGAACTCGTCACTCAACCTGTTATAAAAAAAGTCGTGGTTATAGAGACCGGTTAACTGATCGGTAACGGATAGCTTCTTCAGGCGCTCCTTTTCGGCGGTGAGCTCTTCAAATATTTTTGCCTTCTTCAACGGATGGCAGGCGCTGTTTGCTATGATCTCACAGAGGTTAAGTTCGTCACGGGTGAAGCTGTCGTTTGACCTGCGAGTCCTCAGGAGCAACGTTCCCAACATCTCCTCGTTACGTAAAATGGGCACTACCAGGAGGCTGTCGTTAACGATTTCCTGGATATGGCGCCTGACGCCATAGAGGAGTGGCTCACTACCCATTGCCTCAATGATCATAGGTTCTTGTGTCACCAGCGTTCTCTTGAGTTCGGGATGTTTTTTGAGATCAATCTTCAGGTTACGTATGGTGGGGCTCTCGTGTGATGCCACTATGTACGCTTCGTCGTTTTTATTGATGAGCACAATTGAGCATCTGTCAGCACCGATGAAATCGGCCGTCTTCTTGACAATGGAGTAGAGTATTTCGCCACTGTCGAGCGATTGTGTGACAGTGTTGGTAATATCCCTTATCAGTTCCAGCTCTCTGTTCTTTTTTTCCAGTATGCGATAGGAGGAGACCATTCTTGAGTGTGCCTGAATCCTGAGAATCAGCTCCATCTCATCGAATGGCTTAATAATGAAGTCGTCGGCCCCATTCTTTAAGACTTCGACTACACTCTCTCTATTGTCGGCGCTTGAGAGCATAATGATGGACGGACGGTTCTTGAGGGGCATGTCACGGATATTCCGGCAGAGTTCTATACTGCTCGTGCCAGACATCTCGATAGTGATGAGGATGGTGTCGGGGGGATTTACCTCGATGAGCCTTAAGGCGTCCCTCCTGTTGGTTGCGTGGGTTGTCGTGTAGCCGTTGTTGTGGAGGATCTTCTCAAGCATACCCTTGATAACGACGTCGTTATCTATGATGAGTACCTTGTTGCAGGAAGGATGTGAATCGACGTTCTCTTCCTCTCCCTCTACCCCTTTTCGCAGACTCAAAGACCTTGACAAAGATGACTCCATAGATTACATTTAGCAGTCGTTAGTGGATATTTATTCCAGTAATCTGAGTTATATCCATCCAGTAAATGCCGGCGTAGCTCAGTGGTAGAGCAGCTGATTCGTAATCAGCAGGTCGTGGGTTCGACTCCCCCCGCCGGCTCCAGCAAAGAGGGGATTTATGCGCTTGCCCCACCCGGTAGTTACAATAAGCACTGCCTATCACAACTTACACAACACCTTCTACAGTCTATAGAAAGTAGCCGCTCTTTTCAAGGGAAAACAGGGAGGGATAATATGATGACCCTATCGGTAATGTATGGCGCTGTTGTATGAAAACCCCGGTTGACGATTATGTCATTGGCGTTGATATTGGCGGGACAAATATCAAAATCGGCGCTCTTCTTTCCAATGGCGACATTCTCACTCAGATGGCTGTCCCCTCTCAGGTGCAGGAGGGGAGGGGGCAGGTAGTCACAATTCTTGTTGACTCTGTAAACGAGATAAAGCGCCAAGTGGGCGATCGTAATTGTGCAGGTGTCGGCATCGGCATTGCCGGTGCGGTCAACCAACGGGACGGTGTAGTTGTCCAGGCCCCTAACCTGCCCGGTTGGGAGGGGTTCAGGATTGTCGATGAGTTGTCGGAGCTGCTCTCCTGTCCCATAATTATCGATAACGACGCCAATGTCTTCACCCTTGGCGAGGGGTGGCGCGGCGCGGCCCGTGAGAGCATGAACTACTGCTGTCTTACCCTTGGAACAGGGGTCGGCGGTGGACTCGTCCTTGATGGCAGATTATGGCGCGGCGTTGACGGTACTGCCGGAGAGGTGGGCCACCTTGTCGTTGAGCCTGATGGCGTTCCATGTGAGTGTGGCGGCAGGGGGTGTCTTGAGATGTATGCCTCGGCAACGGCCCTCGTCAGGATGGCGAGAGAAGATGGGGTGGGGGAGGGGATCACGGCCAATGAGATCGCGAGCCGGGCCAGGGGGGGTGACAAACAGTGCAGATCGCTCTTTGACAGGATGGCCCGTTATCTCGGAATTGGTTTGACCGATATCGTTAACCTGCTCAACATTGATATGATTGTTCTGGGCGGCGGCCTCTCCGCAAGTTGCGACCTCTTCCTTGATGAGGCACGGAGAGAGATGGTCGACAGGAGCTTTACCGTTCCGGGAGAGAGGGTAGAGATAGTTCCGGCCAAGTTGAGTAGCGATGGTGGAATGGTCGGCGCGGCCTACCTTGCCATAGAGAGAGCGGAGATGGGTGGATAGGGAATGTTTCGCATCAGTGTACCCCCTCTCCCATCAGGGGAGAGGGCCGGGGTGAGGGGTGGTCGTGGCAACCGCACCCTCCGTTACTGCTCTTTTATGAATTCAACCTGGTAGGGCGACGCAACGATAATCTCCGGTCGTCCCCGGTACTCCTTGACCTTTCCTGCAATAGCCACCCTCCTCCCAACGTATCTTGCCGGCTCAATCCCCTCCGCCATGAAGAGCTCAAGATTGTTCTTGAAGATGACGGCGTAAAACCCCTTCCTATCTCCTTTGGAAAAGCGCATGTAGATGGCCTTCCCTGAGTCGTGGATGCTTTCTACCGTGCCGGTGACACGCATATATTTTTCGATGTAGTGGTGGGCCGCACTGAATGGTATTGTCTTCAGGTCGGCCCATAGGCCCCTACTCTCCTCTATCGCCTCCCGCAGGCTTGCCTGGAGTATTGACGCCTTTTCAAGGCCGCATGGCGCTATCACCATCAGCATCGCGTACCCCTCCCGCAGGATGGTCGCATTGATTAGTTTGCCGTCCGAATAGAGCAACGCCAGGAGCCTGCCGTACCTGTCCCGTTCCTCACCTTTGCAGATTTCAAGACGGAGTCTCCCGCCCTCCAGGAGCCTTCGGTTTCTTTCCCGTGCTTCACGGTAGAGCGGTTCACCCCGTTCCGGCGTATCAAGACCGATATATCGGACAGTCAAGCCGCTAGATAGCTTTATGGTATCCCCATCGATGACAGAGGTAACGGTTATATTGTCGAGAGATTTTGGTTGTCTCCTGTCAGCTCCACCGGCAATGGACGGCAGGAGGAGAAGTATGGAAATAAGAAGGAGGGTATATGGGTTCTGGCGATTTCTGAAGCAGCTTGTGTGGAGCGCCATAACAGGACGTGAGCAGGCGGCCTACCACCGCTCCCTGAATTCATGTATCTTTCTTTGCAACTCCTCAATCTCTTGCCTGAGTGTGTCGCAGTCAATTGTCGCGCCATCGGCTCTCCTGATTACCTCCCCAAGTTGGGACGATACGAGAGAGCTCATCTTGTTGTACTCCTTACTGATCTCCTCAAATTCATCTATGAATTCGTTTACCTTGTTTATGAAATTACGTACATAGAGATCGTCCTTACTCCTGACCGAGAGCCTTTTCCCTATGCCCCCCTTTGTAATGACCTGCATCTCATACTCCAGGCGCTTGAAGGGGCCCACGAGTCTGTGTGAAAAGAAGAGTGTCAGGAAGACTATGATTCCAGCATAACCGATAGTGAGTAATATTGTAACGATCGATGGTGAGAGGCCGAGATGGGAGCTTAACCACGACGAGAAGGACTGGAGGAAGATACCGCCCAGGAGGGCAATGACAATGATAAGGGCAATGCTTATCTGAAGTTCCCGCGCCGCGAAGTGGCGCTGCTTCAGTTTATGTTTCGTCTTGCTCCTTGATGGTTCTTCAATCCCCATTTACAGCTAAGATATTATTCTTTACATCCTTTGTCAAGAATAAGTGAATGTTGTTCGGGGTGAGTGGTTGAATTTGGATACGTCGGGTTTGAATGCTGTGACGATTTTTTTACAGTGGTTGTCTTGGGGGCAGAGTCCTCACAACCTTGATGGCCTCGTAAAAAGTCGGATTGCCCAAGTTACTGAAAATACTTGCTATTTTGTATATTTCCTCTTGCTTTTAGAGCTGTATTATGGTAGAAAGACCTGTAATATTAATT
>JBHHTR010000073.1:0-10593 GCA_046753505.1 Thermodesulfobacteriota bacterium
CACAACCTGGAGAATATCATGGCCGCCATCGTGGCTGCCCGTCAGTCGGGTATATCGCGAGAGAGCATTGTCAAGGCGGTGGAGAGTTTTAACGGTCTTCCCCATCGTATGGAGGCGGTGAGGGAGGTCGGCGGCGTTTGCTATTACAACGACTCGAAGGGTACCAATATGGGGGCCCTCCTCAAATCGCTGGAGGGGGTAGAGGGACCAGTCATTCTCATTGCCGGTGGAAAGGATAAGGGGGGGGAGTACTCGGTTTTGAAGGGCGCTGCCGCCGGGAAGATAAAGCTCCTCATACTCATTGGAGAGGCGAAGGAGAAGATGAGGGCCGCCGTTGGCGGAGCGGTGGAGATCGTGATGGCCGACTCCCTCGAAGAGGCCGTTGAGATTGCCTCCTCACGGTGTGCTCCCGGCGATACGGTCCTTCTCTCCCCGGCGTGCAGCAGCTTCGACATGTTCAATAACTTTGAGGAGCGTGGGGAGCAGTTCAAGAGGCTGGTTCATAATCTATGATAGATGGCGTCGTAATAAGTCCGATCTACTGTGTTGCAGCAATTTTTCAGACACTCGACATACCACATGTATGCCTTCGCGCCTGAAAAACCACTGCTCCTTGTATATCGAAATTCTTACTTAGCCATCACACAACTTTTGACAAGAACATTATGATACGTGTGAGAGAGACAGACAAGATAATGATCGTGACAACCCTCCTGCTGGTGGTGTCGGGTATCGTCATGGTCTATTCGAGCAGCTATATTGTCGCCATGAAGCGCTTCGGCAATGAGTACCTCTTTCTCAGGAAGCATCTCTTCTTTACTCTTATCGGTCTCGCCTCATTCATTGGAGGCATGTATTTTCCCTACAGGCTCTACAGGAGGCTTACATACCCCATTCTGATACTCTCAATCATCCTCCTCTCCCTCGTCTTTATTAACGGCGTAGGGGTCGAGGCCGGTGGGGCGAGGAGGTGGATCCATATAGGTCCTATAACCTTCCAGCCCTCGGAGGTGGCAAAGCTGGCGCTGGTCATCTTCCTTGCCTACTCCCTTGAGGCGAAACAGAAGTTGATAAAGAGCTTTTCACCCGGTTTCCTTCCCCACCTCCTTATTCCGGCAGTGCCGATTCTCCTCATCCTCTCTGAGCCTGATTTCGGTACGGCAATGGTGCTGGCGGCGGTAACATTTCTTATGATGTTTATCGGCGGGGTGAGGCTGCCCTATCTCTTCTCGGTTGTAATTCTGGCCCTGCCGGCCCTTGCCTACCTGATTATGAATGCGGGGTATCGCGTGAAGAGGATGCTCATATTTCTCGACCCGTGGAAGGATCCATCAGGCGACGGGTTTCAGATGGTCCAGTCCTTCCTTGCCTTCGGCTCTGGAGGCCTCTTCGGGGTTGGCCTGGGCGAGGGGCGTCAGAAGCTCTTTTTCCTCCCAGAGGCCCATACCGACTTTATCCTCTCTATCCTTGGTGAGGAGCTCGGTTTTTTTGGCGTGGCGGTGGTGATAATCCTCTTTATATGCTTCCTCCTCTGCGGGATCAAGGCAGCCCTGAAGGCGCCCGATCTCTTCGGGACCTATCTGGCTGCGGGGCTGACATCGCTGGTAACACTCCAGGCGGTGATTAATATGGGAGTAGTCATGGGGCTGCTGCCCCCCAAGGGACTCCCCCTCCCCTTCATCAGCTACGGTGGAACCTCACTGGTGATGAGCATGACGATAGCGGGGATAGTTCTGAATATCTATAGAAGGGGATGCGAGGTGTGAAGGTGCTCTTTGCCGGTGGTGGAACAGGGGGGCATCTCTTTCCGGCTCTGTCGGTGGCAGGCGAATTGAGACGCAGGGATGAGCATTGTGACATCGTCTTTGTAGGTGGACGGGGCGGCCTGGAGGAGAGGGTCGTGCCGGAGCAGGGGTATAGCCTCGAACTGCTCGATGTGGCGGGGCTGAAGGGAACGAGTGGTATGAAGAGGGTGAAGTCGCTCTATAAGGCGCTCGCCGCGACGGGCAAGTCGCTGGTACTCCTGCGGCGGTTGAAACCTCTCGGTGTGATCGGGAGCGGGAGCTACGCATCGGGGCCTGTTGTGCTGGCGGCAAAGATGTTGCGTCTCAAGACTGCCATCCTTGAGCAGAATGCCATACCGGGGATTACGAACAGGTATCTCGGCAGGTATGTTGACCGGGTCTACGTCTCATTTGAGGAGTCCCGGGGCTACTTCCCTGAAGAGCGGGTCGTGGTGACCGGCAACCCAGTGAGGAGGGAGATACTTGAAGAGGCAGCCAGACAGAGGGAGGAGATTATAAAAAGGCGAAAGGGTCGATTTACCATCCTTGTCTTCGGGGGAAGCCAGGGCGCCAAGACAATCAATACGGCGATCCTCGATGCGCTGGAGTATCTGACCGATGTGGTGAACTCCATAAGGATCATCCATCAGAGCGGTGTTGAATGGTGTGATGAGGTGAAGGGCGGGTATGAGAGAAAGGGGCTCCTCTCTGGCGGCGGGAAGAGGAGCGGCGGTATGGTGGAGGTTCTCCCCTTTATAGAGGATATGTCGAGCGCCTATGCTGCTGCCGACCTTGTTATATGCAGGGCGGGAGCCACAAGTATTGCCGAGATAACGGCGCTGGGCCTTGCATCTATCCTGATACCGTACCCCTTTGCCGCAGACAACCATCAGGAGGTCAATGCCAGGCTTCTCTCCGGCAGGGGGGCGGCTGTCATGTTGGGGCAGGACGGGTTGACGGGTCAGGTCATGGCGGGAGAGATTCGTACCCTCTACACCGACCGTGAGAAACTACACGGGATCAGGAGCGCGTCAAAGGCGCTGGGTATGCCAGGCGCCCTCGATGCTATTGTAGATGATTATCTGCGTCTCCTTGATGTTGCATAACGGCTCCACTGAGTGGGGTGAATGGAAGAGAGGTTCATGTATAGGGGAAGGATAAAAAACATACACTTTGTAGGCGTTGGCGGGGCCGGGATGAGCGGCATTGCGGAGGTGCTCCTTAACCTGGGATACAGGGTGAGCGGCTCCGACCTCAAGGCAACAGGGGTGACTGACCGCCTTGGCGCTCTCGGCATCAAAATAGTGACAGGACACAGGAAGGAGAATGTTTCTGGAGCGGATGTTGTCGTCTACTCCTCGGCAGTGCGCCAGGATAACCCGGAGATTGTAGAGTCGAGGGAGCAACAGATACCGGTCATTCCCAGAGCGGAGATGCTCGCCGAGCTTATGAGGGTGAAACACGGCATAGCCGTAGCCGGAACCCACGGAAAGACGACAACCACCTCTATGATTGCCGCTATGCTCGGCCATGCCGGTATCGACCCGACGGTGGTTATCGGAGGGAAGTTGAACAGCATGGGGAGCAACGCGAAGCTCGGCAAGGGTGAGTACCTCGTCGCTGAGGCCGATGAGAGCGACGGGAGCTTTATGAAGCTTTCTCCGACGATAGCCGTGGTGACCAATATTGACCGTGAGCATATGGACTACTATGACGACATGGATGATGTCCTGAGAAACTACCTCAGTTTCATCAACAAGGTACCCTTCTACGGCTGCGCCATACTCTGTCTCGATCATCCAAATATCCAGAGCCTCATGCCCAGCGTTACGCGGAGACACGTTACCTACGGCATGACTGTTCAGTCCGACGTCTCTGCCCGCGATATTGAGCAGAAAGAGATGACAACCTCCTTTGATCTCTGGTACAGGGGGGAGCGCCTCGGGAGGGT
Organism: Thermodesulfobacteriota bacterium; assembly: GCA_046753505.1. Lineage (GTDB taxonomy): Bacteria > Desulfobacterota > GWC2-55-46 > S146-70 > JAUXIU01 > JBHHTR01. The sequence continues at coordinate 3,736 of JBHHTR010000073.1, forward strand.
CTCTCTCGGTATGCCGGGTGAGCACTCCGTCTACAACGCCCTTGCCGCTATTGCCGTAGGGCTGGAGCTTGGAGTCGATTTCAAGGAGATTGCCGAGGGGCTTGAGGGGTTTGACGGTGTTCAGCGGCGTTTCCAGCTTAAGGGAGAGGTGGGGGATATCATCGTTGTTGACGACTACGGACATCACCCGGAGGAGATAAAGGTAACGCTCAGGGCCGCAAAGGAGGGATGGGGAAGGAGGGTGGTTGCCGTCTTCCAGCCACACAGATACACACGGACAAGAGACCTTCTCAGCGACTTCTTTTCGGCCTTTAACGATGCCGACAGCCTGGTGGTTACCGATATCTACCCTGCCGGAGAGGAGCCCATCGAGGACGTTTCATCCATGGCCCTCTTTGAGGGTATCAAAGCCCACGGCCATAAGGATGTTATCTACATCCCAGAGTTGAATGATGTCGTTGAATATCTGGTTAAGCGCCTCTCGCCCGGCGACCTGATAGTGACACTGGGGGCCGGTGATATCTGGGAGGTAGGCGAAAGGGTGCTGGAGAAGGTGGATGGCGATAGAGAGGTGAAGGCGCCGTGACAGGCAGCGGAGCAGAGATAGATCGCTTTAAGGGGCGGCTCCACTTCAATGTGCCAATGAGCAGCCACACATCAATTGGTGTGGGTGGAGCAGCCGATGTCCTCGCCGCCCCTGCCGATCTGGAGGATGTGCGCATCATCCTCAGATTTGCAGGAGATAAGGGGTACCCCCTCCTTGCAATGGGGAGCGGCACCAATCTCCTCGTCAAGGATGGCGGGGTGCGGGGCGTTGTTCTCGATCTCTCCGAAGGGTTTGGGGAGATTACCGTTATGGAAGAGAACCGCCTCGAAGCCGGGGCAGGCGTAAGGCTTCACGAACTGGTGGCTCTCTGTAAGGAGCGGGGCCTGTCGGGCCTGGAGTTTGCAGCGGGCATTCCTGGGTGCGTCGGCGGGGCAGTCGCCATGAATGCCGGGGCCTATGGCGGGGAGATGAAGGATATCGTTGAAGATATCGAGATATGCAACCGTAAAGGGAAGGTTGCCACTATCGGGGCCTCGGATATCGGTTTTACCTACAGGGGGAGCGGACTGGCGCCGGACGTAATTATCCTGAAAGCCAGGATGAAACTTGTTCAGTCGAGTGCGGAAGAGGTGAAAAAGCGAATTGGCGATTACAGGGGCAAGAGAAGGGGCACCCAGGCTATCAACCTGCCGAATGCCGGCTCGGTCTTCAAGAACCCCGAGAAGGTGAGCGCCGGTAGGTTGATCGAGGAGGCCGGTCTCAAGGGGATCAGCCGTGGCGGCGCCCAGGTATCGGAGGTTCACGCCAACTATATTGTCAATCGGGGCAATGCAAAGGCGAGTGATGTGCTGGCTCTCATTGCCGAGGTGAGGGACAGTGTCTTTCAGCGCACAGGCATACTACTGGAGCCGGAGATAAAGGTGGTTGGTGAAGAGTTGTGAGTAATATCGTCGTGCAGAGTGGGGTGAGTGAGGCGAAGAGGAGGAAGATCGGCGTCCTCATGGGAGGCATGTCGGCAGAGCGGGATATATCTCTCAGGAGCGGCAGGTCGATACTTGCCGCGCTGATAAAGGAGAACTACAACGCAGTGGCCATAGATGTAGATCGAACAATCCCAACAAGGATTATCGAAGAGGGGATCGAGGTGGCCTTTATCGCACTCCACGGTCGTTATGGAGAGGACGGCTCCATACAGGGTCTTCTGGAACTCCTGAATATTCCATACACCGGCTCTACCGTTACGGCAAGCGCCGCAGCCATGAATAAGGCCATTACGAAGAAGATACTGGCTTACCACAATATCCCTACCCCGGCATTTGTCGTTACTGCAAGGAATGGGCAGGCGCTCCTGAAGGGTGTGGATCTTCCTGTCGTTGTGAAACCACTCTCTCAAGGATCGACACTCGGCGTCGGTGTGGTGAGACAACGGGGAGAGTTGGCCGGGGCTCTCGATGAGGCGTTCAAGTATGAGGAGAGTGTCATGTTGGAGGAGTTTGTCGAGGGGAGAGAGCTTACTGTCTCCATCCTCAACGGCAGGGCCCTGCCCATCATCGAGATTGAGACAGGGGAGGATATATACAACTTCAAGGCAAAGTATACCGATGATGAGACCAGGTATATAGTTCCGGCACGGCTTCCGAAGGAGTTTGCCGCCGAGGTGAAGAGGAGTGCCATTGCCACATATGAGGTCATGGAGTGTCGAGGCGCCGCCAGGGTGGATATTGTGATGGATGTTGACGGACGCCCCTACGTGTTGGAGATCAATACAATCCCCGGCATGACGGAGCGGAGCCTTCTGCCGATGGCTGCGGCCTCGGCAGGCATCGGCTTCTCGGCGCTCGTAGAGGAGATACTCTCCACCGCTATTCCGACCACGGAGCCGGACATTGGCGTGAGTTCTCTCATGGAGGAGGACGGTTGAAAAAGAAGAGGCCGAAAAATCGCAAGAGAAGGGAGTCGCTGGCAAGGAGGATCAGGAGAAGGATTGCCGTAATCCTCAAGGTGGGTTGTGTCGCCGCCTCACTGCCGATAGCGCTTCTCGGCGCCTGGTACATCTACCAGTTCCTCCTCGCCTCTCCTCTCCTCGGCATCAATCATGCCGACGTGATCGGGACAAAGCGGGTCTCCTCCGAGGAGATCGTAGCCCTCTCCGGGATTGTTATGGGGGATAACCTGCTGGCCGTGGACACCGGCGAGGTGGCGGAGCGGATTAAGAAGGAGCCGTGGATAGAGGGAGTACGGATAAGACGGCGACTTCCGGACAGGGTGGTAATTGAGGTTGTCGAGAGAGAGGCCGCCGCAATCATAAATATGGAGGCTCTCTACCTTGTCGACAGTAAGGGGGCACTCTTCAAGCGATATACCGGAGAGGAGGGGCTCGACCTGCCGGTCATAACCGGCTTCCAGAGAGACGAGATCGATGAAGAAGAGAGCCCCCTGTCGCCTATATTTGCCGTGATGAAGCTCCTCTCTGAGGAGAGGATATTTACACTCTCCGACGTCTCTGAAATCACCATCGACAAGAGGTACGGAGTGGAGCTTTATACGATGAGGGAGGTCGTAAAGATAGAGCTGGGGTGGGAAGGGTTCCGTGAAAAGATAGAGAGACTGGAGAAGATAATCTCACTGAGGAGGGGGAAGCTTGAGGGAATAGAGCAGATAGATATGACCGGACCAAGAGGGGTGGTTGTAAGGATGTCCAAAAAACGAGACGTCCAGGTTTAATGGGCCAGGAAAGGAGGGTGAATTGGCAAAGCGTGACAATATAATTGTAGGCCTCGATATAGGAACGACCAAGATATGCGCCATCGCCGGTGAGGTGAAGGAGAACGGCATAGAGATCATCGGTATTGGCACCCACCCGTCCAAGGGGTTGCGTAAGGGGGTGGTGATAAATATCGAGTCTACCGTCCAGGCGGTCAAGAAGGCGGTGGAGGAGGCAGAGTTGATGGCGGGGTGCGATATCTCGACGGTCTACGCAGGGATAGCCGGCGGACATATCAAGGCATTTAACAGCCACGGTGTGATTGCGGTGAAGGAGAAGGAGATCAGCTCCTCCGATGTCGACCGGGTGATAGAGGCGGCCCAGGCCGTTGTTATCCCCCCCGACAGGGAGGTCATCCATGTGATTCCCCAGGAGTATATAATTGATGACCAGGACGGTATCCAGGAGCCCCTCGGCATGAGCGGTGTACGCCTGGAGGCAAAGGTGCATGTCGTAACGGCGGGGATCACCTCAGCCCAGAATATTGTTAAGAGTGTAAACAGGGCGGGCCTCGATGTGGCGGACATCATACTCCAGCCCATTGCGAGCAGTGAAGCCGTCTTGACTCAGGATGAAGAGGATCTCGGCGTTGTCCTCGTCGATATTGGCGGCGGCACGACCGATATCGCCATCTATCACAGCGGCACACTGAAGCATACGACTGTCATCTCCCTCGGCGGCAACCAGATTACAGGGGACATATCGGTGGGACTGCGGACGCCGGCTAATGAGGCGGAGAAGATCAAGAAGAGGCACGGCTGCGCACTGGTCTCGTTAGTCCCGAAGGATGAGACGATAGAGGTGCCCAGTGTGGGTGGGAGAAAACCGAGGGTGGTGTCGAGGCAGATACTGGGTGAGATTATAGAGCCCCGCGTTGAGGAGTTGTTTCAACTGGTAAACAGGGAGATTATACGGTCGGGTTATGACGGGATTGTGGCGTCCGGCGTCGTCATAACGGGAGGGACGGCCTCGTTGGAGGGGATATCAGATCTTGCGGAACAGGTTTTTAATCTTCCGGTGAAGTGTGGAGTTCCATCAGGCATCAGCGGCCTGGTGGATATTGTCAGCGCTCCCATGTATGCGACAGGCGTTGGACTCGTTCTCTACGGGAAGCGCCACTCCACATCGGTTCAGTTTCGTGCAGGCGGGAAACACAGCGTCGGGAAGTTTATCAACAAGATGAAGGGGTGGATGGGAGACTTTTTTTAGGCTCTCACTGGTACAACAACACAACAACAGCTAAAAAAGGAGAGGAGGCAGACATGGTATTCGATTTTGGAGAAGAGCTGAATCACGGGGCGACCATCAAGGTGATGGGGGTTGGGGGGTGTGGCTGCAATGCCGTAAACACCATGATAGATTCGGGGCTCGAGAATGTAAAGTTTTACTCGGCCAACACCGACAGTCAGGCCCTTACGGCATCGAAGGCCTCTGTTAAGGTTCAGCTTGGCCTGAATCTGACAAAGGGGCTTGGGGCAGGCGCGAATCCAGAGGTTGGGAGGGACGCGGCTCAGGAGAGCAGGGATCACCTGAGAGAGGTTCTTGAAGGTGCCGACATGGTCTTTATTACCGCCGGCATGGGGGGCGGCACGGGGACGGGTGGCGCCCCGGTCATCGCCGAGATTGCCAGGGAGATGGGAGCCCTTACCGTCGCCGTCGTGACAAAACCCTTCTCCTTTGAGGCGAAGAAGAAGATGCAGCAGGCGGAAGAGGGCATCAATGAACTGAAGAAGGTTGTTGACACAGTCATAACAATCCCTAACCAGCGTCTCCTCTCCGTTGCCGACAGAACCACCTCACTCCAGGACGCCTTCAAAAAGGCCGATGAGGTATTGTTGCAGGCAGTCAAGGGGATCTCCGATGTGATTACAGTACACGGCCTTGTCAATGTTGACTTTGCCGATGTCAGGGCCACCATGTGCGACATGGGCCTCGCCCTCATGGGGAGTGGCGTAAGCAGTGGTGAGAGCAGAGCGACCGATGCCGCAAGAAAGGCAATAAACAGCCCCCTTCTGGAGGATATCTCGATACACGGCGCCAGGGGAGTATTGATCAATGTCTCCGGCTCCTCTGATATGACTCTTCATGAACTGAGCGAGGCGTCTTCTCTCATACAGGAAGAGGCCCATGATGACACCAATATCATCTTCGGCGCCGTCATTGACGAATCGATGGGCGACAACATCAGGGTGACGGTTATTGCAACCGGCTTTGGCAAGGAGGAGAACGCCTTGACACAGGGAATCGCCCCTGCTGTGGTAGTCGAGGATCTCGACCTCCCATCATTTGTTCGTAAGGAGAGGCAGCTCCAGCGGGAGGTGAACGACGGCGAGGTGGAGCGGATCGGAAAGCTGGGGGGGTGCGACACGCTTGACGAAGACGCCTACGACTTTCCCACCTTTTTGAGGAAGCAGGCCGACTAGAGAAGAGAAGGAGATCGTGAAGGGTGGCACAACTATAAGAGGAGGCGACGAACATGTACAGCTACATCTTCGAAAGGGGTGGTGAGGTGCTGCACGGCAGGAGAGGAAGATCGACCAGGCAGCGGAGGGAAGCCTCGCCCGCTCAGGCGCTAGATCGGGAGAGGAACGCGGAGTTGGAACAGCTCCTCATCTCACTTGACTGTAAGGGCGCTAACTGGAGGGAGCGATTGAGAGATGGGTTGGACGAGATACGGATGAATGGAAACTGCGATAGCATCCTTGTCTCAACCGACAGCGACCTTTAGGTTACAGCAGGTCCACTCAGGCGATACCTTTTTTTCTGTGGCATTGTTCCGCCTCATCACGTATTATCTGCTGATGACAGCGCAAGAGCCGTATGTCGCAACAGTTTTGCCATAACAACCTCAGGAGAATAGCGTGCTTTTTACCGTAATGCTCATCATACATGTCCTTGCCGTCATCCTATGGATAGGAGGCCTCGCCTTTGTCACCATCCTTATCTTTCCCTCCCTCTACAAAATGCAAGAGGCGCTCCAGAAGGTTCTCTTCTTCCAGAGGATAGAACACCGCTTTGCACCCCTAGCCCGGATTTACAGCGCCACCGTCGGTATCACCGGTATAGTTATGCTGGTCCATACGGGGTGGTACAAACTCCTCTTCACACGGGAGGGGCTCTTCCTTACCATCATGTTCCTCATATGGGTCATGTGGATAGTGATGCTCTTCGGACTCGAACCACTTGTAATCAAGAGGATGCTAGCAAGAATGGCAAAGAGCGGTGAAAAGATGGAGATCGACTCCGTCTTCAAGCGGATGAACGTCATGCACTGGGTGCTCCTCTTCGTCAGCATGGTTGCCGCCGCATGTGGAATCATGTTCGCCCACGGCCCGAGGATATTTTAGGCACTTTACGCTTTCTCCTACTTTTCCACAGAGGCACATCCCTTTTACCACCACTCACATGAAACCTGCAAGGGAAAGGTCATTGAACCCGCCTTATTCATGAATTGCCGTAAGGACGGTTATTTACACGGAGCGACGCCGTAGGCGAAGGCTTTAGCCTTCGCTTGCACTGACCCATACCCCTGCTCAATAGCTTGTGG
>JBHHTR010000074.1:0-10586 GCA_046753505.1 Thermodesulfobacteriota bacterium
CCCTCAAGGAACGTTTTGACAAACACAAACGGATAGCCCCCTATACAGCCGGGGTCTGGCTATACGTAGCGATCACCGGCTGGGCCATCTTCCTCTTCCCACGGTAAGGGGTCTTGGTGGGCTGTCCCACTCCTGCCATCATGGCGGTAGCGGTAAAGGAGCTCGAATGCGTACAAAGTCATAGAAGGCTGCTTACTGGCAGGCGCAGGTATCAGCCTGGGAGGCAAGCGGGACAAGCCAGGCGGAATAGTGCCGCAGGCACACTACAATAGGCACTGACATTTAACCTTATCAGGTGTGCCTCTCCTCACCCTTCCAGTTGTTCTTCAATATTGAAACCAAGGGGAGGGCTGACATACACGCTGGCTCTCTTTCCGAGGCCGCTGTTAAAATACCCTACAATCTGGCAGTCGCCGGTGTAGTTACGGGCGCTGAGGTTCTCGGCGAGTGTCCTAGCGTCTGTCCAGACACAGCAATCCTCATCGCCCTTATGAAGCACACATGGAAAGCGAACCCTTCCTAGAGGCATGGGGAGTATGACGCTCTTCTTGTTGGGGAGCCTGATGCCGGGACCATCAAGGACAATCGACTCATCACTGTCCCGGTTTATAGCCGAGATGATGAGCTTTGCAGGCCCCTCATCCGTTCCGGGGACTGGCCCCAGCGCAAGGGTGACGTAGACGGGGCCCTGTTTCTCTTTTGCCCGTGAAAAAAAACTGTACATGTTCCTGCTCTCCTTTATCGTTATTGCAGCCTTATGCTGGTATCCAGTGTTATGTTGTTATTGTACTTTATTGTGAGATGTCCCTCCTTATCGACACAGAAGGTCACCTCTATGTGGGCGGCTACGGGCTCCCCGAATGAGAGGGTGACTATCTTGAAGGCCCTCAATGCCGTATCGTCTGCAATCTTTACGATTTGCTTTATGACCTCTTCGCCCGACTCCTTTACCCACCTCCTTACGATATGTCTCTCAGGGATTTCAAAGAACTCGATGTAGAGCTGATCCTGATCGCCCAGGGTCTTGGCGGGAGTGAGGGTGTAGCTCTTTGAAAAGGGGAAGGACTCCCCTTTTTCAAAGAGTACCTCATGGCCGTGAGGAGCCTCCTGGTCGCCGGTATGATAGCGAAGGGCGTAGGCGAGCCCGAGATGGCGGTCTATGACATCCCTGGTCCCGTAAAGGGCGGCGCCTGTGGCTACCGCCGAGAGGGGGCTGTGATCGTAGATGGCATTATCCTTTCTGAGGGTGGGAAAGAGGTCGCCGATCTTCTCTTTGAAGGAGGGTATCTGTGACGACCCGCCGGTGAGGAGGATGGCCTCTATCATCTCACTCGTGACGCCTATCTTCTTTGCCCTGCCCATAATGTTTACAAGGGCTTTGTCGATAGTTTTATAGAAATCGTGTTCTACGAGGATCTCTTCGAATATATCCCGTGTTATCGTACAGATCTCCTGCCCAGCCCAGACGCACGGCACGGCGCTCCTCTCGGAGAGGGCTATCTTGATCTCCTCGGCCTTATCAAGGAGAGTCCTCCTCTGGTTTTCAGCAGAGCCCGTCATTTTTGCCTCTATATACTCTGCCAGCCAGGCGTCGATATCGTGACCACCCAGCACCTTGGAGCGATCCGGTTTTGAGACGACATGGACCCCCTTAACATTGAGCCTGACCATCATGAGGTCCAGTGTGCTTCCGCCAAAGTCGATAATGAGAACAATCTTGTCGCTCACTTCGGCAACCTGATACCCTATCGCCGCAGCGAGAGGCTCCTCAAGAAAAACAACCTCCATTCCCCGCTTTACCTTCTCTACGATCTTCCTGATGCTCTTACGGTAGTCGTGAAATCCTACAGGCACCGTTACATAGAGCCTGTCTATACGACTGGAGGTGAGGAAGGAGTACCATTGGGGAAGGGCGATCTCTCTTTTCAGGTGGTCATAGAGGGCGTTGACGTAGCTCTCCATATAGGTTGTGCCCTCCTTCTGTCCCTCCAGGAGTATCTTCTTAAAGTTGACAACCACACCCTCTCCCGTCGCCTCCATGCCTATCATGCCGGTTTTTGGGTCAAGACGTGTCGGAATGACATGGACGTTGCCGTATGTTTTGGAGATGGAGGAGAGAGAGATAGTTGCGGGCAGGTCGCCTCTCTTCTTCCGCGCCACTACCGTATTGGTGGCGCCCAGGTCGATGGAGATACAATCCTCCTTGGCGGCGTCTCTCTCCTGGAGTGTCTCACCCTCACTACCAGCCAGATGGGTGTGACTGACAAGGAGCGGCTTCCCTATCTCACATCCATGATACTTTCCCCGGAGTTTTGCGAGGTTAGTAACTATCCTGCTCACGGCGTCACGCAATTCTTTAGGCTGAATCCATCTGTGGGTGTAGGGCTTCATTATCTCGATGAGACGGATATCGTTCAGCTCTTCACCAAACTTGTTTAACTCCTTTGCAATCATGAGGGCGTACTTTGTTCTCGTAAACTTCTTCTTCGTAGAGTCCTTTATCTTCCTCTCCTCGGCAACAATAATGTAGTCGATAACATCAACGAGCTCAACATCCTCCATCCTCTTTTTTATCGTGAAGAAGCTGAGTATCTGTTCTATCATCACGGCCAGGAGGGGAAAGAACTCCTCGCTCTTGGGTATCACCTGGAGAAGGTCAATGAGAGCGTAATTCTGTACGAAGGGGTCCGTGATCTTCGTTGTCACCTCATAGGCGTGAGTCATGACCTGCATGAAGAGGGGGTGAAATTCATCCGTCTTGGGAAGGGCCTTTGCTATGAAGATAAGGGCGTACTTCTGGTAGTAGGGCTCTTCGATGTACTCAACCGCTTCAATGGCCAGATGGATGGCCTCCTTAAAGAGATCAAAGAACTCCGCCTTGTGTGGAAGATCCTTTGCAATGCCGAGGAGGGTATACTTTCGGTAGAAGGCGTAGTCACAGGTCTGGGGAAGTTCCTTGGCTATATCCTGAAGGGAGTACTTCTTGTATCCTGGGCCACCCTCAACCCCTATGGACAGTCTCAGGGCGTGGAGTCGGAGCGGGATAAAGTCGGCTATCATAGGAAGTTCATCGGCGATATCGACAAGGGCATAGCTTCTGATAAACCGGTCGTCTATCTGTGCCGCTGTCTCCACAGCGTCCGACATGGCCCGGAGAAAGAGGGGTTCAGTCTCGGGGCTCTTGGGAATCCCGTTGGCAAGGCGGAGGACAGCCGATTTTCTGTGTTTTGGATCGCCTATGGTTCCGGCGGCGTCGAGGGCTTTGCCCACCACCTCACCGTAGAGGGAGAGAAAGGCCCCATCAGAGGGGATATCCCTGGCTATCTCGATGTGGGCGCTTCTCCGGTCCTCGGCGTCATCAATGGTGTCTATGAGAGCGGAGACTTCCCGGTAGAGGGGGAGGAAGGGGGGAAGGTTGGGAAGTTTATCGGCCAAACGGAGAATGGCCACCTTCTTCTCCCGTGCAGTAGTGAAGCCCCCGATCTCCTCTATGGCCCGCTGGGCGCAGGCAATCTTCTCCTCGGTTGAGGATGCGCTCTCCATCTCCTCAAGGTGAGCGGTAATATTATTGATCATAGACTCCCCGCACTGTCTGACTGAAACCAGTCTCCACAACTGCTCCACCCCTGGCGATCCGTATCTCAACCTTTGCAGGAAGGGTAATGTCGTCATAATCGTATCGCTCCGTGAGGAAGTGAAAACGCTGGTTGGTGGAGCCCCTCGCCAGCAGGGTCGTCTCTCTCTTCGTGGGGTCGTAGCGCCCGTCAATGAGGATGTCTATGAAGGGGAGAGAGAGGCTGCGTTTTAGATCACCCTTAATCTCTTCCAGTGTAAAGCCCGTATAGACCATGGTCGAGAGGCGGTATGACTCCCTGGCGACGCTCAGGAGTTGACGGAGCGGCTCCGGCTGAAAGAAGGGATCGCCGCCGCTCACCGTTATACCCTCGACATCGTTACCGCTGCCATCCTTGACAAGGTAGCGTTCAAAGAGGGCCTTTGGAGTGAATCGGTTGACCTCGTGGAAAGGGTGTGTGGCGGGGTTAAAACAGCCGGAGCAGTTGTGGCCGCAACCCTGAAAAAAAACAACCATCCTGCTGCCGGGACCGTTCACCTGTGAGAGTGGTATAACCGAGTGGATGTTGATGGCATTTTTTCGGGAGAGCTCTTTCATCTTCTGCAACAGCCTGGCGGACTATATCTTGAGCATCTCATCCCCTTCACGGGCAGTATCATCCTTGATGGAAAACTCCTCCATCTCGCCCAGAAGTTCCTTGAACTGCTCCGCTATCTCCCGGCAATCCTCGAAGACAGATGAATCGACCTCTACCCTGCCGTCTTTGGCTATCTTTATCTTGATCTTCCTGTCCATCTTATCCACCTCTTCACTCCAGGGTGTCTCTGAAAAAAATCAGGTCTCCCCTCTTTTATCACCCCTTGAGGAGTATCACTATCTCACCTGCCTGCTCTGTTTCCTCTGCGATCTCAAAGTCGAGGGGGATATTGTCCTTTATCGATTCATAGGCGTATATCTGCTTGAGCCTGTCGGCAAATGTCTTAGCAACACGGGCGTCTCCGGCAACCTCCATGTTGTTGCCGCCCTTCTCCTGCACGACATTCAGGAGGTCGCCGTCTCTGTCAACCTCGATCTCCCCGTTTCTCTCATTTATCTGGAAGCTGACGATCTCCCCCCTGTTTTCCAGTTCACCCAGAGCAGCTACGACATACTGCCTGTTACTCATCGTTGTCTTGATCCTTGTATAGAAAGACATGGCAACTCTCCTTGGGAACCTCTGAATTAATCAAACCTTCTCTAGTTCAAAGGGTGTGTTTGAAAAAAGCCCCGCACCGCTTCACCGTTCATGAGAAGATTCTTTTCAAGCTCCTCGACAAGGGAGAGGAGGATAGCCTTGTTTCTCGTGATTAGCTCCTCCGTCTCGGTTTTTACGGTATTCAGTATCTTCTGCACATCCTCGAAGATCTCCTTCCCTGAGATGAGGGCAAAGTCCTGGAGGGCAACGAGGCTGGTGTTGCTTATAGTCTCTCCAAAGCCGTACTCAACGACCATCTTTCGCGCAATGACGGTCGCCTCCATGAGGTCGTGGGATGCGCCTACCGTCTTTGACTCCGATCCGGTGATCTCATCCTCTGAAACCATCCCCCCCATTATAATCCCTATCTCCTTCTCCAGATCCCGCCTGGTAAAGGTATTCTCGACAATCTCGTCGAGGGGAAGATAGGCACTGAAATCCTTATAGGTGTCAACGCTGATGAAGACCGGAACCTTACAAAAGTGATGCCACATCATAACGGCATGGCCCGCCTCGTGGATGGCGATACTCCTCTTCTCCGACTCCTGTAGCTTCTCAGCGCGCTGCATGAAGAGGGAGCGTGACGCCGGACGGGCTCTCCTGTGGCTCCACTCACGAAGCGCCTCTATCTCCTCCTTCTTGAGGACGGAGAGGGGGGTTACGCTCCTGATGGATGTCAGTAGCACCTCCTGGCTCACCTCCAGGTTTGTAAGTTCCTCGATCTTCTTCTCAAGCGCCTCTTCATCACCCCCTTCATGGAGCATGTTAAAGGTCTTCACTACCGAGTCCTTTACCGCCTGCTCAATTTCAGCTCCGGTAAAGCCCTGTGAGTTCTGTATGAGCTCCTTAACATTGAGACGGTTCGGGTTCTGTCCTCTGCTTTCGAGGTGGATTTTAAATATCTCCTCCCTCTCATCGGCGCTGGGCAGATCAACAAAGAAGACCTCATCGTATCGCCCTTTACGCCATAGCTCGGGTGGGAGGTTTTTCGGCTCGTTGGCCGTGGCGATAACAAAGACGGGCTTCACCTTCTCCTGGAGCCATGTCACAAAGGTGCCGAAGACTCGTAGTTGGGTGCCCGAATCGCCCTGGAATCCGCTTATCCCGCCGAATGCCTTATCGATCTCATCTATCCAGAGGATACAGGGACTCACCGCCTCAGCGAGCTGGATGCACCGCCGGATGTTCTTTTCCGACTCTCCTACAGTTGAGCCGAAGACTCGCCCAACATCCATTCTCAGAAGGGGGAGGTTCCAGATCCCGGCCAGCGCCTTGCAGCAGAGGCTCTTGCCCGAACCTGGGACGCCGATGAGGAGGATCCCCTTCGGAATATCGAGACCAAGGGTCTCGACCTTCTCCCTGCTCAGACGGAAGACGGACTCCCTCTCGATGAACCAGTCTTTCAGCTCGTCCAGACCGCCTATGTGCTCTATCGTCTCCTTGTGAGTGTAGTAGTCGAGTATCTTCTGCTTCTTGATTATCTGCTGCTTCTCCTCCTGGATATTTGAGATACACTCCTCGTTGAGGACGCCGTTATTCATGCTGATCGCCTTCCTGACGACCCGCTTGATATTATCCATTGAGAGGCCCTGAAGGGACTTGTAGAGTATCGACCGCGTCGAAGGGTGCCAGTTTTCGGGTATCATCTTGCTGAATGTCTGTGAGACCATCTCTTCGATCTCGTCGTAGTCGGGGAGGGCCAGTTCGAGGATGACGATATCCTCTTCCAGCTCGGGAGGAACCTCGGTCAGTGTCGGTGAAAGTATGCAGACGGCATTGATAGAGTGGCGATTCTCGAAGATTGCCGGCAGGTCTCTGAACCTTCGCAGAAACTCATGGGAGTGGAAGTAGCCGGCGACGTCCTTCAGGAGAAAGAGGTTGTTGTCCGTCGCATTCTTGAGCACCCTCTCCTCTATGGTGGTCAGGATCTTCTCCCGACCCAGCGGCTCTCGCTTCTGCTTCTCTCCATTATAGAGCCCCCGCGATACGGACCACGACCAGTACTTGAAGGCCGTTTCAGCACAGAGCTCTTCTACGATCTTCTCTACTCTCCGCTCCTCAAGGGAGACCAGCCACAACACTGGATATCTGGCCTCAAGATGAATGCGGATCTCGTTTTTGAAGTCCTTTGTGTTCATATCATTTCTCTACCTTACCACCTTGTGCTACGCCCTGTGCCGTTTTACACCGTAACCCTCCCACGACAGGAGGGGTGTGTCCATAAATCAGGGAGGTGGAAAATCAATGGTTTAAAATATCCGCCCTGCGAGTAGCCTCCCTGCTCACAGGCTCTACTCGACAGTAATCAAAGCAACACGGGTAAATGGAGTAGTCACTTGTAATGTTAACACCAAATATGAACGGATAATACTAGAATAGTGAAAGAAAGACAAGAAACTTTATTGCCGACATACCTCAAACTTGCGGTGAGAAAGCCCTGATTAATGCAGGGATTCTCTGCCTCTCTCGTGCTGGTCGAAGTACCTATCGGTCGGACATGCGGTGCCTGTCACTTCACTGCCCATATTCGATGATTCTGTTCTTGCCTCTCGCCTTGGCAACATACATTGCCTTATCAGCCCTGTCGATCAAGTTATCAATGCTGTTAGCGTCTTTAGGGAATTCGGCTATTCCCAGACTTATCGTTAACCACTGGTCGGGCGGTATCTTTGGACCCATGAACCTGAGATCCTCTACTGTCTGTCGTATCCTCTCGGCTATAACGTGGGCGTCGGACTTGATGGTGTAGGGTAGTATGGCGCTGAACTCCTCGCCTCCCAGCCTTGAGACGACATCTATAGAGCGCACGGCGTCTCTAATGGCGCGGGCAACCCGCCTCAACGCCTCGTCGCCGGCGAGATGACCGAATCGGTCATTAAATGCCTTAAAATCGTCAATGTCTATGATAAAGAGGGTAAAGGGCTTGCACTGTCGTTTAGCACGTTCCACCTCCTCACAGAGCCTCTCCTGAAAGTATCTCCGGTTGAGCAATCCGGTCAACTCGTCGGTGACGGATATCTTCTTTAATTCCTCGGTCATTCTATGGTAGTTACCACGTTCCAGCGCTATTGACGCATAGCAGGCAAAGGACTGGAGGAGATCCAGATCGCTCTTTGAGAAGACCTCTCCCGTAATCTTATCCGAGATATTGAGAACCCCTACGGAGCGGGAGTCAATTCTTAAGGGAAGGCTTACGAATGATCCCGTCTTGTGCCGGGAGCGGCTCTTTTGTGAAGTTAGTTCCGACTCGATATCCTCGACGATAATCGGCGCGCCCTTCGCGACAACCCTGCCGGAGATGCCTTCACCTACTCTGACCTTAACATTGTCGAGGATCCTTTTGTCGATACCCTTCGTCGCCTTAATGGAGAGGGTGTTGTCCTTTTCACTCAACATCATGAGTGACCCCTGTTCGGCGCCGACAAGTTCCGTCGATTTATTCAGTATTGCGCTATAGAGATCCTTATGGTCCAGTACGGGAGAGATGGTGTTGGAGATATCCTGAAGGAACTCAACGCCTTTGGAACGCCTGTTGATGGGGTGCTCTGCTGTATGGCCGGTGATCATGTTGGCAAGCTGGTTCGCCATGAGAGTGATGAGTTTCACAGATTCACCAGTCAGGTCGGTGTTGAAGATGGCGAGGAGGGCCGGGAGACCACTCGACGACAGTACGGGGAATATATGGAGTGACGACACCTCTGTCGGCAGCCCCATCTCCTTCAGCACTGAGAGGTTCTTACAGCTAACAGCCTTGCGCCGCTTAATGACATTCTTAATCATCCCCGTAGAGCAGTCCGCCTTCCAGTGGGCTACAAGGCCTCTCTTGCGCCCGAAGGTGGAGCGGGTGGAGAAGCCCTCCCTCGGAGAGCCAGTCATGAGGGATGCCGTATCGACATCAAATAGCACGCCCAGGGTATTAAAAACCTGACGATAGGTATCATCACTACTCGCCGGCCAACAGGTAGGCGATGTGGCATCCATAACGCTCTGCATCTGATAGTACCCCTTCTCAAAGTACCCCTTAAGGTAGAGGTTTTTCAGGAAGGGAACCGCCAGGCGCTTTACAAGGCGTTGTTTGGTGTAGAGATCCTCTGGGTGGACAATCTCAATAGACCTCTTGAGCCTGTTGATAGAGAGGTCGTCGAGTCCCAGGTCGATAGACTTCTCCAGAAACTCACTCAGGTGTTCCTCCGAGAGATAGGCGTGGCCTCCGATAATGGCAAGGGTATGACCCTTCCCAAGTATGACAGGAATAACAAAGATATACTGATGGGTAAAACAGCAGTAGACGTATGGTTCGCCGGAGCGGAGGGCTTTTGCAATGGCCCGCCTGTACGACTTGCGGTAGAGCTCTACCCCTCTGGTACTCGCTTTTTCGATTGCCTCGCGGACCGAGTCAACTCTCCCCGGAGGAGAAATGATGGAGCCGTCCCCATTGTAGATGGCAAGGGGAAGGTCCAGAGCGGCAAGAAGACTCTCCTGAAACTCTTGCCAGAGAGTAAGATCTATATATTCAGATACGGCATGTAACGATTTGTGTCTCATAACACCATTGCCTTGCCCCTCAAAGGAGAGGGATGGAGGAAGGCAAAGAGAGCTAGAATATTACATAATCATTGGTAGTAAGGCCGCCCTTGCCCGCCCAGAAAACAACCCGCCATGTTTAGTGGGTTCAAATCGTAGCATAAATCCCCTTGTAATACAACATGTTGACCATAAAATATGACGCTGTACGCTGCTGCTGTGGTTTGCATTTTTCCATATTTGTTGCTAGAATTCTCCACCGATTTGCCGGGACAGGAACTATGAATATGAAAGGGGACGAGAGCACATGACGGATCCACGGACTGCCAGGCTTGCAGATATACTGGTCAACCACTCGCTCAGGGTTAAGAGGGGCGACAGGGTTATGATTGCCGCCTCTTCAGAGCTTGCAAAGCCACTCGTCATCGAGACCTACAAAAAGGTACTCGAAGCGGGGGGACACCCCCAGACGAGCATCGCCTTTGAGGAGTTGACCGCGATCCTCTTCGAGAAGGCGTCAAAGAGCCAGCTTACCCACTTTCCCGATACAAAGCTTTACGAGGCGGAGAATATCGACTGCTTCATCAACATCCGGGCGGCGGTCAACAAGCGTTCTCTCTCCAATGTCGATCCGAAGAGGATGGCCATGAGGGGCAAGGTGATGAAACCGATCAGCAAAATAATCGTCAACAGAAAACGGTGGGTCCTCTGCAACTTCCCCACCAACAGCCTGGCCCAGGAGTCCGACATGAGTCTTGCCGAATATGAGACATTCCTCTACGGTGCGACCAATATCAACTGGGAGAAGATAAAGAGTGAGGGGAAGAGGCTCAAGCGTCTCCTCGACCGTGGCAGACAGATAAGAATCGTGGGAAAGGAGACGGAGATCTCCATCGGGATAGAGGGGAGGAAGGGGGTCCCGTGCTTTGGCGAACGGAACATGCCTGACGGCGAGGTCTACGTCTCACCCCTGGAGGATTCAGCCGAGGGACATATCTACTTCGAAACGCCGGCCATCTACCAGGGCAGGGAGGTGCTGGGCATTCGCCTCACCTTTAAGGGGGGAAAGGTGGTTGACGCCTCGGCGGAGAAGAACGACTCCTTCCTCATCGACATGCTCAACACCGACAGGGGCGCGCGCTATCTCGGAGAGGTGGGGATCGGCATCAACTACGGCATCAAACGCTTCTCAAAGGATATCCTCTTCGATGAGAAGATAGGCGGGACGGTTCACCTGGCCGTCGGACGCTCCTA
>JBHHTR010000075.1:0-10438 GCA_046753505.1 Thermodesulfobacteriota bacterium
TGGCTTTCCACCTTATTTACGCCGCCAACCTGTCCAAACAACAGGGGCCACCTCAGGGAGTCGTCTTACTCTCCCTTCACCTTCTTCATAAACATCTCGACAAGGTCAATGGGGAGGGGGAAGATTATTGTAGAGTTCTTCTCCGTTGCGACCTCTGTGAGGGTCTGGAGGTATCGCAGTTGGAGTGAGGTTGTATTCTGGCTCAGGAGCTCTGCCGCGTCCAGCACCCTCTTGGCGGCGTTGTACTCGCCCTCCGCGTGGATGACCTTGGCCCTCTTTTCCCTCTCCGCCTCTGCCTGTTTCGCCATCGCCCTCTTCATCTCCTCCGGGAGGTCTATGGCCTTTACCTCGACGAGAGTGACCTTGACCCCCCACGGGTCTGTCTGCCTGTCGAGTATCTCCTGCATACGCTTGTTGAGCTTATCCCGTTCAGTGAGGAGTTCGTCAAGCTCGGCCTGGCCGCAGACGCTCCTCAGGGTGGTCTGGGCGAGCTGGCTCGTGGCGTACATGAAGTTCTCCACCGCGATAATGGCCTTGTCGGGATTCATTACCCGAAAGTAGACGACGGCATTGACGCTGACCGATACATTGTCCCTGGTGATTACCTCCTGGGGGGGGACATCCATGGTGATCGTCCTGAGGCTCACCTTGATCATCTTCTGCAGCCCTGGAATCAGGATGATGAGCCCCGGTCCCTTGACGCTCTGGAACTTCCCCAGGAAGAAGACGACCCCCCGCTCGTATTCAGGCAGTACCTTTACAGCGGATACAACGACCAGAATAATAAATATGATGAGAACCAGTGTTCCCGTACCGAGACCAAATGCCATGATAACCTCCCTGTTCAGCTTTTTAGGTTATAGCTTGTTTCCTATGGAACCTCTGAATAATTCATCCATGAACTATTCAGAGGACGAAAAATAAAAGCGCGATTTTATTTTTCTTACATTTTCCATGACTTACAGTCACTGAAAATGGCGATACATCCTTGTATCGCGGAATGCCTGAATTAATCAGACCTTCCCTATCAAAAACGTAAATGAGCCAACCCTCCAGGCTAAACCTTATAAACCTATTTTCTGTACCTTCACCTTCAACCCCTTTATCTCCACTACCCTTACCTGTGCGCCACTCTTGATCGGTTCGTCGCTCCATGCCTCCCAGTATTCACCGTCGAGGAAGACCTTGCCTCCCCGGTTTATATCTGTCTCTGCCAATCCTTCTTCACCAATGAGTCCGGTACTCCCGATACCGAGGAAGGGTCGCTTCTTCTGTATTCGAACGGCGTAGTAGACGATAGCGAGGAAGATGGCTGCAAAGCAGGTCACCGTCGGGAGAAGAACCCAGAGGGATAGCCTCATGAAGGGGAGAGGGGAGTCGAAAAGCATGAGGGATCCGAGAACCAACGCAACGAGGCCGCTGATGGCGAGGAGACCGAAGCTTGTCACTAACACCTCGGCGATGAAAAATACGGCGGCGAGGATTATCAGAGCGAGGCCGGCGTAGTTGACGGAGAGGGTCTGAAAGGAGTAGAAGGCGAGGATGATGCATATGCCCCCTATGACCCCCGGCAGGATCGCGCCGGGATTGGAGAGCTCGAAGTAGAGACCCACCATGCCGAGCATCATCAGGACGTAGGCGACGTTGGGGTTGCTGATCGCCTTGAGTATCCTGTAACGGAGGCCCATCTCCACCTCCACCACTGCGGCGCCCTTTGTTGATATGACCCTCTTCCCCGATACTACCTCTACCTCCATGCCGTTGATTGCCTCGAAGAGGGCCTCCCTGTCGGGTGCAATAAGGTCGATAACATTCAATTTGACCGCCTCCTCAGCCGCGACATTGACACTCTCCCTCACCGCCTTTTCGGCCCACTCGGCATTCCTCCCCCTCTTCTTTGCGATACCCTGTAAGTAGGCGACGGCGTCATTTTCGACCTTTTTTATCATCGTCTCATCCATCTTCTCCCCACCCATGGCCACCGGATGGGCCGAACCGATATTGGTGCTGGGCGCCATGGCCGCAATGTGTGCCGCGTAGGTGATGAAGAGACCGGCGGAGGCAGCCCGTGATCCCGGTGGGGCGACATAGACGACAACGGGAACCTCCGAGGCGAGCATTGCTTTCACAATGTCTCTCATTGAGAGGTCGAGTCCGCCCGGTGTGTCGATCTGAATAACTATCGCCTCCGCCCTCTCCTCCTCTGCCACTGCAATCCCTTTGGTGATAAACTCTGATACGACAGGGTTGATGATGCCATTCACCTTGAGGTAGTGGACAACAGCGGCATCTGCATGTGGGGCGAGACCAATTAAGAGGGTGAAGAGGATGAATGTGACGACTCTATTCATAAGAATAGCCTGTCCGGGACTTTTAAAGCATACTACAAAATCATAAGCTAATCAGTCAACAACCTACTTCCCGCTCTTGCCAGGAAGGTTCAACTCCTTCATGATCTGCTGCATATCCTCCCAGGTCTCCTTCTTCTTGCTGGCGTATCTGAGGAGGTAGGCCGGGTGGAAGGTGGGCATCACCCGTATGTTAGCCCGGTAGTGGTGGAAGTGTCCCCTCAGCTCCGAGATACGGGTCTCGGTATTGAGGAGTGTGTGGGCCGCATGGCCTCCGAGGGCCACGATGAACCTCGGCTCTATGGCGTCGAGCTGTTTTTCGAGGAATGGCCTGCATGCTGCTATCTCAGCGGGCTCCGGGTTCCGGTTGTTCGGCGGCCTGCACTTGACAACGTTGCAGATATAGACGTCATCCCTTGTGAGCCCCATGGCCTCGATGATCTTCGTGAGGAGCTGACCCGCCCTTCCGACAAAGGGTTCTCCCTTGAGATCCTCGTCCCTTCCAGGCCCCTCTCCGACAAAGACGATATCCGCATCCGGATTCCCCACGCCGAAGACGATCCTGTTCCTGTCGGCGGACAGCCTGCACCTGGTGCACTCACCCAACTCCTCCCTGATTGCCTTGAGGCTCCCGGAAGCTCTGCCCGCCCGACTGGACGGCGCTGTGCCAGGAGTATCAGCGTTGATCGGCTCGATCACTCTGCCCGTGCTCGGGAGGTGGCTCTCTGTCATCTTTACGCCGGATGGGGCAGGGCTGTCACACTTCGTACTAACACTCTCCCTGCCATTCTGAGGACGGGGGAGAAAGTCGATCCCCATATCCATCAGGTAAGAGAGGCGTTTGATTGTCTCCCCCTTCAACTCATTAAATCGTGTCTTTCGATCCACTTCCCTTCTCCTTTACAACAGACCTGTCGTACTATAACATAAAAGAAATGAGCTATATAGTCATTATACTGGTTGTCGTGGCAGCGCTCCTCTGGCCTGGGGACGCCTACGCA
The DNA here is from genome assembly GCA_046753505.1 of Thermodesulfobacteriota bacterium. Lineage (GTDB taxonomy): Bacteria > Desulfobacterota > GWC2-55-46 > S146-70 > JAUXIU01 > JBHHTR01. Next base: position 3,350 of record JBHHTR010000075.1, read on the forward strand.
TGGGGGCCGGCGACGCACCTGGAACTTGGCAGGGAAATCCTGAATAATACTGCTCTCCTTGCTCCGGCAGTGAGGGTTGTCATCGAGCGCTTCCCCTACGATTACCTCTACGGCACCATCAGCGCCGATATTGTCGTGGGTAAGAACCTCGCCAATGAGATCGAGCACTGCCACAACTGGCGCTTCGGTTTTAACCTCATAAAGAGGGCTGAGGGTGACGCCCAGATGGCTTTTGCCCACGGTTACATGAGCCACCTCGCGGCAGACACCATCTCTCACAACCTCTTCATACCGGAGAGGATGATAAGCTCCTTTTCCACACGGATACACCGCCACATCTACTGGGAAATGCGTTTCGACGGGCTGGTTGACCGCTCGATATGGCAGATCCCGAAGGAGATTGTACGGGAGGTGCACAGGGAGCACGACCGTTTTCTCGACTCCGTCCTCCGCGATACCCCCCTCTCCTTTAGGACGAACAAGACAATCTTCTCCAGTATGCTCATCCTTCAGAGGATGAAGAGGTGGCACCGGATGATCGATCTCCTTTCGTCGCGGTCGCAGTGGAAGCTCAGCAAAGGAGAGAGGATGGTCTACTACCGCCTTTCCCACGACGCGGTAACAGGGCTGCTCACTAATGGGAAGGAGGCAACCTGCCTCAAGAGTGACCCTACGGGCAAGGCCAGCCTCACATCGGCAAAACATATCAGAAAGAAATTGAAGGGTATGAAGCGGAACGGTAAAGAGTGGGAACCGGCCATGGAGAGGGCCATCACGATGGTTCTATCGGCGTAGGGAGGGTTTTGGTTCGCACACGCAGTTTATTGCTTCAAGGGCGGAGAAGTTTAACCCGCATTATTCATGAATTGCCGTGATTATCACGCAGGAATTAGATTTACCAGCTATTTTTGGATGGCGTACCGTATCAGTGGATACGGTCAACTGAGAACAAATGCCTTGGTGGATTCAAGAGCAAGCGAGGGCGCGAGTACATTTGTGAATAATGCGGGGTAATAACTCCCTCTCCCCCTCTTTGGGGAGAGGGCAGGGGTGAGGGGCCCTTTCAGGGGTAGTCGTTGGCTCAGAGGTTCCAGTGAGGGCTACCGGTTGCTGGTTTTTATCTCCCTGACCCTGTCAAGGAGCGCACCGGCGGCCTCCTCTTTTGAGAGGAGAGGGAGTTCTTCCACCTGGCCGCCTTTTTCTATCACTGTTATCCGGGTTGATGGACCGTCGATGCTGCCCGTATCGTTGGCAGCTATGAGGTCGAGTCCCTTCTCTGCCAGCTTGCCCTTTGCGTTGTCTATAAGATTTTCCGTTTCAAGGGCAAAACCGACGAGAAACTGCCCCTTCTTCCTCCTCCCCATCTCACTCAGTATGTCTTCCGTTGCCTCCAACTCCAGCGTTGATGGAGTGCTCCCCTTCTTGATCTTCTGCTCCGCTACGCTCCCAGGCCTGAAGTCGGAGACGGCGGCGGCCATGATGACAATGGTTGATGTGGGATAGCGGCTTAAGGTGGCTGCGGCCATCTCGGCTGCGGTGGAAACGGGGACAACGCTTACCCCTTCGGGCGGCGGCAGGGTTGTCGGGCCGCTCACTAGGGTTACAGTGGCGCCCCGTCTCCTCGCAGCCTGGGCGATTGCGTACCCCATCCTCCCCGACGACCGGTTGGAGAGGAAGCGGACAGGATCGATGGCCTCCTGCGTTGGTCCGGCAGTGACGAGGACTTTTTCATCCGCCATATCCTCTGGTGCAAGGGAGGTGATGGCCACCTCGATTATCGTCTCCGGGTCGGCTAGCCTCCCCATCCCCTCCTCACCGGAGGCGAGATCGCCCTCTTCTGGACCGACAAAGCGGTAGTCGAGCTGTTTAAGCTTTTCGATATTCCCACGGACAATCTGGTTTTCATACATCCTGGTGTGCATGGCGGGGGCGAAGAGAACGGGCGCTGCCGTAGCCATGATAACCGTCGAGAGGAGGTCGTCGGCAATACCGGAGGCAACCTTGCCGATGATATTTGCCGTCGCTGGCGCCACAATGACGAGGTCGGCCCGCTTTGCCAGCGCTATATGGTCTTCACCGCTCCCATCGAAGAGTCCCGTAGAGACACGGTTCCCGGCAAGGGTGGCAAAGGTGAGGGGACGAATGAACTCCGTCGCCGACGCCGTCATGACGGGCCAGACCCTCCCCCCCGCCGTCACGATGAGCCTCGTTAGTTCCAGCGCCTTGTATGCGGCTATTCCCCCCGTTACGCCGAGGATGATGTTTTTATCTTTAAGGGACATAGGTCAGGTTTTTAGGCTGTAGCTTTTTAGCTTCTTAGGGCAGGCTCGTTCCTGCATTTCCTGAGTAGTTATTCAGCCGGAGCTTCGTAGTCGAGGGCCTCAGCCCTCGTGAGGTGAGATCTAAAGCGTCCGGCTACAGAAAGAACGTGGTGGACACGCTAACAAGCCGCCAAAAAGGGGTTACTCGTCTGCTCCCTTCCGATGGTCGATTTATCCCCGTGGCCCGGCATCACCTCCGTCTCATCGTCGAGGGGAAGAAGCTTCTCCTTAATGGAGGCGATTAGCTGGTCGTAGGAGCCTCCCGTAAGGTCTGTCCTGCCAATTCCTCCGGCAAAGAGGGTGTCGCCTGTGAATACAGTTTGCAGCGAAGGGGCGTAGAGCGATATGCCGCCTCTCGAATGGCCTGGTGTGTGGATGACGGTGAGGGTTAGTGAGCCGATCTCGATGGTGTCTCCGTCGCTGAGAATAGTATCTGGCTGAGGCGATGGCGTGACGGCAATACCGAACATGGCGCCGTGTTTTATGGCCTCCTCCATTGTGGGTATGGCGTCACCGTGCATTGCAAGGGGCGCGCCTGTTGCGCTCTTCAGCGCTTTATTGCCGCCGATGTGGTCGAAGTGGCCGTGGGTGTTGACGATGCGGGAGATATTAATACGCTCCCCCTCGGCGGCGTCGAGTATCCTCTCCACATTGTCACCGGGGTCGATACAGGCGGCCTCTCTCGTTTCACCATCCCATACGAGGTAACAGTTGACCTCAAGTGGGCCGACGACGACTCTTTTTATTCCTTTATTATCCATAACTCAAGTGAGACGCATTCTATCAGCTAAGAAATAACAGGTCAAGAATATGTGATAGCATGAAAACTTTTAGTGGCGGCTCTGGATGGGGGCGTGAGGAGCGCTGTTGCAGTGAGATGGACCATAATATGATCACACCCTAAATGTGGAAGTGCAACAGCAGCGGAAACGACTTCCATCGGAAGTATGCCACTTCCCCCTTAGCTGCCTGTCGGACTTTCTCTGTAAAAACCTGTTTTTATTGAGAGTTGGTTTTTGAGCGCAAAAACATAACTGTAATATTTTCAATGGCTTCCGTGACTCTGTTGCCCTATGTCCGACAGACTGCGAGACGACTTGCATCGGTATTTCGGGAAAAGGAAGACCTACTCCGTGTTTATCGCCGCCGATCCTTATCCCACCTGAAACTAACCAACTCTCTCCTTGAACTCTCTCCCTGAACTGTTATCATAGGGCCATGATCTATCTCGATAATGGCGCAACCTCTTTTCCGAAGCCCGACTCTGTCTACCGTAGGGTGGACGAGATCCAGCGGCAGGTCGGCGGGAATCCCGGTAGGGGGAGTCATAGGATGGCCCTCGATGCCGGGCGGGTAATCTTTGAGGCGAGGGAGTCGATTGCACGTCTTCTATCTATTGGCGATTCGGGGAGGATTATCTTCACAAAGAGCGGGACGGAGGCGATTAACCTCGCTCTGAAGGGCCTGTTAAAACCGGGAGACCATGTGGTGACGACGGCCATCGAGCACAACGCCGTTGCCAATACCGTTCTGAGACTGGAGAGGGAGGGGGTACGGGTTACGAGGGTAGGTACGGCTCCCGACGGCGCTCTGCTCCCCGAAGAGGTAGGGGAGGCTATCACGGCGGATACGCGCCTCGTCTGTGTTACCCACGCTTCAAATCTGTTCGGTACGATAGAGCCTGTAGGTGAGATCGCCGAGGTGTGCCACGGGAGGGGGGTTCCCCTCATGATCGACGCGGCCCAGACGGTGGGGCTCCTCCCCATTGACGTGACATCATCGGGTATCGATATCGTGGCGGCAACGGGGCACAAGGCCCTCTACGGCCCCCAGGGGACAGGTTTCCTCTACGTGAGGGAGGGGATTGAACCGCTGAGACTCATCGACGGCGGCACCGGAGAAGAGGGGGAGACGGTTGAGATGCCTGAGAGGTATGAGAGCGGAACGATGAACACTCCAGGGATCGGCGGTCTCGGTACGGGGGTGGAATTTATAATGGATGAGGGTGTGGAGCGTGTGAGGCGCCGTGAGGTGGAGGTGATGGAAGAACTCATCAACGGCCTCAAGGGGATGAGAAGGGTTCGCATCATAGGCAGCCTTGATGCCTCGAAACGTGTCAGCCTCCTCTCCTTCACCGTAGACGGGTGGAGTGCCGGGGAGGTGGGGCACCGCCTCGACAGTGAGTACGAGATATTGGTTCGTTCAGGCCTCCTCTGCGCCCCTTCGGCACACAAGGTGGCAGGCACCTATCCCGATGGCGCTCTCCGTGTCAGTCCAGGCTACTTTACAACCCCATCTGAGATCGCGGCGTTCCTCAAGGCACTGGAGACTATAGTCGCGGAGGAGCGGCCGTGATTGTCCTTGGCATTGAGTCGTCGTGCGACGATATGGCGGCATCCGTGGTGGAGGACGGCGAGACCATCCTCTCCAGTGTCGTCTCCTCCCAGGACGATATCCATGAGCGGTACGGCGGGATTGTACCGGAGCTTGCCTCCCGGCGGCATATAGAGACGGTTGTCCCCGTCGTCGAGGAGGCTGTGCGGCAGTCGGGTAGGGGGTTTGAAGAGATTGAAGGGATCGGGGTGACGATGGGGCCGGGGCTTCTCGGCTCTCTCCTCATTGGTCTCTCGTTCGCCAAGTCCCTTGCCTATAGCCGTAACATTCCCTTCGTCGGGGTGAATCACATTGTCGCCCACCCACTTGCGGCCTTCCTGAATAGCGTTGAAAGACCGGCCTTCCCCTTCATAGCCCTCGTCGTATCGGGGGGACACACCACCCTCTTCCGGTACGAGAGCTTCACCAGCTACGAGGTGCTGGGAGATACGAGGGACGACGCCGCCGGTGAGGCATTCGACAAGGTGGCAAAGCTTCTCGGCTTCACCTATCCGGGCGGGGTTGTCATTGATCGGCTGGCGAGGGAGGGGGACCGGACCGCCGTGCCGTTCAAGCGTCCCTACATCTCAAAGCAGAGCCTCGACTTCAGCTTCAGCGGAATCAAGACGGCGGTCATGAACCATGTCAGGGGGATCAACGGGGGACCGTCCGAAGGAGAGATAAGGGATATCGCCGCGAGTTTCCAGGAGGCGGTGGTGGATGTCCTCGTGAGGAAGGCCTTCACCGCGTGCAGGGAGGGTAGAGTAGAGAACCTGGTTCTTGCCGGAGGAGTTGCCTGCAACTCACGCCTCAGGGAGCGGTTGCGAGGACGAGGCGAAGAGGAGGGTGTCAAAGTTTTCATCCCGCCGCCCAACCTCTGTAGCGACAACGGCGCCGTCATAGCCGCTTCGGGATACCACCTCCTCAAGGGGGGGAGAAGGGACGATATCTCACTCGACGCCGACCCTAATATTGCATACTGATATGGTACTTCTCCTCAGTGTCCTTGCAGAAAACTGTATCACGCCAAGACGTAGAGGCGCAAAGAATGACAGAAAGAAATGAAATGTTTCACACAAAGACGCCAAGAACACCAAGAGTACTAAGAAATGAAAATCTCTTTGCGATCTTTGTGGCTTTGCGAGAGAAAATGATTTGTTATTTTATAATCCGCAGATTACACAGATTTTCGCAGATCAGTAGTATCCCTCTCAACTCTTTGGGGGGAGGGAGTGCCCATGAGCTCTTGTTTCTTGCATTACAGGAGTACCATTTGATCACTCTGCTGATTAGAGAATAGTGAAGGCCGAGAAAAGCCGCAACCTCTTTTTGATTATAGCCAGACCTTTCTACTGCTTCTGTTGCTGTGCAAGATTAAAGACCTGACCCCGCGACCGGGTGTTTTATTCGGAGACGTGTCCCGCCGATCCACCTATTCATTCTATCAAGTTACAGATTCATATCCTCTCTACGTAACCCTTCAAAACTGCGTTGCCATTCGTCTGGTAAATACCCCTCATCATTTGACAATAAATCCCTGCAGCCATAATAAAACAGTTTCTTTTCAATCTTACTTATCTGAAATGTGCCACCATTTCTACTTCCGACCCCTAAGGACATTAGCAAAGGTTCTTCATGACACTGTGCTTCTCGTGCATATGGTTTCCCCCTCGTTCTTTTGAAAAAATATTGTAGTGCTGTTAGAGCCGGGACAGAGGAGGATTGAATAAGAAGAGACATATCATCAAACTCCTGTTTACTAATCTGTCCACGTACTAAAGCAACTACCAAGCTTCCCACCATAGTAGCTTTAATAGGCTTTTGACTTTCGATCAATATTGAAAGAACTGTATCAGAAAACTCCTCAGCAAAAATTGGATCCTCTTCCAGCCTTTTGGCAAATCTTACAATTATTTCTTTATTAGACTGAGATAGTGCTTCTAAAAAAGCCTTTGTATTTATTTGAAGCCGTTTCAATTGATAAGTTTCTTTCAACGTAAAAGCTTTTATCGCCCATGAAATAATAGGGACTTTTTCTAACACATCAATGTCTGTGACTACATCAATTGCCGTATCTCCAATTTCTACAACAAATTCTTTGGCATCCACGGCAGTCTCAATTATTGATTTCAAAACAGATGAGTTTTGTCTGGAATCGTTTTTTTTATCCAACGCCAGGTTCAATAAGGAAGTGCAACACTTGGAGGAAGTGGCTCATGGCTGGTATTCTGAGTGGTTATGGGAAAAGGATACAGGCATCTCAGTCTTACGGAACGTGACAATCTAATGGAATTAATGATTGACGGTATGAGTCTTCGTAAAATAGCAGAGGAACTGGGGCGATCTCCGAGCACCCTGTCGAGGGAGCTTTCAAGGAACGCCACGCCTGCCCAAA